>NZ_AUMC01000010.1:339732-679464 GCF_000443995.1 Bacteriovorax sp. BAL6_X
CCACCGGCACCACCACCTGAGCCACCAGAGTCTCCAGAAGCTGAAGTTGTTCCTGGCTGTCCAGCTCCACCATTGGCCAAGATTGAAGCATTGATATACATATCTCCACCGGCCGCGATGTGAATAATTCCACCACCACTTCCACCAGGTGTTCCTCCGGGTTCAGTTCCTCCGCCTTGCTCACAGCCTCCGCCGCCATTTCCACCACCAGCGCCACCAAGCATTTGTGATTCGAGGCTTAGGGCCGAGTCATATGTAACAGATGTTGATCCCGGAGCACTAAGAGTGTCGGAGCCATCAACTGGGCCAGAAGAAACACCTGAGCCGCCATTACTACCAAGAGTTGTATGTGAACCACCAGCGCCACCGCTTCCACCAATATCTGCAAAGCTTGAGCCACCACAGGATGCATTCGTTGCACTTGAACCTTCTGAACCTGGAAGTGTTGCTGGACCTAATCCTGGACCGTAGCCTCCTGCAATTCCTTCTGCTACTGATATTGTGTGATCAATTGTCACGTCACCTTGAACTTTGATAATAAGGGGATTACCTCCTGTAATTGTAATCGCACCTGTTGTTGTAAGGTCTGTACAATTATAGGTTCCACTAGGAATAGCACCTACCCAGTTACATGAAAGGTCACTACCATCGCCTGTGTCAACGGCGCCAAAAGTAGTTGATGATATTAGTAAGAATATAGGTAGGATTAATCTCTTCACTGAAGAAATTTTAACATAACTTAGGGGTGTCTTTAACTAGGTATAAATGACTAGAAATTGCCCTGGAAGAAGTTGAAGCGAATCGTCTCAATATCCTTTCTACCCTGGTTATATGAGAAGAAACTATGTTTTAAAACTTGGGAGCGTACTTCAATCTGCTTAGTTTTCTGGTTGAGGATAAATTCAAGTTGAACTTCTTCATTTGTTGCTTTTAGGTAGACATCGTTTCTTTCTATCTTGTGGCCACCAATTTTTCTAATCACACTTGCAAGCTTTTCAATATTTTCTTCAGACGTTGCACCCAGCATTTTGAAAGGCATGATATAGCTAGAGGAAGCCTTCTTTTCTTTTGAAGAAAGACAATTATCGATTGATGGGCAGGTAAAATTATCGAGACTCGTAGACTCTTGAATAAGGAACTCTTTTGAACAAGATATTGTTATTAAAAGAATAGCGGTAATCAGTGATAGTCTAGTGAGTCTCATCATTAGTTTAGTCCTTCTCTTTTAATCTTAACTAAAACATATGGTTGAACAATTAGGTATTGGAATTCTGTATTCTCTTGTTCCCATGTTCCAATTTGTTCATCCGTAGGGCGAAACATTTGTTCGTCAGCAAGCCACTTCTTAATATATTCAACTTCGTCACGTGCCATTGTAAATCCAACAGCTGCAAGTTCAAGTTCTTCAGTGATCATAAATAATGCTTCTCTTTCATGGTGAGGCTTAAGAAGGTCCCACTTCGCATCATCAATGTCATTTGTTAATCTTTCTAATAGGTTCTCATTATTATTTTCATCGTTCATATTAATTTCCTATTAAATTGCTTTCATCATTTGTTTATCGTTTTTAATTTGCGCAATTAATTTCTCATCTGTGTCGATATAGTTAGATGTATGAACTTTTTTAGCTGCTTCGATTAACTCTTTAGAAGGCTCTTCCTTATCTATTTCATTCTTAAGAAGAGAGAAATAATCTCTTTCTAATTTATTCTTTTTCTCTTCCTTCTTTCGGTAGTAAGGAGTAAGGATAAAGAGGAAAGCAAGAACGGCAATCATCGACCATACGATATGATAAATTTTCAAAAATACACCTCATGATTTAGTTTCGTAATAAATATACTATGTTAAAATTGCTCTGTGAATGATTTAAAGAAACTAGTTATTCTTGCCCAAGGCGGTGACACTGAGGCATATCACGTCTTTTTGGAAACGATATCGCAAACAATAAAACGAATTGTTTCCTTTAAGGTTTTTAACGAGTCACATCGCGACGACATATGTCAGGAAATATTAATAAGTATTCATCATTCACTCCCAACTTATTCTCCTAAAAGGCCAATCATGCCTTGGATTAATTGTATTATTGAGCGCAGAATTATTGATTACATCCGTAAATACACGAAATTAGAAGAAAGAGAAGAAATCTTTGATGAGGCCGTCACAAAAGAGACTAATGCAACGAATAACAATGTAGAAAGACTTGCTGTTGAACAGCAATTAGAGATGCTTATTGAAAAGTATCTGACTGAAGAATTACGTAGGCCACTTTTAATGGCAAAGCTTGAGGGGCACAAGACGAAGGAGATCTCAAGGGTGCTTGGAATTTCTGAAGCAGCAACTCGAACGAGAATTTCTCGTGCAATGGCAAAACTAAAAAAAGCGGTTAGGATTAATAATGGTAAATGAAAAATTAATAAATTCATTAGTGAGTGATTTAAGGCCTATTAAACGATTGGCCTCTCCCGGTATTCGTGCAATGCTATGGGCCGTGCCACAATTTCTTCTAAGCGTTATTGCCATATCAATAAGCTCTCCAATTGAGTTTAAGTATTTATTAAACACACAATTTGTTATTCAAGTGATATTTGCCATTATTGCTCTTGGAGTTGGGTCTTATCTTGGTTTTACTAATACTATTCCCGGACTTCTTAGCGAAAAAAAGGCCAAACTTGCCTTTATCCCATTTATTATTTTACTAGGACTTATTATCTTCAATATTATTTACCCTGTAGGAGTTGATCTTGCACATGAGCATCGTACAAATTGCTATCAAGAGCTAAGTGCACTAATGATTATTGGCTTTGTTCACAATTATTATATGCTCAAAAAGGGCCTTATTGCTTTTAATAGTGCAACTATTGCAACAGGCTTATTAACAAGCGGAATGATTCCATTAGTAATACTATATTTTGGATGTTCATTCTCAACTCAACACTTAGTTGTATCTCATTATATTCCGATTATTGTGATTACAACTTTAGGTTTATTAATTTTTAAATTAACTAAAAATATTAGATAGAGTGTAACAATATTAGTTATTAGTTCGAATATCAAAGTAAGAAGGCCCTAATCTTCTTAAAAGAAATATTAAAGGAGAATATTATGAATTCTAAAAAATCGTTATTAATGGGTGCTGCTGTAGCAGGACTAATGATCTCTTGTACAGGGACTGAAACAAAGAAAATGCCTGAAACTTCAGCGAATGAAGTAATGTGTTACGGAGTAAACTCATGTAAAGGACAAGGGGCATGTCATGGTAAAGTTGATGCTTGTAACGGTAAAAACGGATGCCAAGCTGAGCTTAAATGTGGTGGACAAAACTCTTGTAAAGGAAAAGGTCTAATTAAACTTACAAAAGATGAGTGTGATGCTAAAGGCGGAAAAGTAGCCAAAAGGTAAGAAATGCAAAAGTACGGTGTTGGATTAAGACATACTCATTTTCCCTACTTGGAAAGTGAGCACTCAAAATCAAAAGAAGGTGTTGAGTGGTTTGAGGCCCTTCTCGAAAATTATATGGGGACATTTGGACGGCCATATAAAATGTTAGAGAAGATTAGAGCAGATTATCCAATAGCGTTTCATGGAGTTTCTCTATCGATTGCATCTAGCGAAGACTTAAACTTTGACTACATGAAAAAGGCAAAAGAATTATATGATAACTTTGATCCTTTCGTGATAAGTGATCATATGTGTTGGACAGGGCATGCCCATTCAAATCTACACAATCTTTTGCCTTTTGCGTATACCGAAGAAAACCTCGGTTTCATTGCAGAGAAAGTCATGAGGGTCCAAGATTTCTATGGTAGGGAGATTGCCTTCGAGAACCTCTCTGCTTATTTTACACTTAAGAATTCGACAATGACTGAGGCCCAATTTCTAAATGAATTGGCTAATAAGAGTGGGTGTAAAATTCTTTTAGACTTTAATAATGTCTATGTGAATGCAATTAACCAAAAATTTGATGCAAGTGAGTTTTTCGAGTCAATTGAGTCGAAGAATGTTTCCCAGATTCATTTGGCCGGCTACTCTGATCTTGGTACACATCTCTTTGATACTCATTCTCATTCCGTTCATGCCGAAGTATGGCAGTTGTTCAAAAAATACTGTCATAAATTCGATGTTCCAATTCTTCTTGAATGGGACGAAGACATACCAGAGTTTCCTGTCTTAGAAGCTGAAGTCTTAAAGGCGAAAGAAATATTTGAAGGAGCTCTCTTATGAATCATGATGAGTTTCAAAATAAATTTTTAAAGGGTGTCATTGCTAAGGATATCTCAGAAGATATTATGACTGAGATGATACCAATTGGAGAATTATCAAATGAGCAGGTGTTGGAGGTTTATCAAAATGACTATCGTGCACGCTTGCAAGAAGTGATTGGTGATAATTATGAAACATGTTGGTTTGTCTTAGGAGATGAAGATTTTCTGGATATCTCGCTTTCTTATGTTGAATCTAGGCCTTCAGAGTTCACTAATCTTCTTCATTACGGTGATGATTTTCCTGATTTCATTACCTCTCGAGTGAAAGAGTTTTCTTTCATTAAAGATCTTGCAGAATTTGAAAAAACGTTTTGGCACTTATTTCATCAAGAAGACAATTCTAAAGCTTTTAATCCTCAAGAGCTAGGAGAGGGAATCTTTGAAACGCCTTTAGAACTAAAAGGTACTTTCGCTCTTTTTTCGTCTGATGTTCAATTGTCCCAGTTATGGCAGATGAGAAAAGGGGATAGTAATAAGAGCTTTGATGACATTCAAGGTAATGAGCTAGTCATTCTTTATAAAAAAGAAGAGAAGATGCAAATTCAAATTATCTCAGAGGGAATTTTTGAACTCATCTCTAATTTAAGAAGTCACGAAACAATTATTTCTGCCGTGGAAGATATAGAGGAAGAGAAGTTAAGTGATCCTAGTCTATGGTCAGTTTTCTTCAATCTTCTTGGTTATATTGCTGAGGTCAAAAGCAAATAGATCCTTTGCAATTTTAAGGCAATCTTCAGTCACTGGAGATTCTATAATAATATCTTCTTGAGTGATTGGATGCTTAAAGCACAGTTTGTATGAATGAAGAAAGATACGATAGAATTTATAATCTTTTCTAAATAAGTTGTTAATCGAAGAGTGTCCGTACTTAGTATCACCCACTAAGTTATGCATTCGACGAGAAAAATGCTTTCTTATCTGGTGCTGGCGTCCTGTGAAAATTTCAATATCAACAAGGCTATACTCTTCATTGGTAGTGATTCTTTTAAATGCTGTTTTAGCATCTTGAACACCTTTGTCCGTTTTAATCGGGAAATCGTAAACACCTTCTTTCTCTGAGATTCCTTTAACCATGGCAACATAGTGTTTAGAAACATGATCACTATTCCACTGATCTTTCATAAGCCTTGTCGCTTCTTTCGACTTTGCAAAAAGGACAACCCCTGAAACAGGTTTATCAAGCCTGTGTATTGGAAAGAGGTAAAGATCTGTTTGCTTTTTTAGAGATCTAAGAAGACTTCTACGATCAGAGCTTCTTTCCTTAAAAGGGTGAACTAAAAGATCACTGGGCTTTGTGGCCGCAATGTAGTGATCATCTTCAAATAGGACTTGGATTTTGTTTTTCACGCCTAATTTATAGCAGATTAAGTTGATATAAGTATATGAAATTTTAGAAAGTCTTACCCTTTTACTAAGGTAAGGTATGTAAGTGACCGATATGTAAAACGTGAGAATATTAAGAGATAAACTATATTTTATTTTATTCATATGCATGGGGATTTCATTATCGGCACGAGCATCTGAGTCAGGGGTCCTCTATCGTAATGGAGATACTTCAATCACCTATGATCGAAGTAAAGATCAATTTATCTTTCGCGATGAAAAGTCTATTTCTGAGTATTCAAGATTTCGTTACAACGACCTGATTCTCGAAAAATTTAACCGCATTCCTGTTGAGGATCACGGCGAAATAGAAAGACGGTTAAAGTTAGTAAAGAAAACGTACCATCTCTCTGCACCTGCACCAGAGGAGATTTTACAAGAGAGCTTAGCAGATGCTGCTAAAATTAATGAATCGGATAACTACGGCTGTGGTGACTCTCGAATCACTATTGGCGATGAAAAAGTTGCTTTTACCGCAGAGTTAGAAATTGAAAAACTCGATGTTAAAAGGGTGGGGCTATTTGGATTAGGTGCACTTGAAGGGACCGAATTTGAATTAAATACATCCAATGATAATCCATTACATGGTGGTCTTATGGCATTAGGTGTAACTAGTTTTAATGATCGTAGTGGATTTGAAGGGGATGATCGAGGATTAACTTTTGGTTCTAAGCTTTCAGCGAAATTAAAATTTGAAAATGGAGATATCTTATTTAGCTATAATTCGAAGGCATATACTAAACTAGTTGAAAAACCATGTGGAATGGTTGAAATAATGGGACGATTATATGAAAGATACTGTTATCAGAATGATGACGGATCTTGGAATCAAGAAGGTATTAACAGAGATGATATTGATATTAGTGTTTACCGAAAAGTAGGTGATGATAAAAAATCGTTTGTCCAACTTGGTGGAGGTATAACTATTTTAGATGATAATGGCCTTGCTATGAACACACAAAGAGCTTGGCATAAAATGTCTAAGAATAATGGAACAGTTCAGTATAAGAACTATGGACATATGGAACAAGTGATATCGCCTAAGGCTACATTTAAGGTTGGAAAGATCTACGATTATAAAAATGATGAAGGAACTTTTTCAACGGCCTCTCAATTTTATACTGGAGGGCAAATCTCACAATTAAGTGGTAATGAAAATTATATTGGAGTAGGTGGTGAGTTTAAAGTTAAGTTTGAGCCACAAAATAGTGAGGGGAAGTTTCCTGCTGTGGAAACTCGCTTCTACTATGATGGCCAATACACTCAAAATGGTGAGATAAACCATAAATACGGTGTCGAGGCCAAGACAAATGTTTATAAAACAAAGAAATCAGTTGTCTATATTAAAGTAGGAATGGGCATTGAAGATGATCACTACTCTCGCGAGTATGAAGATTATGGAAAGTCATTTTTGAATCCAAATTTAGATATTCAACATTATTTGGGTATTGGTATCGAAAAAAGGTTCTAAGCGTAAGCAAAGAACCTTTTCGAAAATTATATTCTTGAGTTTATTTTTCTTGGTAGATATGAACATCTCTCTGAGGGAAAGGAATTGAAATTCCTTCTTTATCAAATTCTAATTTTACATTCTCTTGCATATCAAACATTACTTGCCAGTAGTCCGCTGACTTTACCCATGGCCTTACTGCGAAGTTAACAGAACTATCCGCAAGGGCCGAAACCGCAATAAGGGTTTCAGGTTCGTTAAGAATTAATGGATGTTCCTTTGTCAGTTTTTCTAAGACTTCTTTGGCCTTCTTGATATCATCTCCGTATCCAATTCCAAAAGTCATATCAACTCTTCTAATATTCTCAGCTGAGAAATTAACAATACTTCCTGATGAAAGAGATCCATTTGGTAGAATAACTGTCTTATTATCTGCTGTATTTAATATTGTACAGAAGAGACCTATCTCTTTTACTTTACCTGTAAAACCTTGTGCTTCTATCACATCTCCAACTTTAAATGGTTTGAAGAAAAGAATTAGAACACCACCCGCAAGGTTTCCAAGTGCTCCTTGAAGTGACATACCAAAGGCAAGACCAGCAGCACCAAGCATTGCGACAAAACTCGTCGTCTTTATCCCTACCATGCCAATGATAGTAATAAATAACCCAATTTTAAGAGCTATACTTACTATAGAAGTAATGAACCCTCTTAAAGAAAGCTCAACTTCTTTCTTTTGAAGGGCCTTATCAACGAGTCTATCAATGAAGTTGATAACTTTTAGTCCGATAATTAAGACAACAATTACTTTAATAAATTGAAATCCATAATCTGCTGCTACGTTTGTAAGTTTATTAATATTTACTTCACTTAATAATTCTTTCATTTATTCTCCTAAAAATTTGCAAGAAGACTAATTGTTGTTTTGTAGTCATGTTGGTCTCTTCCTTCAACTGGCTCATTCTCATATTCCCAAAGGACACCTGCTTTGAGTGAGAATGTACTGTTGATTAGCATTCGAATTGAAGGCTCCATATTTATAATATAGTTTTCACTATTTTGTAGACTTGGAATATATTCGAGCCAATAGCGTGCGGTTACACCTTTTCTAAGCTCTTTACTCACTTGATAGTAAAGGCGAAGTTTTTGTTCATGATTGTCAGGCTCATTTTGAACAAAGTTTTCTCTCGTATAACGATAGCCAATTTCAGTAAGCATTTTAAATTTATCTTCATCAATGAACTTATACTTGAAACCGACATCGATATTATTTCTTGCCCAAAAGCCTTTGAATCGATCTGATTCAAGTAGGTCTGCTGCAAAAATATCTATTTTCTTTGAAAGGATATGATCGAAACGAAGTAGGGCACTCCAGTTTTCATCATCAACTTCATCATCAGATTCACCATAAGAGTACGTACCATTAAAAGTTAGTGTGTTTGTTTCCCACTTATATGAATTACGAGAAGCAAAGTCGTAAGTCTTTTTGTTAGTATTTCCACCAGAAGTAATGAATGTTATCTCATCTTCTGACTTAAATTGAGCGTGAGCGAATTGACCAAATAGGATGGCCATAACTAAAATTCTTTTCATAACTTGATTCCTTTATAAAAAACTATTTTATGTTCATTATTAAAATTTTAATTCCTAAATTATCTATATTTATTTTAACCACGATTTACTTTTTTGTACAATTGGTGCTCTGGTTAAAAATGCCAATTTTCATTGGTTTACGATAACTGTTATTTGAAAGCATTAATTATTTAATTACACATTTTAGCGACTTAGAAACTGATTAAAAAACTAGATTAATAATAGGCCGGTTATCGGCAAAATGAGGTAATTGTTTGTGCGAAGTATTTTTCTCAATTAAAATTACTTAATTGAGAAATTGGAGCTATTAATGGAGTTAATCGAACCATTCTTGAATGCTTTACTTGAAGTATTCAAAAAACAACTAAATATCCCGCTGCAGGCCGGAGAGGTTCATCCTAATTACGAATTTAAAGATACAATTGATATTGTGGGTTTAATAGGAATAAGTAGTGAGAAGATCAATGGGGAACTTGCCCTTTGTTTTAATAAAGCTAGTTTTCTAACAATTTATAATACAATGTTCTCTGAAAACCAAAAAGAACTTAACTGTGAAATTACTGATTCTGCAGCTGAATTTGTTAACATGGTTCTTGGTCAAGCTAAGTCTGAAATAAATAAGATAACTGGCCTTACTGTCGAGAGAACGACTCCAAAAGTCATTTTGGGAGAACATGTAAGCATTGATCGCATTACTGGGCCAAGGACAGTAACAATTCCTTTTGAACTTCCTGTAGGGATGGATAAACAAGTATTTTACATGAGCTTAACAATAGACGAGTAGAGAATGTATAAAAAAGTATTTTTAATATCTATTTTTCTTTTTATTTCTTGTAATAAAAAGTCCTCTTCAAAAGCTGATCTGAAGTATTGGAATGAAACTCCTGTAACAAAAAAGATAAAGAATTATTTGAAAGATATTTCAGATGAAAAGTCTAAAAACTTTATTCCTGCGAGTGAAAGGATCGCTGTCTTTGATAATGATGGAACCCTTTGGGGTGAGTATCCGATGTATGTTCAGTTTATTGCACTAATAGACTTTTATAAAGATATCGTTGTTGGGAAGTATAATAAACGTAATGCTCTTGTTGATGAGGTAGTCGAACAATTTCCTAAGGTAGATGACAAGGGAAAGCTATATCAGGCACTACTTGATATGCAGGCCGGTGTTACGAATGATGAATATATGGAATATATGGCAAATTGGCTTGCAACAAAAAAACATCCGAAACTTAATAAGAAATATACGGAACTAGTTTATGCTCCAAGTGTTGAGCTAATGAGAACACTAGAAGCTTTTGATTTTAAGGTGTTTATTGTAACGGGTGGGGGAACTCACTTTGTTAGAGTTTTAAATAAAATTGTTTACCATCTACCTTCTTATCAAGTTATTGGAACAAGATTTGGAAAGAAATTTTTAGAGAATGGCTCAATTAAATTTCAAAATCAGGCCAAACTTGCTTTCTTAAATGATAAAGAAAATAAGCCAGTGGGGATTTTAGAACATATTGGAAAGGTTCCTGTTTTTGTTTTAGGTAATTCTGATGGTGACTTTGCTATGGGGAAGTATACGAGCTTAAATTCAAAATTTAAGTCATTTGTCGGGATCATTCATCACGATGATAGCGTACGTGAGTTTGCTTACGATAGAGAATCTCATGTTGGAAAATTAGATAAAGTTCTAACTGAAGGGGATAAGTACTTCGTGAACTTAATAAGTATGAAAAAAGACTTTAAGCAAATTTATTTTTCTGAATGAGATAAAGTCCATCACGAATAGGGAGCATGGTCTTGTAAAGATCATCTCTTGACTCAATGTAGTTATTAAACTCCACAAGAGCGTTCGTTGTCTTATCTTCTGGATCGATGGTCTCACTAGTGACTTTACCGTTCCAGAGTACGTTATCGACTACAATCATACCATTTTCACTAAGTAGCTCAAGAGAGAGCTCAAGGTAGTTCTTATAGCTTCCTTTATCTGCATCGATAAAGATGAGGTCAAACCTCTGGCCTTCTAAATCTTTTAAAACTAGGTTTGCATCGCCAAAGCGGGCCTCTATTTTGTCTTTTACTTCGCTACGATCCCAGTAGGATTTTGCAAAAGTATTAATCTTTTTATTCTTATCAATTGTAACAACTTTTCCATCACTTGGAATATTCTCGGCCATGGCCAAAGCAGAGTAGCCAGTGAAAGTTCCAATCTCTAAAATATTCTTGTAATTATTTGAACGAATAAAGAAGCCTAGAAGTGAGGCCACGAGCTCACCAGATATCATGCGCCCAAGAGGGTGATTATCTTTTGTATAATCACCCAGTTCGACGCAAAGATCACTTGGTATATTAGATTTTTTTAAGCAATATTTTTCAATTTCTTTTAAATTTTCCACTGAAACTCGATTAGTTTATTTCCGCTTACTTCATCGCAAACGCTTGTTAACTCTTTTGTTAAGAATAGCATAGAAATATAAGCATTGTATTTAATGACATACTTAAAACCTGGAGAAATATAGCGGTCTAGCTCTTCTTTAAGTTCTATACAATTTGGAGAGTCAGTCATATATGATGTTTCAAAATCAAGTCTCTTAAAGCCCTTTTGTCTTGAGAAGTCAGCGCTATAGAAGCATTGCCCGTCATTAGATTCGACATCAAGAATAATTCTTCTTGTCGAGTCAGAGATCCCTAATTTTGTAAAAGACACATTTAGTGCTGCAATCTCGTTGGGTGCAGCTACTTTATCGCGAAAGCTCTTACAGGCAAAAGTCGTAAAATCAGTCACAAACTTCATATCTGTTGCACTTGGTGTAACTTCGTTTGCGTAAGCTGTTGATATCATGAGTATAACTAGAAGGAGTTTTTTCATCTTTTCGATCCTTTAATATTTGTTTGGCGGTTGAAACATTAATTTTCTTATTCATACTCTCGTCTCGTTAAAGAGTAAAGCTAGTGTGAAATTTTGATTGATACACACTAAAAAAAGCTTAATAACCTGATGTTTTTACTAAAGTTATGACAATTTTTGCCGATAAGCCCATTCCTATGGAGCAGTTCTTAAACAATTTCCTATTAGGAGCATCAATCTTACTACTCTTAAGCATTGTGCTCAGCAAGTCCTCAAGCCGCTTTGGTTTGCCAGTTCTTGTGCTTTTCCTCTTCATCGGGATGATGGCCGGATCAGATGGAATTGGGGGAATTAATTTTAGTAATTATGAGCTAACTCATTCTTTAAGCCTAGTTGCTCTATGCCTAATTATTTTCAACGGGGGATTTGAAACTCCATTTAACAAAGTAAAAAAAGACTTTGGAAGAGGAGTCGTTCTTTCTTCAATCGGAGTTATGCTCACTACTTTCTTAGTCGGTGGCTTTACTCATCTTGTAACAGACTTAGGCTTACTTGAATCCTTGCTTATCGGCGCCATTCTTTCGGCAACTGATGCTGCAGCTGTTTTCTCTGCATTTAAAGATCCAACTGCACAAGTTGGTGATGTTAAAAATATTCTTCGTTTTGAATCGGGGAGTAATGATCCTATGGCCTACTTTCTTGTCTCTGTCATCATTGGCTTCATTGAGCAAGGAATGGGAGATGTCAAAACGACGGCAATCATGTTTATCTCAAATCCTATTATTGGTCTAATTGGTGGTTGGGTAACTGCTCACTCATTCATCTTAATCAATAATGTAGTAAAACTAGATTTTAATGGACTCTACCCACCTCTTACAATGGCCATGTTATTTCTTGGCTATTCTTTAACAACAAAGCTTGGCGGAAATGGTTTCTTAGCAGTTTATGTTTTTGGGATGATGATCGGAAATCGTAAAATTCTTCATAAGAATTTACTTTCCCTATTCTTTGATGGCGTAACTTGGCTTTCCCAAATTGGTCTCTTCATTATGTTAGGTTTACTAGTCTTTCCAAATCGACTCCTTACAGTTGCGCCGGCAGGACTTTTCATTGCTTGTTTCTTAACATTTGCAGCAAGGCCAATTACTGTCTTCCTATGTTTAGTTAAGAGTCGTTTCAATTTAAATGAAAAACTCTTTATTTCATGGGCCGGACTCAAAGGGGCAACACCAATTGTCTTTGCTAGTTTTGCAGCAACTCACATTGGAGAAAAGGCCCATGTCTTATTTGATATTGTGTTCTTTGTTGTGATTATTTCAGCTCTTATGCAGGGATCAACCCTAAAATTTATTGCTAGGAAACTAGGACTTATTGTTGAACAAGAAGATGAAGTAAACTTTCCTGTTGATATGGAACTTCTCGAACAAACCAAGCATGGAATTGTTCAACTTGAACTTAAGCAATCTGATTATGCTGTTGAAAATAGAGTAGTTGACCTAGGATTACCAGTTGGGGCAATCGTTTTATTTATCAAGCGACATGGGGCATTCATTATTCCGGATGGAGCTACAGTTTTTGAAAAAGGGGATAAAATTCTTTTAGTAACTAAACTAAAAGAGGACCTAGAAGCAGCACAAGAGTGTTTTGAAAAAAAAAAGATTGAAGAATTAGATGAAGAAGATGATGATACACAAGAGTTACATGCAGCCTAAATTTAGTTAGGTTACTTACTAAAGGATATTTGTGGGAGTTTATGATCTTACACAAGGATCTGTCATCAAGTCTTTGTTTAAATTATCAATACCGATTGTCATGGCTAATTTTCTACAAACGGCCTATCAGTTAACGGATACTTTTTGGGTTGGGCGCTTAGGGACAAATGCCATCGCATCCCTTTCTCTTTCATTTCCAGTAATCTTTCTTTTAATTTCTATGGGAGCAGGCTTTGCTGTTTCGGGAACGATCTTAGTTTCTCAATTCACTGGTCAAAAAAATACAAAGATGGTTTCAAAAGTATGTCTTCATACTTTATTTATTATTCTTATTACATCGGCCGTATTAGCTGGTATTGCTTATGCAGTAATTCCATATGTCATTCGAGCTATGACTCCAACTGTTGAAATACAAAATATAACTATCTCTTATTTGAGAATTTCATTTATAGGTCTGATCTTTAGCTATCTCTATATGATGTTCCAATCTCTGTACCGAGGAGTCGGAGATGTTAAGACGCCTTTTTATATTGTTCTCTTCTCTGTTATTTTAAACTTTGTTATCGATCCCATTTTAATTATGGGATATGGACCAATTAAAGCCTATGGTGTTGATGGAGCTGCGTACGCAACGATTTGTACTCAAGGACTATCTGCTGTTATTGGACTCTACCTACTTGCAAAAGGGAAAGGTGGAATAAAGATAGACTTCACAAAAATCACTTTTGATTTTTCTTTGGCAAAAAAAATTATTCACCTTGGCTTTCCTGCTTCGACGGAACAATCTTCACGAGCGATGGCCATGATGGTGATGACATTTCTCATTGCTACCTTTGGTGATATCGCACTAGCAGCTTATGGTATTGGAATTCGAGTTCTAACATTGATGATTATTCCAAGCTTAGGATTTGCGATGGCAACTTCAACTCTCGTTGGACAAAATATTGGTGCGGGAAAAATTGAAAGAACTAAAGAAGTGACTAGTAAGGCGCTATGGGTGATCTTCATTACTCTTTCGATTGCTGGAGCTGTTTTTTTTATTTTTGCTGAGCAAACTTTACAAGTTTTTGTTCCTAATGAAATTGCAGTTATTAATGAAGGGGCAAAGTTCATCAGAATTATCGCTCTGACTTTTGGACTGATTGGGGTTCAACAAGTTGCCTCTGGTGCAATGAGGGGGGGAGGTAGCCCGATGATTTCCATGATGGTGGCCATTGTCTCTTTATGGGTCATTCGCTTTCCAATTGCATATGTTCTTTCAAAACATACACCACTTGGGCAAACAGGAATTTATCTTTCATTTGTTGTTGGTAATATTCTTGGTGCATCCATTGCAATTTTCATCATTAAGCAGAATCGATGGATTAAGAACTTAACTGATCCAATTACTGAAGAAGAGCTTAAAGTTATTGAAGAGACTATTGTTGAAGATGGTGTAGTTTCTTGATTTTATTGAAATATAAAGAATAATTATTAAGGAAATATCCTAGTCCTCCGATAAGGTATTGAGAGATATCTTTGGGAGGGGGAGCAGTGAGAAAGGTTTATTTTCTGCTTTGTGTACTGGCCGTACATACATATGCAAATGCCATTGTCGTTAATACCTATGAAAGTATGCCTAGCTCAAGCTACGCCCAAGACATCGAAAACCAAATTGATAACGTAGTAAATGAAGCAGTTGAAGATGTGGAAATGGATCCTATTTCGAGCCCTGAAAGTGCAGTTACTTGTGATCCTAATACTGTAATAGAAAACCATGCCCCAGAGGCTAAAAGAGCTCTAGAAGAAGGGCTGGCAATAGCAGAAGCTGCTGCAAGAGGTGAAGATTGCCAATTTTATGAAAAATTTCTCGATCAGGATGTGCCAATCGAGGCGCTAAAACAGTCATTACTTTATTATAAGAAAAATAAGAGTAAATTTAAAAATAAGAACTATATTACAATTGCAGACTATTCTAAGAACTCTAAAAATAAACGTTTCTACTTATTGGATATGAAAACTGGTGAAGTTAAGAAGTATAAAGTGTCTCATGGTAGTGGAAAAGTTAGAGGTGTTACTTACGCCGATGCAACAATCTCTGATAGTGGTAGAGTGACTAGGGCATCAAACCATGTTGGAAAACTCGTTCGCTGTCGTGTACCAGCAAAGGCAAAACCTAAGCATGATCAATGGGCCATGACGAGACCAGGCTTTTTTAAAACTGGTGAATTTTATATGTCTAGTGGCCATGATGAAAGAGTGAAAGGGCAAAGAGGTTGGCCAACTTTTAAATCTTCAGGAAGAAATTATAATGGAATGCGCTTAGATGGACTGTCTAAAGGCGTTAATGATAAGGCCCGTTCGCAAGGTGTTGTAATGCACGAGGCTTATTATAATCGTGGTAATATAATGGGAAGAAGTTTTGGTTGTCCTGCATTCGTACCGGGTGAAGGCCGAGAGATTATGGAAAAAATCAATAACGGCTCCCTCTATTATTCATATGTTCCTAATGAAGGATGCCGTAGTGACTATAATAAGGCCCTTAAGGATGTTAAGGGCTGGGAAAGAATGTGTACTGGACGCAATTAGTTCTTATTTACATCGAGTTGATTTGAAAATTCAATTGTTCGAATCGGAAATGGAATTGAAATTCCATTATTATCATAATATTTTTTAATATTCATAACGGCTTCATGGCGTGCCTTATAAAATGCGACTCCTGCTCTATAATCAATCCAAACTCTGGCTGTAAGATTGATAGAACTTGCTCCAAATTCTTCAAAGAAAACTTCGACCGGAACATTTTCAAGTCTACCATTGATGGCCTCAAGCGCTTCTTTTGTTACCTTCTCAACTTTTTCAAGATCATCGTGATACGAAACACCTACAGAAATATCCACTCGACGTCGTGGTGTACTTGTGTAGTTAATAAAAGGTTTTGTAAACATATCTTTATTTGGAATAAAAACTTCAAGTCCTTGGAATGTCGTGATTCCTGTTGTTCTTAACTCGATATTTGTTACCTGACCGACAATCTTATCAACTTCGATAATATCACCAATTTGATATGGTTCACGAAAAGCAATGAGAACTCCTGAAACAAAATTTGCTGCAATTTCTTGAAAGGCAAAACCTAGTGCTAAACCGATTACCCCGGCCCCTGCAAGAATTGATGTAACAGTTTTTTCAAGACCAATAATCTCTAAGGCCGTAAAAATACCAACAACAATGACAATGACATTTGTCGTTGTTCCTAGGATTTCATTAACAGACTTCTTGTAAGAAACTTTTTGTAAAACTTTCTTAACTAAATTACGTAGAGTTTTACCAAGATAGAAGAAAGCAAATAGGGCAACAATTGCAACAATTAAGTTTGGGATATTCTTAATAAATGCTTCGTACCAAAAAGTTAGTTTTCCTGAAATGAGTGCAAAGACACGATTAATATCAAACAATGTTATCTCCATCTTAAATTATTTTTTTTAAATGTTATCGCATTTAAATGAAATAAAAAAGAAGCTTATTTGATTGAGATTTTAGTAAGCTTTTCCTTATAAAGATTTGAAATTACTTTCGGTACTTTAAATGGGACAGTTTCGATTATAAGCTTTTTAATGAACTCTAGGTAGCTCGCCCTACGATACCAAGTTAAACTAGAGAGGTTTCGAGTCATAGGCTCATAACCTTCATTAATGAGTTCTTGTATGCACTTTGAATTATCGAGTCGATTGTACTTACTTAAATCGAGGGAGAGAATTACATCTGCATCTTCAATTTGTTCTCTTGTTCTAAGGTCAATGGCAATATCCATGGCATTACTAATGATGGCGAAAGTGTCATCAGGCTCTTGATATTTTTGTACTCCATTTAAGTCGACTGCAACGATAATTCCTGCGCCCATATCTTCAAGTGGGGAAACTGGAACATTTTCTGTAATGCCTCCATCAACAAGGGTTCTACCATTTATTACCTGAGGAACAAATGCACCAGGAACACAAACCGAGGCACAAACTGCATCGGCCAAGTTGCCTTTATAAAATACAACTTGCTCACCAGTTGAAATATCAGTTGTGCAAATGGCCAGAGGAATCTTTGCATCTTCGATATTTACATCACCTAGGTCTTTGATGAGCATTTCTCGTATGGACTTCGTACTAAAAAAGCCTTTCTTAGGAATTGTTAAGCTTATTGAGTCTTTGTAGTTTAGCTTCTTTGCCAAGGATAGAAAGTCGTTGTAATTCTTACCAAAGGCATAGTAGGAAGCAACAATAGCGCCAACGCTTGTTCCTGATATATAGGAAATTGGAATATTTTGTTCTTCAAATGCTTTTAAGACACCAATGTGGGCGATACCTTTTGCGGCACCTCCACCAAGGGCAAGACCAATTTTAGTATTTAGAAAGTTCCATCTCATAGTCTAATCTTATCGGAATATGGGGGACATCTCCACATAAAATTGAAATTCCTCTTTCTTGAAGAGAACTGGCCTCTTTATCAAGAAAGTGGGAATACTTTAAGGCAAAGATATTTCTTCTTAGATATTTGTTTAGTAAGTTCTGGGGAGACTGAAGTCCTAATCTACTCGCGTGTTCAATATAATATGGAGTTAAAAATGCGCTTCGGCCGAGGGATTCAAGTACGTGTCTTACCATGCAATTGTATCGATTATACTTTTTCTTATTTGAAATCTCCTCTTCGATATACTCTACGATACCATTATAGTCTTCAGCCTTAAGTCGTTTCGAAATCTCTGAGCGAAGTGTTTTTATATTAACTGAATCAATATCTTCATATTTATAATTAGGGATAGAAAAGTCACTTGGTATATCAGGAACCTTGCTCATTTCAATAAAGTCGAGGCATAGAACTGGGATACCGGCCCGACGATACTTTTCTAAGCTTGGGCTTAAAAGTTTTGCATAGATTAGAGATATTTTTTCAGCGAAGATCAGACTATTTGAAATTTTTTTACTTTTAGAATTTGAATGATCTGAGTAAATTCCTCGACGGTTTCGATTGCTTGAGATTGCGGCCTCGAGATGTTCTTTAAAACACTCCATTGCCATCGACTCTTGGGCCAATAATATAAAGAAGGCGAGAATGAGTGGAAGCGTTCTCATACTCAATTTCTATCATTTGGCCTAGTTGGAGTAAATAGAGTGTAGAAGCTTTTCAGGGAGCAACGAGTCGAGACTTTAATAGTGAAGTTGATATAATTATATAATAAAATCAGGAGCTTATCATGCAATATATCAAGCAAGAAGAATGCTATTTAATTAAATTATATAAGGATGAAGACCTTTTTACCTCTCTCGAAAAATTTGCGACGGCGGAGAACCTTGGAGCTGGCATGCTTAAAGGCATAGGTGCATTAAAAGATGTTGAGCTTGGGTTTTATCACCTTGATACGAAAACATATGACCGCAAAGAATTTAATGGGGATTTTGAGTTATTAAGTCTTGATGGAAACCTATCCCATTTAGAAGGAAAACCATTCTTCCATATTCACACTGTTTTAGGAGATGAGGACTTTTCTTGTAAAGGTGGACACCTATTTCGTGCCACTGTTGCTGTGACAACTGAAATCTACTTCTTTCCAATCATTCAAAAAATAGAAAGAAAGATGGATGAAGAAATTGGTCTTAACTTATTATCATTACCACAAGCATTTTCTCGCTGTGGAATAAAAGGATAGAATATGAAATTCAATCGCCCATTCTTTATTAAAATTCACCTTTATTTATCAGCTCTTGCTTCGCCGCTACTTTTAATGATGGCCTTTACCGGTGTATCCTACTTACTAGGCTTTAAGGGAAGTGAAATTATTGAACCTGTAAAAGTCGTACAACTTTCAAAGGCCCAGTTAACAAAAGAAAATATTTCACTTGAGTTAAATGAGATCGATGAAAACTTTGATTTCGCATATATTAAAAAAGTCGGAGATGGGGCAATTACTAGACCGACAACTCGTAATTACTATAAGTTTCAATTAAAAGAAGATGGGACGCATATCTCTTATGTGAAGCCAAGTCTTCTAAAAAAACTGATTGAACTTCATAAAGGTCATGGGCCACAGTTTTTAAGGTATGTTGAAAAGATTATCGGAGTTTTCTTACTGCTTATCATTTTAAGTGGACTATACCTAGCTTATACAATGAAAAAGGAAAGAAAGATCGTTGGGGTCTTGTTTTTAATAGGCCTTAGTGTTTATCTTTTTATGTAGGATCTACTTTAACCACCTTATGAAGCGCTCGTGATTGCTTTGTCTCTTATTTTCTTTTTTGATTTTAAGCTTCACGCGCTCTTCTAAACTTAATTGATCGTAGATTTGAATATCTATGGTTTTAGTTTTCTCTCCAAATTCTAATGTTTCTAAATCAATATACATAAGTTTATTTTTAGTAATAAAAAAGTAATTGAGTTGCCACTCAAAATGATAACCATATGGCGCCGTTAGTTCATTTAAGCGAAATTGAATTTCTGTGATTTGCTTTGCCAATTCTTCATTAACTTTTTCTTCGACAACTCTTGCAAGTTTCCCATTTGGAATATCATAGAGAATAAGAGAGTCTGTTTCTTTAATAAGGGTTGGAAGCTCTGGGTATTCATCTGTAAATTTTCTCATTAATGGGAGAGCTTCACTTTCAATTTCATTTTTTAATAGCACCATAAAGTTTTCCTTTTCATATTTCATGAAAAAGAAAAACTTACTTCGCTTGTCGATATAGAGTGTTACGCCATCAAAGCCTAATTCAGACTTAATGAGCTTTTTTACATCCAAAGTATTACCTCTCTTGTAAGAGAGATTATATCATAGAATAAATTATCGTGGGCCTTCTTACCCTTGATTTCAGTAACTAATGGAACGACGTTAATGAGACCTTTTTAGGCTTTAGGCCCTTAACCAACCTGTTAATGAAAGTCTCGCTTTGTAAGCAGGGAGAACTTCATGAGGAAGGTCTTCAGATAGAAAGATAAGAAGTCTTCCAAGCTTAGGCCTAATACGAGTTACTTCCACATCTTGTTTCTGATGATGATAGATAACGACCTCTCCACCATCGTCATTACTCATATCACTTAAATAGAGAATTACACTTAGGCGTCTTAGCCCTCTTCCTCGGTGTTGATCCACATGTTTACGATAGAAGGCTCCTTCATCGTAGCAGGCAAAGTGTCCTTCGTATGAGCGAATTCCTAAGTAGAAGATAGGGTTAAGTTGATCTTTAAGATTATCAAGAAACTTTAAATATTGTTGAAGCGCGAGTGAGTGGTTGGCCATATCTCCTTCAATCCAAGACGTTAGATCGCCACGGATTCTTTCGTCTAGTCGCTTTGTTAATTGTCGTCCAACCTTAGCTTCCTGAAAGTCACCGATATGAAAACGCGTTTGGGCCTCGTCCTTTAGGGCATGGGCCAGTTCGTTTGAAATAAGCGTATCGCTCACATAGTATCGCTTCTCGGTTAAAGCTTCGATCAGCGCATCAAGCTCTTGCATCTAAATGTTCTCACTAGGTCTAGGGCCTCAAAGGGTGGCAGGAAGGATTGGCCACCAAAATAATGGATGAGATGATTTAATCTTAAAGGCTATCTAAGTCAATCGAATTGTTATAACATGAATAGAAATAGGATGAATTATGATCAAAGCTCTATCTCACTTAGTAATTACTTCTAGCAATGTAACGAATATTTCAAATTTTTTCACAGATGTCTTTGGTGTTAAGGCCCACTTTGCCAATGAAGACTTTGCAGATTTTGTTCTTCCTGACAAAAGTCGCATTGCCTTTTTTCGACCTGTGGGAAAGGCCGCTAAATTCTTTGAATTAGTGGATAATCCAGCACAGGTCTCTTATGGTGTGACTGTTGAAAATGTTGATGACTTCTATCAAAAGTTAATGGCCTTAAGGTCTCAATATCAATTTGAGGTGAGTGGTGAGCCGAAGGATCACCCATGGGGAGAGAAGAGCTTTCTTTTGATGGACCCAGATGGAAACCGTTGGGAAGTAACACAGTCACCAAGTGATGATGGCCATCTTATAAATATCTCATAATTAGATGAAATCTATATTTTTTATATAATTGATAAGTAAGCGGTCTCGCGGTAAATAAAGCCTGTATTTAAGTGGAGGTCGTTATGAAATCAGTTGTTGCTCTTTTATCAGTTATTCTTTTAAGCTATGCTACGGCCTGTCCAGAATTGAATAATGTTGATCTTGCTTCAAGTTATGATCGTGATGAATACACTGAAGTTTACTCTGAACGCCTTCCAAAATTATCAAAAGAAGAATTTGCAAAATACACTGAATTAGCAGATTTTGATTATGAGTATTGTGCTGATGCCCTAGAGCTTAGAAGGCTTGAGGCGACACAAACTGGTACAGTCTATACAATCGTCGTTACTGTTAAAGACAGTTGTGATGGTGGTAACTCTTATGGAAATATTTTCGATGAATCTGGGTCTAAGCTCCTAGGTAGCATCGGTGATTCGTATATTACCTGTTTCTAATATAGAAACATTTCAACTTGCTTTGGGGATCTTTACCACAAAGCAGGTTGCTTTCTCGTTTGTATCTAAGAATAATTCCCCTTGATGCTTTTCAAGGATTCCTTTTGAAATCGACAGTCCTAATCCTGTTCCTTTTCCAACTTCTTTTGAGGTGTAGAAAGGTTCGAATATTTTACGTTGGAGCTTGGTGTCAATACCTGGGCCCGAGTCTATTACACTGACAAGAACAAAGTCCTCAATTTCTTTCACTAAAATATCTATCCAAGGTGATTCAGATGTTTCGATGGCATCGTAAGAGTTATTTAAAAGATTGATAAAAACTTGAGAGATTTGAACTCTGTCAGCATCAACTTCTACATTGAAGGCCTTATCCTCAAGATCAAATTTTAGATTGATTCCGTGGGCCCTAAACTTTTCGCCACAAATGGCCGTTGAGTCCACAAGAATATCCTTTAGAGATATTACTTCTCTTTTTATCTCTCCAGATTCTCTAGAAACAACCTTCAGGCTCGAAATGATACGAGTAATACGGTCGATTGTATCAAGTATACGTTTAATGTGAATATCGTATGTTTCTTTATTCATTTCTCCTGTATCTAGTAAACGCTTAATTTGATAAATAGAGCCATAGATTACAGTTAGAGGATTATTTATCTCGTGAGCAATGCCTCCGGCCATCTCACCGATTGCGCTTAAGCGTGAGCTATAGATAAGGCTTTCTTTAGTGCTATTGAGCTTATCCATAGTCTCTTGTAAGGCGATGGATTTATTTACCTCACTTCGATAAGTACGATCCACAAGACTAAGGAGTCTGTAGAAGAGAAGGCTAAGCATAATCATAGTTAGAGAATGAATTACGATAAGAGAAGTTTCTGGCTCATCAAGAAGTAAGTAACTTGAAGCGATATAGCTAATAACTGCTAAGAGAGTAATAAGGCCACTATAGATATGCTTTCCAGTTACTTCAAAGAAAATATTATTACTGGAGACAATCATAATGAGATAGAGATACCAAAACGGTGAGAATGGCCCTTCAACGATATAAATAGCAAAAGGACAAAGGATACAGATTGCAAAAACTTGTCGAAAGATCTCAATGTTCAGGGAGTTCTTAAGTCGAATACTTATTTGAGAAATTGTGAGATTAAAAATAAGAAAAGAGAAGATCCCAAAGAAGCTATTTAGTCTTTGTGAGATTTGATATTCATAAACACCAACACAAATAGCAAAGAGCATTGTGAATGGACCGAGAGTGAAGTCCATAATCCTTAAAATATCTTTAATGCTCTCTGTTGGTCTTTTTGGGTATAATCTTAAATTCATTCTTGTCCTATATATGTGAACTCAGTATAGATTTACAGTAATAATAAACTGAGTTCAATAATATTTAGATGAAATAGGGGTCAATACTAATACCTTAACAATCGCATTTTAAGTAAAACTAATAAGTTAGATGTAATCTGTGTTAACATTTATTCATAAATTTTTAGAATAAATGAGAGGGGTAATGGACTTAAATCAGCATAGTAAGCTTCTTGTGCAGCAGGTAAGAGAAAATTGGGAGCTTTTGGGTTATGAGACAAGAAATAAGTATCAATTCCTGGATGAAGCACAAAACCCTATTGGTTACGCAGCTGAACAGCAAAAGGGCTTTCTTGGTTTTATGATGCGCCAATTCTTAGGGCATTGGAGAACGTTTGACCTTCACTTTTTTGACCAAGGCCGCAATGAGTATATGATTGCTAAGCATCCGTTTTGTTTCTTGTTTCAGCGCCTTGAAGTACAAGATATAAATGGCCAAAAGATTGGCTCACTTCAGCAAAGGTTCTCTTTAATAACTAAGAAGTTTGATGTCTTAGATGCTCATGGAAATGTCATCATGGAGATGCGCTCGCCAATTTGGAAGCCTTGGACTTATCCTTTTTATTCTCGTGGGCAAGAGGTTGCCTGTGTCTTAAAAAAGTTTTCTGGACTATTTTCGGAAATATTCACGGATCGTGACAATTTCGCCATTGATTTAAAAAGTCAGGCCTTAACGATAGATGAAAAGAAAATTATCTTAGCAACATCTGTCTTTATTGATCTTGTCTATTTTGAAAAAAAGGCAAATTAAAGAAAAAGTAATTCTCTATTTTGAATAAGTTTTTTATTAGTTTCTCCTGAAAAATATGATGTATCAGTGACTTATACAAGTGAATAAGTATTATGCACCCTCTGGAATTTTTACTAAATCACTTATCTCAATGTCTTTTTTTGATAAATTTAAACTATGAAAACACTAAGCCCAAAACTTAAGAAAATTGCTCTAACGGGAGTTCTCTTACTCTCACAACTTAATCAGGCCTCGACATTTATTCAGGCCGAAGAGACGCCTTATAAATATATTAAGGCGACGGAAATTGTAAATGACCGTTATATCTTTGAAGAATGTCATGGGAATAGAGAAGAGCTAAAGTGCCGTAATCTCTTTTCTGATTACAGAACTTTTGCCAGAAGCGATATTAAGAAGATGGCAGATATGAATGGACGTCATGCTCTTTACGCAGCAGGCGCAGATGTCGCAATCTTGGCAGTTTCAGCTTATCTTGGTTTGATTATTGGAGCAAAGGCCACGGCCGCTTACTATATTGGAACTGGAGTTAGTCTTGATGGTGGAGTCGCTGCTGCTGGTGGGTTCTTCTTTGGTGTTCCGTCAGGTACAGCAGTAGGAACAACTTTTGCTGCAGGACTTGATGAGCTTGATCCATTTGTTCATCGTGATATGTCCATTGCTCTCGAGCAAGTTATTGGTGTTGCCGACGAAGATGATCTTGATGACGTTGAAGCAAAGCAAATTGATGAAGGGATGATTGTTGAAATTGAAGATATTAATTTTAAGCAATTAAAAGAAAAAATAAAAAGTCAGCTAGAGGGACTTTAGAAGATTTATCATAAAAAAAGGGAGCTTTAAGCTCCCTTTGTTATTTACTCAGCATCAACTGCTGGAAAGTATTCTACTTGTTCCCCAATCTTATGATTTTCAGGAAATTCTTTTGCAAGCTCATCAATTGAATAAACACTTTCTGGTAGATTTAAAGACACGCGTAGCTTATCCATTGTCTCTGGCGCAAATGGCCTAAGCATTACTAAGATATTTCTTAGAATATAGAAACAAGAGTAAAGTGCATCAGTTCTTTCTTTCTCATCAAAACGATCATCATGTGGCTTATACTGATTAAATAGTCCGTTAATAATACGAGCATAGTTTTCAAGGGCACCAAGTGCTTTTGGGTATTCTCCCTTTTCCATGAATTTCGTATATTGCTGAACAATCTTAAGAGTTTCTTTTTCTGTCTTACCAATAAGCTCACCCTTAGGAACCACTCCTCCAAATTGCTTGTGACACGCAGAGATTGGCTTTTCAAATGCAGCGTTCATAGGGCCTGCTAGAAATGCATTCTTTGCCTTGAAAACCTCAAAGTCAAAATTAGAAGCTTTTTCAGAAAGGCTTAGAGTTGAAAGGAAGTAGCGAACTTGGTCTGCTGTATATCCCATTTCATCAATAAGTTGATCTCCAGTATAGAAATTTCCTTTCGACTTACTCATTTTCTCACCATTGATTTGTAGGTGGAAGTTAGAGAAGACGTCAGTTTGTTGGAATTCTCCTTTTAGCGCCTGTCTCATTGGATCTTCTTGCACTCCAAACCACATCGCTCCCTGCATAAGAACGTAGAAGAAAACATTATCAGTTCCAAGAAATTGGAAAACCTTTGCTTCAGGATCAGTCCAGAATTCTTTGTAAAGCTCTGGATCAAGTCCTTTTTTCTTAAGAGCAACTTTTGTAAATGAAATTGGTGCAATTAAAGACTCAGGCCATACATATAAAGTCTTACCTTCCATACCAGGTTCAATATCAGTTGGAACAGGGATTCCCCATGAAACGTCACGAGTAATCGCTCTGTGTGCCCAACCATCATTTAGATCACACTCAATTCCTTTATCTTCTAATTGCTTCTTACCTGAAGCAAGATCAGCTAAGTTTTCAAATTGAACTAGAACTTTTCTGCCTGGAGCATAACGACTCTTATGCTTTGGAAGTTCTTCTTTGATTTCCTTATATGCTGGCTCAGATTTATTTGTGAAAGTTACACAAGGATAAACCGTACCAAAAGCTTCTTGAAGAATAGGCTTTCTCCAAGTTTTCTGCTTTGTATTTAACCATTCAATTAATTGATCAGTTACTTTCCACATATTCAGATACCAGTGATCAGTGTCTCTTAGCTCCGGAGTCGCATCACTAACTGCTGAGATAGGATTCTTTAACTCATGTGGATCATAGTTTTTCCCACAAACATCACACTCATCGCTATATGCTTTTGTATTTGAACATTCTGGATTTGGGCAATCTCCCTGAACATAGCGATCAGGTAGGAACATATTAAGTTTTGGATCAAACCATTGCTGGCTTGTTTTCTTATCGAGCATTCCATTGGCATGCATATTTCTTAGAAAGTCCTGGCAAAGCTCTTTGTGGGCCTCGTAATTTTCTTCCTTTGAAGTTCCTGTATAAGTATCTAAACCAATTGAGTAGCGCTCCATTGTCTTTGATTGTTTTGCATGAACTTCACCAATGAATTCTTGCGTTGTCTTACCAAGTTTCTTGGCCGCAACTTCACTTGTTGATCCATGATCATCAGTACCGCAAACAAATAGTACATTTTCATCGCCAACTAGTAGCCTCATCCAACGAGAGTAGATATCTGCTGGAACATGGGCACCAGCTAAGTGTCCAATGTGAACTGGGCCATTAGCATACGGCATACCTGCAGTAATAACTGCTTTCTTAGGGCGGCTAACGCGAGATAGGATTGTTGGAATGTCCTGTTTTGGACGCATGTCTTTTTTATTCTTTTTATTTTCATTCATGGGTTCAAATTTAACACCGTGGGCCTATCTTCGTCTATATTTCTCTTTTGCAAAAGTTATCCAAATTATCTTTTGTGAGATGACATAGGGAGTTAGTGTAGGGGAAGTATGGCCATGCCTAGAAAAAGTCTCATTCGTCAAAGTAAGTTTCCGTATCACGTAATAACAAGAACCAATAATAGGGAATGGTTTCCGCTTCCAATGTTCCAGGTTTGGGATCTTTGCAAAGAAGCATTAATTTATGCCCAGAGTAAATGTATGGTGGAAATAAATTGTTTTGTATTAATGAGTAATCATTATCATATGATTCTAACGACACCCAACGAGGATATTGATATATTCATGCGATTCTTTAACTCTCGTTTCTCGTCTTTATTGGCCAAG
The DNA here is from genome assembly GCF_000443995.1 of Bacteriovorax sp. BAL6_X. Classification (NCBI taxonomy): domain Bacteria; kingdom Pseudomonadati; phylum Bdellovibrionota; class Bacteriovoracia; order Bacteriovoracales; family Bacteriovoracaceae; genus Bacteriovorax; species Bacteriovorax sp. BAL6_X. The sequence continues at coordinate 366,743 of NZ_AUMC01000010.1, forward strand.
AACTCTAATCGCATCAATCAGAAATTTAGCAATCGCTATCGTTGGAGTATTATCGATAACCAGAGCTACTTAAAAAATGTCTATCGCTACCTTTATCAAAATCCAATTCGTGCAGGTATAGCTGAGTCATGTGGAGACTACCCATATTCCTCATTATTTATAACAAGCTATGAGGCTAGGTTAATTAACTTTAGGCCACACTTTCACTACGCGGATGAGCAGACTTATTTTGAAAGAAGATTCGGAGCAGATACTATTTCAATTTTAAAACGTGCACTAAAGCATCCAAGATTTAAACTTGCTGAAAGAACTCCTTCATATGAAAAGATGCTTTTGGGGTACGCGGACACTTTATGCAAAAATAGGTAGTTAGATACACAAATTGCCTCTTTCAAGGCGTTTTTCATTCATATTTGGCAAAAGGCCCACCTTGTTTATTAAATTACGACGATAATTCGCAAATAATCCTATTAAAATGGATAAATTCGAGGTGAAGTCTCTTTGTACGGTGCTCAACTCATTGAATTGTCGAAAAGTGTCCGCGTACCACCCTCATGATTTAGAAGGGCCTCTTTAATATCTGCTCCGGCTACGTAACCCGAGAGTTCTCCAGACTTTGCGATGACACGGTGACAAGGAATGATTAAACAAATTGGATTTTTGGCATTAGCACTTCCCACTGCTTGCACAGCCTTAGGTGAGCCAACCTTTTGAGCAATATCAGAATATGTCGTCACTTCACCATAAGGAATATTGAGAAGCTGCGCCCAAACTTGTTTTTGGAAGACCGTTCCCTTGTTGATACTTAATGGAATCGAAAACTTTTTACGGCTTCCTGCAAAGTATTCTTCGAGTTGATCGTGGGCCTCATTGAGATATTTAGCGATACGCTCATCATCCTCATAGTGAGGACCGTCGTATTCTTGATCTTCCCAGCCAAGATAAGAAACTCCATTTTCATTAGCACAAATATAAATTGTGCCAAATTTTGAATGAAACTCAATTTGTCTATCAGTCATGTGGCAATTATAGCACCTTCAAATCTTAAAAAGAACTTATGATTAAGTAATCTATTTTGAAGTTTATTGCGTATATATAATTAAGAGAGCTAAAATTAACTAATTTTAAATTTCTGGAGGAAGTATGAATGTAATTAGACGTTTATTTATAGTCATGTGTATCATGTTCTCTTTTGCCTATGGAGAAGAAGTTAAGCTAGGACAAAATGTTCCGAAGTTTACTGTAAAGAATCATGAGGGCAAAGATTTTTCTATGATGTCACGAAAAGGAGAGTGGACTGTTTTATATTTCTATCCAAAAGCAGGAACTCCTGGTTGTACAAAGCAAGCTTGTGCTTTTCGCGATAGTATCAAATCAATTAGAAAACTCGGTGCCGAAGTTTACGGAATCAGTACTGACTCTGTAAAAGATCAAGCAGCATTTCATGAAGAGCATTCTCTTCAATTTGATCTTCTCTCTGACGAGGATGGTAAAGTCACAAAGAAGTTTGGAGCGAAGATGGCCGTATTTAATATATCTAAAAGATGGACTTTTATCATAGATCCAAATTTAAAGATTGTGGCAATTGATCGTGATGTTGATCCAATGCTAGATGCGGATCACGTCTCTAAAAAATTAGCTCAACTACAAAAGAACAAATAAAATCTAATGCCCTCGATATATCTCTGTATTGAGGGTAAACAGTCAATTTTTTCCTTACGATATCTAATTATTCTATTTATTTAATAATATTTTGACCTCTAGCATTGATAGTTAAGAAAAATTAAGTTTGAGCTTTCATAGTCAAAATCTATTCTGATATAGACAAAATATATTATCTTTAGATCTGTCTTTCATCGATACTGATTGCATCGAAAACATAGATTTTCAAAGGAGCCAAATATGAAAAGAAAACTACCTTTGCTGATTGCTACTGTAGCTCTTTTGAGTTGTGCATCTAACTCAAATGAAAAAATGGGCCAGCAATTTGCAAGCGGTGAAGCCAAGCCAAATAGCTTTTGGTGGCCGAGCCGAATCGATTTAACACCTCTAAGACAGCACTCAGTGGAATCAAGTCCACTAGGACCTAAATTTAATTATGCAAAAGAATTTAAAAAGCTAAATCTTTCTGCAGTAAAAGAAGACATTAGAAAAACATTAACGACATCACAAGACTGGTGGCCAGCAGACTATGGTCACTACGGGCCATTCTTTATTCGCATGGCATGGCATAGTGTTGGTACATATAGAAGTCACGACGGCCGCGGAGGTGGCGGTGGTGGCCAACAACGTTTTGAGCCACTTAATAGTTGGCCAGATAATGTTTCCCTCGATAAGGCAAGGCGTCTACTTTGGCCTATCAAAAAGAAATACGGGAATAAAATCTCATGGGCCGACTTAATGGTTCTAGCTGGGAACGTATCTCTTGAAGATATGGGATTTAAAACAATTGGTTTTGCCGGGGGACGTACTGATGATTGGGAAGCTGATCTTGTTTACTGGGGCCCTGAAACTCAGTGGCTTGCAGGAGATAAAAGATACAAAGGTGAGAGAGAGCTTGAGAAACCTCTTGCTGCCGTTCAAATGGGATTAATCTATGTAAATCCTGAAGGGCCAAACGGAAAACCAGATCCATTACTAGCTGCAAAAGATATTCGTGAAACATTTGGAAGAATGGGAATGGATGATGAAGAAACAGTTGCTCTAATCGCTGGTGGTCACACTTTCGGTAAGGCACACGGTGCTCATAAGCCTGATGATTGTCTTGAAAAAGATCCAGCTGGGGCCCCTATTGAGAATCAAGGTTTTGGTTGGAAGAATAAGTGTGGAAAGGGTCACTCAGAAGATACAATTACTTCAGGACTTGAAGGTGCTTGGAATGCTACTCCTACACAGTGGACAACAGGTTTCCTCGATAATTTATTTTCTTTTGAATGGAAGTTAGTTAAGTCTCCAGCAGGAGCACACCAGTGGATACCAACTGATGACGGTGCTGCGGCAATGGTTCCTGATGCTCATATAAAGGGTAAGCGTCATGCACCAATTATGTTCACAACTGACTTAGCTTTAAAAGAAGACCCTATTTATAACAAAATTGGACAACGTTTCTTAGATGACCCAAAGAAATTTGAGTACGCATTTGCTAAGGCTTGGTTCAAGCTTACTCACCGTGATATGGGGCCACAGGCGCGCTATATTGGTAAAGAAGTTCCGAAGGAGTCGTTTAAATGGCAAGATCCAACTCCTAAAGGAAAGAAGTTTTCTAATACAACAGCTTCGGCAATTAAATCTGATATTCTAAAATCAGGGCTATCAGTGTCTGATCTTATTAGAACTGCTTGGGCATCAGCTTCTACATACCGTGGAACTGATATGCGTGGTGGTGCTAATGGTGCACGTATTCGCTTGGCGCCACAAAAAGATTGGGCAATTAACAAAGTATCTAATGTTGATACAGTAATTCCTAAGCTTGAAAAAATTAGTAAAAGATATGGAGTCTCTCTGGCCGACACAATTGTTCTTGGTGGAGCAGCTGCAATTGAGAAGGCTTCTGGTAACAAAGTTAAGGTACCATTTGTTTCTGGGCGAGGAGATGCGACTCAAAGACAAACAGATGTAACTTCATTTGCTTTCCTTGAGCCAAAGGCAGATGCTTTCCGTAACTACTATACACAAGATTCAGGAAGAACTCCTATTTATATGCTAATTGATAAAGCAAATATGTTAGGTCTAACTGTTCCTGAAATGACTGTTCTAATCGGTGGTATGCGTGCGCTTGACGCAAATGCAGATGGATCAAAAAATGGTGTATTCACTAAGCGTCCTGGAAAACTTACAAATGACTTCTTTGTAAACCTTCTGACGATGGACAATAAGTGGACGAAATCAAGCACTCCTGGTCTATATAATGGTGTTGATAGAAAATCAGGAAAAGTTAAGTACACTGCAACTCCAGTAGACTTAGTATTTGGTTCTCATGCAGAACTAAGAGCTATTGCTGAAGTTTATGCTGCTAACGATGGACAGAAGAAATTCATGCAAGACTTCGTTAAGGCCTGGACTAAGGTAATGCAAGCTGATCGCTTTGATCTGAAAAGATAAGACTATATGCCTGGCCGAGTGAGACAACTCGGTCAGGTTTTATTCCTACCTAGAATAGTAAATATACCAATTATGAATTTCTCTATACTTCTTCTTTCTTATAATGTGAGATAAGGAGAGTTTATGAAAGAGACATCATTTGGCTACATCAAAACAATTCAAACAAAAGAGATTAAAGAAATTAACTTCTTCTCGTTTTCGAAGGCGGGGCGTCCTCATTACCATTGAGTCGAATAAGTACTACAGGCCGTAGTACTTACTCATCCAGTAAATGAGGGTGATATCGTAGCCAGGATTTTCATCTGAGGCCGCACCTCTTTTCTCATAACCAACTGTGTAAGGCTCTCTTTGCCACATGAATGAACCACCAGCGTGGCGATGTCTAATATCAAGAGCGTCTGCTGAAATCGACATGAAACCTTTTCCGCCGTATTCAGGGTATTGGACAAGTTCGATATCCTCAAGTGGTGGTTTTACAATACTTACATTCCTTGGTGAACGCTCTAAGAATCGCACGAGATTTTCTTGAATACGAGTAATCTTTTCTTCTGATACAGCTTCTGGGTTAAAAGAGTACTCAATTAAATTAAAGAAAGAATTATCGTGGTGACCTGTACTATATTTAATGACTTTATAAGACCTAAGCATATCTGCACGACGCTCTTGATCCTTTTCTAACCTAAAGTAGTTATAAAAGTGCATATTAAGCAGGTTGAATTTGTAATACTTATTTACATTATCCTTGGCCGTAATATTGTGAAAAATATAGGCCGTCTTACTTAACTCAGACATGCGGTTAAGCTCTTGCGTATACTGACCAGGGAACATGTGTTCACCAATGACAAGCATATTAAGTTGCTGCTCAGGACTTCCAAACCAAACTGTCGGCGCAATTACTTTTGAAGGTGTGATGCTGATTTCACGATCTTCAGATATCGTCCAATTATTTCTAATTAAATAATCAAGCATCATACGATAATAGGAAGCTGCCTTCGTCTTAATCTCTTCATCTTCGATTAAGTCATAAGTAATTGTTAGGCCAAAGATAATTCCAGTATACTGATCTCTTGTAATTCCTTTTTTCTCGTGATGGTTGACCCATTTCTCGCCTTTATAATCAACAATCTCATAATCAAGAGGGTCTCTATCTTTCATCAGTGCTCGGCCGGCCATACTATTTAGAGGTTGAGCAGATCTTGAAAGAAGGCCAGTAAAGCCATTAACACCAAGTAGGTTGCCAATTCCTTCTAGATTTCTCCTGATATTATTTAAGGCCTTCTCATTTTGAGAGACTCTGTAGCGAAATGCCTGTGAAGCAAGATAGGCTCCATTCCAGATCGCTGCATCTGAGAATGTTCCGAAACCTATAACTTCGCCTTGTGTTCCTTGTCCATCCGGCCCATATGCATCAAACCAAGAAATATAATCATTTTTATTATATCTAAGATTTAAAACAGTTCCGTTTATCATATGCTTTTGAGCAATTTTATCTTCGATATTCTCGATTGTGTCTTCTAGGTCTGAGAAACTATATCTTGGAGGAGACTTAAGACGCTCTGGTGTCGCTTGCCTAAAACGTTCGTTCAGGTCAAATACTGTTTTAAGTTGCTCGCTACCTTGAAGTAGAAGCTTATCAAAAGATTTGTTAATTTTCTTTTTTAATACTTTCTTGGCCACAGCAAGAAGGCCATTAATCAGCACATTAGATGCTTTGAGATCAATTCTTAACTTTTTATCGATAGTATCAATTGACTTCACTCTGATGACACTATTTTCGTCTCTATCGTAGTTGATAACGTATTTAAATTTAAGCTCCTTAATATTTAGCTTAATCAGTTTTGTCATACGAAACCATTTCGTTTCATATCTTAAGCGAGCTCTAAGTTTTAATTTCCACTTATTAGACTCTGGAATTCCGACTACAATTTTACTATCTGCAATCTCATAAAATTCAATAGGAAAGTCGAGAATATTAGTTTTTGTAATATTTGCACTCATAAGCTTTAAATTGCTTCCAATTTCTTTATTGTTAAAATTCTCTTTAATCTCTTTATTGATATTGAAAATAATATCTTCTTTGAAACCATTGAATAATGACTTTAGTTCGTTGTTGAGAGTGCTTTCATGAGAGAATGCGAATGAAAAACTTTGCACTAAGACGGCAAGGAATAAAAAGTACTTCATATTACTATCCTATGTATTACAATATAAAATTTTATCCCTAAGTAAATTTGGAGAAACTATAATAGCTCAAATTGTTTATTGCAAATACGATTGGAGACTTTAAGAGCAGATTCAGTCAAAAGTAAGAATCTTAAGAAAAATTAAGACGTGCGGCCAGCTTCCTGGCCATAATGACTTGTAGCATTCACTAGCAAAATAGCTATTACTTTTTTGATTTAAAACTTCCTTGTTCTATTCCTTAGAAAATGTATCTACAAATTTTTTGATTTCATCAACGTGCTCAAGAATATACTTGGCCTTTGTTAATCCAAAGCTCATAACAGTACCGTACTTTTCTAGTTCGTTACCTTCATCATCTACTTTATAAATTTTAAAAATCTTATTGCCTTTAAACTCTTCAACACCGACGTTATGGGGAGGTAATTCATAATTCATATATATTCCTTATTAGTTTAGTTAGTTACTCTTATTCTATCACTCAATTCGAAAAAAAATAAATGATAAAAATTTAATATCATTAATATTCATCCGAAAAGTAAAATATAGAAAAACATTTTAAATTTTTATCAAGGGTATTTTATGGAAAATATGGCCAAAGAAATAGAGATGTTATTAGAGTTAGAAAATGAAAAGCTTTCATATGTAAGTCTTAAAAACTTATGTGAAAAATATGATGTTGAATTAGAGTCTCTTCCACATACCATTAAAATTCTTATTGAAAATATTGCGAGAAGAGTTGATGGAAAAGATGTGAAGTTAACTGATGTTGAAGCTTTGGTTAAGTGGGGAAGTGGTTATGATAAGAATGCTGCACTGGCCTTTATGCCTGCACGTGTTTTAATGCAAGACTTTACAGGTGTACCCGCTGTTGTTGATTTGGCCGCAATGAGAAGCGCTATGGCAAGGTCCGGAGGCGATCCCAAAAAAGTAAACCCTTATGTAGGCGTTGATCTGGTTATTGATCACTCTGTCCAAGTTGATAATTTTGGTAATGCACAGGCATATGAAAAAAACCTCGAACTTGAATATGAAAGAAACGCAGAAAGATATGCTCTTTTAAATTGGGCACAGCAAGCTTTTCAAGACTTTCGTGTTGTTCCTCCTGGCATGGGAATTTGCCACCAAGTAAATTTGGAACATCTTGGTCATGTTGTTCAAAGTAAAAAAGGCTGGGCGATTCCTGATACATTAGTTGGAACGGACTCTCATACTCCTATGATTAATGGACTGGGGGTTCTAGGATGGGGAGTTGGTGGAATCGAAGCAGAGGCGGCAATGCTTGGGCAACCGATGTTTCTACCTGAACCAATTGTTATTGGTGTACGAACGAAAGGAACTCTTCCTGCCGGTGCAACTGCTACTGATTTAGTACTAACGCTTACTGAGATGTTACGAAGTCATGGTGTTGTTGGAAAATTCGTTGAGTTTTTTGGAGATGGCCTAAGTAATTTAAGTATTGCAGATCGCGCAACTCTTTCAAATATGTCACCAGAATTTGGTGCGACAGCAACCTTATTTCCAGTAGATCAAGCTACCCTTGATTATTTAGTTATGACTGGTCGAGGTGAAAAGGTTGAGCTAGTCGAAAAGTATACAAAAGAACAAGGGTTATTTAGAAGAGATGGAGACAAGGAACCACAATTTAGTGAAGTGCTTGATCTCGACTTGAGTCGTGTTGTTCCAAGTTTAGCCGGGCCAAAACTTCCTCAGCAAAGAGTTGGCCTTGGTAGTGCTCGTAAGTCGTTTGATGATAATTTTAAGGTTGAAAAAAATGATGGTAAAGTTATCAAACACGGTGACGTGGCAATAGCTGCAATTACAAGTTGTACAAATACTTCAAACCCATCTGTCATGTTAGCTGCAGGTCTTGTGGCAAAGAAGGCCGTTGAAGCCGGTCTCAAAACCAAACCTTGGGTTAAAACTTCTTTAGCTCCAGGATCTCGAGTGGTAACTAATTATTTAAAAAAAGCAGGGCTTTTACCATATCTTGAAGAGTTAGGCTTTAATCTTGTTGGTTATGGTTGTACTACTTGTATCGGTAACTCTGGCCCTCTACCAGAAGATGTTGCAAAAGATATTAATGATAATAATCTTGCGGTTGTTTCAGTTTTGTCTGGGAATAGAAACTTTGAAGGACGAGTACATAGTCAGATTAAAGCAAGTTACTTGGCCTCTCCACCTCTGTGTGTTGCTTATGCACTGACAGGAACATTTCTTTGTGATCTATCGAGTGAAGCAATTGGTCAGAATGCAAATGGTAAAGATATTTATTTAAAAGATATTTGGCCATCGGCATCCGAAGTGCAAGAGCTCATTTCTTCTTCTGTTAGTTCTGAGCAATATGAATATGAGTATGGAAGAATCTTTGCTGGTGATGAGAAGTGGAAGAGTATGGCCGTTCCTAAAGGTGATCTTTTTGAGTGGCAAGATGACTCAACTTATGTCAGAGAACCAGACTTCTTCGTAAACCTACCTGAAAAAGTTGCACCATTAGAAAATATTAATGATGCAAGGGTTATGTGTTTACTTGGAGACTCAATTACGACAGATCATATCTCACCGGCCGGAACGATAGGAAAGGATTCTCCAGCTGGAAAGTATTTAATTGAGCAAGGTGTTTCACAAAAAGACTTTAATAGTTTTGGCTCACGACGAGGAAACCATGAAGTTATGATTCGTGGGACGTTTGGAAATATTCGCTTAAGAAATGAAATGGCCCCAGGTACAGAAGGCCCTTGGACAACTCATTTACCAAGTCGGGAACAAATGAGTATTTATGATGCTTCTAAACGCTATGAAACAGAAAAAGTTCCTCTTGTTGTTGTCGCAGGTAGTGCATACGGATCGGGAAGTTCTCGTGACTGGGCCGCTAAAGGAACAACTCTCTTAGGTATTAAGGCGGTACTTGCAGAAAGCTACGAGAGAATTCATCGTAGTAACCTTGTGTGCATGGGTGTACTTCCTTTGCAGTTTAAAGAAGGTCAAAATGCTAGAACTCTCAAAATAACAGGTCTAGAAACATTTTCGATCGAAGGGATTGCAGAAGGAATAACACCTCGTAAGGAGCTTTTGATTAAGATGAAACGTGAAGATGGTAGTATCGAAAAATTTGAAGTTATTCTAAGAGTCGATGCTCAAGCCGAAGTGGATTACTATACACATGGTGGTATTTTGCAAATGGTTCTAAGAGAGATGCAAAATCGTTAAGATTTTATAAAAAACCAAAAATTACTAATTTATCTAAACTTGCAGTGCAATTAAGTGTTTAGAGCTTTTCGTATGGCCCTTTAGGAGCTCTACTTCCGTGTTGATTTTCATTTTATAATGAAAGAACTCACAAAAACATAGGAAGGATAATATGACGAACAAAACAGGTGTCTTAACATTTGGGGTGATTAGTTATTTAGTGGGCTTTTCAGCTCTCGTTGGTTGGATAGGTAGCATGTTAGGCGTAATTCCATTTCAATATGGAATTGTGGATTACACTACGGATTCTCTTGGTAGTGCATTTGTTATTGCCATTGGACTTTCCGCTTTGTTTATAGCTCAGCATACAATAATGGCCAGAGAAAGATTTAAAAAATTTATTAATCAGTATATTCCTGAAGCCGCTGAACGATCTCTTTATGTAATGATGTCCGGAATTACTCTTCACTGTGCAATTCTATTTTGGCCTAAGAATGGTGTTGTTATGTGGAATATCGAAAATGCGGTGGCATCTACTCTCATTATGAGTATTGGAGTTGCTGGATGGGCCTACTTATTTGTGGCAAGTTTTGCTTTAAATCACTTTGAGTTATTTGGATTGGAACAAGTTTATAATTATTATCGAGGAAGACCAATTCAGCGTATCCCTTTTCAAGAGAGCTGGATGTACAGTTTTGATCGTCACCCGCTTATGACAGGTTCACTTATCGGTATGTGGTTTTCTCCAGAAATGACCGTTGACCATCTGATGTTTAGTGGAATTTTTTCGGCCTATATTGTCGGTGGAGTTTCTATTGAAGAAAGGGATCTTGTTAGGCAATGGGGGAGTCGCTATATGGACTATCGAATTCGTGTTAAGACCATTGTTCCAACTTTTGATATCATTGGCCCAAATGATATTAAGGCCAGTGAAACTAAACAAAAAAATCAAAAGAAAGATGAGGACAAACAAAGAAACAAGGCCGCTTGATCTTGAGGGGGCTTTGTCTCCCTCTCATTTATTGAAAATTCTTCATGAATAGAAAAGCATTTGTGAATTTAGATCCATTTGGTGATAATAAGGCTTATGCGCAAGAATCGTTTTCTCTATTCGACAATTTTTTCGATAGGAATTCATGGATTATTAATATTTGGGACAGCTTCAGTTTTGAGGCCAAAGTCTTCGAGTACGCATTTTTCAGTAAATCAGGCTCCGGCCATTCAGATCAGACGTTTAGTGAAAGTAAAGAAAGTCACTGAATCACCTAAGAAGCTTACTCAAAAAAAGGCCCGTTCAAAACAGCTAGTGCAGAAGAAAGCTACTAAGCTAGTTGAGCAGTCCCAAGAGAACGCTCCAGTGATTAAAAAAGTCATCGACACTGGAGTGGCGAGTGAGAAGGCCAAGTACCTCAAATCGATTAGAGATCAAATTCTTGCCCAGAAACGCTATCCTAGGGTGGCCAAGATGTTAAAAAAACAAGGTGTTGTTGATATCTACTTTGAGGTCTCATACCCAAGCCATCTTTCTAATATTCAGATTAAAAAGGGCAGCGGTCATGCCATTCTCGATAGGTCCGCCCTAGAGACAATAGAGGCCCTTGGGAAATTACCTCGGATGCCAGATTTTCTAAAGTCAGAAGTTCTTAAGGTCGCAATTCCGATTAAATATGAGTTATTGTAACAGGATTGACGCACTGTAAAAACTAACTTCTTTATTAAAACCATTCCAAAAATCAGTTCAAATATGCTAGTTTGCCTATATGATAAAAAAGTTTGATGGCCAATACTTATTAGTATTTTTAGGCCTTCTCACAAATTCACTTATCTTTGCGCAAGATGTAAACCGTCTTGAGTCGATTTATATTACCGACGAGGTAGAGGCCTATGAAGAGGGACAAAGTACTACTTTAGGATTACAGGATGAAATTACATCTGATGAACTTGAAGAAGAAGTCGCTCAAAGTATCGATGATGTTCTAAAAAATACTTCTGGTGCTACTACTAAAGGAGGTCCGCGCTCTATTGGTGAAACCCCACAAGTTCGTGGCCTTGAAGCAAATAAGTTATTTGTAAATATCGATGGTGTTAAACAAACTTTTTATTTTTCAAATCATAACTACTCTCATCTCGCAGTTGATCCAGACAGTATAAAGAAAGTTGATATTTTTAAGTCGAATACAGACTACTCTCAGGGAATCAGTCTTGGTGGCGGAATGTCCTTTGTCACTAAAGATGGGAGCGATTATTTAAAGGCCGGTGAAAAATCAGGGAGTATCCTAAAATACTCTTTTGAAGAAGCTTCAAATATGAATGCTGAGTCTGTAAAAACATTTGGGCTTATGGATGGCGGAGATTATCTCCTTAGTGCCGGTTTTAAAGACTCAAAGGATCTTAAGCTAAGCGATGATACGACGTTAAAAAACTCTGCCTTTGAATCATATAATTTTTCAACAAAATTTGCTTTTGATTTAAAGAGTTCTCAGAAAGTTAAACTTAGTGCAGAGATTTATAATCTTGAAGATGAGTCTCCGCTAAATGCAACTCTTGATCCTCCAAGTGATCTGACAACCCTTCAGGGGAAAACGATCATAAAGCGTGAGTCTGTTAGTGCTGAGTATAAGAGAAAGGGGCTTGTAGGAAATCTCTATTTCTCTGAACAGTTTAATAAACAGCTACGTGATAGTGATGGCCGAAAGGAAGAGAGAAATATCGAAACAATTGGTACGCGAATAAAAGATCAGCTCAATTTAAGAGATGATTTAAAACTTGTTATTGGCGCTGACGCAACAATTGATAAGGTTACTGGCAAAAGTTCAAGTGGTAGTGTCTCAGACTATCCTGATGGTCAGATTACAGAAGCAGCGGCTTTTGCACAGATGAATTATAAAGCAGGGGGACTTAGCGTTGCACCAGGAATCCGCTTTAGTGACTATAAACTTGAGTCGAAGAATTCAAACTTTGCGGATGTAAAAGATAATAATCTTTCATCAAAAATCTTTGTAAATTACGAATTCAAAGGTTTTAATTTTTTCTCTAATTTCTCACAAGGTTTTAATTCTCCAGATGTACAAGAGGTCTATGCAACAGGACTACATCGCCCAGGGGATGGATTCTTCATTTCCGATAATTACTTTGTGACAAATTTAGATCTAAAACCTGAGACATCAAACACACTTGAGTTTGGAACAGAGTTTAAGAAACAACTTTTTTCTGATTTGGATCTCCTTACATTTAGGGCAAGCGGTTATATCTCAAAAGCACGTGACTATATTGATCAAGAAGTAATTGATTATGCCATTATTGATGGAAAAAATGGTACAACTCAATTTGTTAACCGTGATAAGGTGACTCTGTACGGACAGGAATTTGACCTTAAGTATCTCTATGATCAATTTGAGCTTACCGCAGGGTATTCTCGAAGTGTTGGTTGGGACAATTCAAGAAAGATGTGGCTTTCTAATATGCCAGCAAATACCTATACACTAGGTTTCAGCTATTACCTTGATCAATATGGTATAAAGCTAGGGTACGGTGCACTGATGGCAATGAGGCAAGATCGAGTGAACCCCGCTTCACTTGAGAGAACAACGGCAACGCCAGGGTATACTCTTCATAATATTTTTGCTTCAAAAGAGTTTTCTTATGGAATTTTAAATGGTCTTAAGATAACGACTAGGCTTGATAACTTAACTGATAAATCATATCGAAGACACGGCTCATATATTCATGAAGTTGGTCGAAATTTTAAAATGAGTCTTCAATATAAAATAAAGCATTTTTAATAAACGGAGTTTTTAATGAAAACAATTTTAGCATTCTTAATGGTAACATCAGCATTTGCAACGATTCCTCAAGGGACATATCTTCTCGATCGTATTGAGTGTACGACTGGAGAGACTCTTAAACTTGGTGGAGCATTTATGAGATATAATGTGACTCTTAAGATTGCAGAAGAAAATGCTGAGATGACGGCAATTGCAAAGAGTGCAAAGTGGGCACCATACTTACTAAATTGTACTCAAGTTAATTCAGGTGAGTTTAAGTATATTGGCCCTGGTCAGTATCAAGGCGGACTTGAAATGACTAAAGTTAAGTGTAATCTTGGTGTATGGGAAGGAATCTTAAAGAAGCAACACTTTGGTGTTGAATCAAATGGATCAATTTTTGATTACGAGTATAGCGATGGAAAGCTTGTTCTTAGTGTGAAAGATACTTTTACAAATTATAAGACATGTCGTGAAGCTGGCGGTTCTCCAATTTATCACTACAAAAAACAATAATATATTTTATAAAGGTTGTGTCATCTTAGATGGCACAACGTATTTATCAAAATCATCTGCACTTAAAAGTCCTAGTTCAATTGCCGATTCCTTAAGTGTTGACCCCTTAGCATGTGCATTCTTTGCAATCTTAGCTGCATTATCATAGCCAATATGTTGATTTAAAGCTGTCACAAGCATTAGAGAATTACTTAGATGCTTTTTTATATTTTCATAATTTGGTTTAATTCCAGTGAGACAATTCTCATTAAAAGAATCCATTGAGTCAGTAAGCAGTATGAGTGAGTGGAGAAAGTTATGAATCATAACGGGTTTATAAACATTAAGCTCGAAATTTCCTTGAGTTCCTGCAAAGCCGATCGTGGCATCATTACCTAGGACTTGTACACACACCATCGTAATGGCCTCACACTGCGTAGGATTTACTTTCCCTGGCATGATTGATGAACCAGGTTCGTTAGTTGGAATTGAAATTTCTCCAATTCCGCAACGTGGCCCACTGGCCAACCACCTAATATCATTTGCAATTTTTAACAAGGCCGTTGCAAGCCTTCTCATACTACTTGAGCCTGTAACAATAGCATCGTGTGCAGCAAGAGATGCAAACTTATTAGGTGCAGTGATAAATTTTTTTCCCGTAATCTCTGAGATTTTTTGTGCCACTAGTTTTGCATATTCTGGATGTGTATTAAGTCCTGTTCCAACTGCTGTTGCGCCTAGAGCAATTTCTCTTAAACCTTCTATCGAATGGAGTATGTCTTTTCTCGCTCCTTGAAGTTGTGCTGTGTAGCCGGAAAACTCTTGCCCTAGAGTAAGTGGAGTTGCATCCATTAAGTGTGTTCTTCCAATTTTTACGATATCTTGAAACTCATTTGTCTTCTTTTCAAAGGCCTTGATAAGACGATTGAGTGATGGAATTAAATGATCTTCAATTTGTTCTACGGCCGCAATATGCATGGCCGTTGGGAATGTGTCATTCGATGACTGCGACTTGTTGACATCATCATTAGGGTGAATTGGATTTTTGGATCCCATAATTCCACCACTAATTTCAATAGCGCGATTTGAAATAACTTCATTTGCATTCATATTTGTTTGAGTACCAGATCCAGTTTGCCAGACAACAAGAGGGAAGTGTTCATCAAGTTTTCCTTTGATAACTTCGTCAGCTGCTTGTGTAATGAGGTCAGCTTTTTCTTTTGATAGTTTCCCAAGCTCTTGGTTAGCAAGAGCTGCACCTTTTTTAAGGATTCCAAGTGCTCTTATCATTTCACGTGTAAAATGATCCCTGCCAATCTTGAAGTTTTGCAATGAACGTTGAGTTTGTGCTCCCCAGTAGCGAGAAGACTCTACTTTAATTTCACCAATACTATCGGTTTCGATCCTAAATTCCATCACAATTCCTTTTTTACTGTTTAGATTCTAGTATAGAAACTTATTAGGCCAACCTTAAGAAAGGTTAAGTGTGGAACTTCTTATAACTCAAATAGATCCAATGTGAAGACAACGGGAATTTCTTCCCCCGTTTCGTTTAAGACGACTTCAAAATCTTCGAGTAGTTTTAAAATCTTTTCTTTTAGTACCGGTAGGTCTTTTCTTGAAATACCAAGTAAGCTTGAATAATGAAGATCATTTTCTTTCACATCATCAACTGATTCCATGGCCTTTTGTCGCCAGTTAACATGATGGCGTGGAAGCATATCAGAACCCTGGGGGAGATGGATTCTCGTACTACCAATGGCAAGATTGCCATTAAGGTCAATAGTGACAAAATTTTTATCAATAAGAAAATCAAGAGCATCTTTAACAACTTTAATACTTAACTTTAAATGAGATGCGATATCCTGAGCTTTATTGAATGTAGGAAGGGCCGTTAGAATGTGAATTGCAACATAGTACCAGCTTGAGTAGTACTTCATTTGAACTTCACTCGTAAGTGTATTGGAAGCCTTTATTCGATTCGTGATCTCCTTACGCTTGTTTTGTACTTCATTAATTTTTTCGAGGAAATACTCTTCAAGCTCCACACTTCCAGCACGATCTTTTTGTATCATGAGAAGAAAATAGTCTTTTTCCTCATCCGTTAATTGTAGGTAGTTTGATGTTTTAATTGCATGTTCTAGAGAAAGGTGTGATCGAAAAGTTAGTACCTGATTAATGAAGGAAAGCTGGCAATTAAGCTCTTCGCTCAGGGATTTTCTCGTCAAATTCTTCGACTTTGGGCCAAGGCATTCTCTTAGGTATTCTCTATAGTCAGTAAAATCATATATATTCATAAGTTAGTATTTTATAACATAATAAGTAATAAGATTATAACTTTTATATAGATACGTGTCATTTATTTAGATATAAAGCCTACACATTAATAAATATCAATGGAGATATACATGAAAACAGTAATTTACGTATTATTTTCTTTAATTTCACTTTCTGTGGCAGCGGCCAGCGCCTCAGATTTAAGCTCACGAATTCTCACAGATCAGCTAGTTATTGAAGAAGAGTTTCAAATTAATATTGAACCTACATCTTTTGAATGCTTTTCTGAGAGTGGAAGGGGTCAGCAGGAGCTTGGTTATTGTCTTGTTCAAGGTGATCTAAAAGCGCCAAACTCAAGTTGTGATTTTATGATCTCTGTAAGGGAATTTTCATACAATGTGTTAATGCTTCAATGTGAAGAGTAGTTGTCTAGTTTACGGACATTGGACGTAATTATTTCAAAAAGACATGTGTATCATTTAGTTGATGATAAATTTGGAGATATGATGAAAGGCTTATTCTTTATAACATCTTTATTCTTGGTTCAGTCTGCACTAGCTGAGCAAGTAAAGTGCGTACCATCCTTAAAGATTCCTAAGGAGATAAAGAAAGACTTTTATCAGAATTATAAAGTTCAAACTCAACGACTTGGTGTCGGAAGCAGTGGTGGTGGAGACAATATTCGCCACTACTTTATTTCTGAAGCTAGGGAAATCTTAAATGAGCTAAGAAGTCATCCCAAATCAATTGAAGGCCTTGTCTCTCTAAACAGTTTAGAGGAAATCCTCGATATCAAATTTATCAAAGTTACTTCAAAGAAGTTAATTGATAATACTGGCTCAATTGTTGATGCCTTTGCAAGTGAAGGTCAGATTACATTAAATGAAGAGATTTGGCTTAACTACATTAAAAGAAGTGATAATGTGAAATGGCTTGTTCTACACGAGCTTCTTAGAGCAAGTGGTGTTAATGATGATAACTATACTATCTCTAATAAAATCATCGAAAGAACACCTAGGCTAACTTTTAATAGTTACCTGGCAAAATGTGGTGATTACAGATTTATTTTAAACTCGAATATTCCAATTGCTGCTTATGTTGGCGAAAAGTATATGAAATTAGATTCTGTTAGTATGTATGATGGGAAAGCAAGTATTAGGATTCACAAGAAGAAGCTAGAGATAAGCGAGAAGACGTGTCAGAAGCAGGCCGTTGCAAATGGTTTAGTGGCCCAGATCTTAGTAGAAAAAGAAAAAATCCAACGAAGTCATCATATTAGAATTTATTCGAATTCGTTAAAGTGTATAAAAAGTCAGGTCTACGGATTTGAAGGTGCTTTTACAGGTGTCTGTACAGTAGAAGGAGACTTAAAGGCTCCTAACTCGAACTCAACTTTCTCATTAAGCGCTTCAATATCGGATGGGGGCCCTAAAATACACTACAATATTAATGTTATTAATGGTGAGGGGATTGAACCTTTCTAAAGTTTATAATCTCCGCTTGAATTTTGCCATCTTTGTGAATGAATTCAATTGATAAGTCGTTTTGCTTAACTCTGATCATCTTATCTTGGCCCTCACAATAAGTGTCTAGCCAAAAGTTCATTCTAATAATTGCCTCGTTGTCACTATAGATCGGCCTTTGCCAATGGCCATTATTCAAATTAAAACCATAAACAAATTCTTTGTCTCCACAAGATAGATACTTATAAATAGTCTCTCCTAGGTATTCTAATTTTCCATTATATGTATAACTTAGATTCGAACTAATATAGTTATTTGCATTTGAAAGTAGACGAAGTGTTAATGGTGCCCCATTTATTTCAAATTCAAAAGATTGCCAGTTTTCATTCCATTGATTCCTAACTTTTGTCCCTAACTGATCCAAAAAACTGTGACTAATAACTCCAATTTGGTGTCCTAGTTCATGTATTAAGATGCTAATCATTGCAGGGATATCATTAGCAATAAATATAGACTCTTCTAGGTTTATAAAAATATGGGCTCGTCGACTAAAGCCGGTTTTTGCAATCCGAGATGTGATATCGATTTTGTTATGAAAGAAATCACCAGCAAATTCTTTACTAACAAAGATAAGGGGTCTTTTCATATCGGCCTTAGCGATGAATGCCTGATTTATTTCTCTTAAGATCGATTCTTCTTGAGAGTCTACCTGGCATTTATACTTGTCACCAAGACAGTTAAAAATTGCATTTTGAAGATTATAATAAGCAAAGGTGAAGTTTTGTTCAATTAGACCAGAACCATTTCCAACAATATCACCAGAGCCTAATGCCTTAATGATTGGCATAGATTTTTTATTAAAATTCTTTGTTAAGATATAGCTTTGGGAAGGGGTGAGTCTTTCAAGTTCTTTTGAAAAAATACAATTTGAAAATAGTAGTACTGTTAAAATTAAGTAACTTCTCATTGTTCTTCCTAGTGCTTAACAACTTGATCCGTATGGGAAAAGAATTGTGTATTTAGCTGATAGAGATTGTCAGCATTATTTGTTGAAAACTTCTCATTAAAATCTTTAATAAAATCGAAGATATATTTTTTAGCTTCAGCGATATCACTATCTTTCACTTTCATTGTGACTGCTGTTATTTGTCTCTCATTTACAGATTGTTCTTCAATTGATTCAAGAGCACGATTAAGCATTCCATGATGGTGTCTCTTAATTGCTGAGCTTGGGACATCATTTGTTGTAATAAGCCCTTCTTTTAGAACAATTAAGCGACCTTCTTCATCTCTTCCGATAGTTTTAGTATCAAGCATTGTTTCAATTGCGTACTTAATTTGTTTGAGGGGAACTTTTTTTCTAAGTTTTTGATGAATCCACTGATTATCTTCAACGAATGAAGGCATGGAAATAAGTTGTTTAATTGCAAGGAAGTACCAGTCGCTTATCGCATTGAACTCTTTTAGACTGAGTGAAATTCCATTTTCTTTTAAGTTCAGTGTGGCAATTTTCTTTAAGATTTCTTTAGTATCTTTGTTCTTTTTTTGAGCTTTCTCAAGTTGAACCAGAAGCATGAAGTATTGCTTCTCTTTCATATCTAATTTTAAATCTTCAGAAAGAGCATTGATCATTTCAAGACTAGGTGATCTTTGTCCTTTGATGACCATTGTTAGTGAACTAGGGGACTTGTATCCAAGGCGATTTGCCCAAGTTTTTAAGTTATTTGCAGTATGAGAATAAAGGCCATCAGGCATGCCGGCCTTAACAAGGAAGTCACAATAATTTTCAAAGTCAAAAATTGAAACTCTTGGATCTTTTATTTTAAGTTCTTCTTCCATTTGTTCCCTAAGTGAAGAAAGGCCCTTTAGGGAAGGGCCCTACATCTTTTAATTATTCACAAGCTTCAATAGAGTAGTTTTTCGTGAATAGTTTTCTACCCAGTTTATTGTCATGTCTTCTACCGTGAAGAGTTTTATGTACATCAATTTCGTACGAAAGTGGGTGTGTATATGTGTATGTTTCATACTGCATACAGTACTGACGGCCATCTCTTTGCCCTTGGTGTGACCAGCGTACACATCTTTCTCTTTCAGTTACGATCTCAGCTGTTCCATAGTAGCTTGTATAAGCAGTACAGATGCTATCTCTGTCTCCACCACGGTGTTGCCACTCTACACATCTTTTAAGCATTTTCTTCGTTCTAATTGTCTCTCCATCAAGACAAGCGAAGAATACTGAAATTGCGCCACCATTATCTAGATTTAATGCAGGCTCATTGAAAGTAACTTTCATGAAGTTGTCTTTGATAGTATCCCAAGAGTCTTGTTCAGTAGGCATTCCTGCTAGAACTGACGTTGAGACAAATAGTGCTGCAATTAGTGTAATTAATTTTCTCATTTAAATTCTCCCTATAGTTAGTTTGACTCTGTTGAATCTTATGTTCTTAAAAATCTAAACTAAAACTATGTAGTGGTGAGAATTTTGTAAATAAAATTTCACGATATAGCAAACAATGTTTTCACAATATGTGAATCCTGATTAGGGATGTGGGGCCTGCAATTCTTTATATAAGTTGCAAGCCATTGAATTACTATGAGAGTTAAAATAGTAAATTATTTTTCATTTAGAAACTTAATAACTCTCTTTTCTAATGGAGCCTTTGTTAAGCCTATTTTTCTGGCCGTCTTAGTAGCTTCTTCTATTGATAGCCCTTCGTATTGATAGAGATGAGTTAAATACCAAGCAGCGGCACGATTTCCACTTGAGCAGTGAACATAAATCATCTTATCTTTGTTATTGTTGATGATTTTTGAGATCTCATTTAGTGATCTTTCATCGATCTCCTTGTCTTTATTGAAGAAAGGAATTTGATGATACTCAAGATTAAGCATCTTTGCTGTTGCTTCTTCATCATAACCTTTGAATTCATTCTTCCCTCTTAGGTTTATTACAACTTCATAGCCATCTTTCTTGGCCTTACTCAATGTAGGTTTTGTTGGTTGTGGGGCAATAGCTAAGTGACTTACAACTTTTGCTTCTTCATAAGTTGTAATAATTGGTGTTTTTTCAACATTGTGAGAAGTTGAGCATCCAATGTAGAACGCTACCATGAGAATAGTTGTAAAAAGAGCTGTTATCGATTTCATATATAATTCCTTTGTTTATTTGATTTAAAATTAGCATACACTTAAATAGTTAAATGATATTTGACCTACATCAAATATTTATTCAAGATAATGGCATAGGATGATTTATATGGAAGAACTTATTCAATTTATACGACACAATATGATTTTTGTTTTTATTTTCGCCTTTATCTTGTGGCGAATTTATCGCTTTTTCAAGGCCAAGAACGAAGTTCAAAGAATATTGAAAGAGAATAATTTTCAATTAGTCGACGTTCGAAGTGAAGGGGAGTTTCAAGGGTTTTCAATACCGAATTCAATTAATATTCCAATCGATCGCTTAGGCTCTGATTACGAAAAACTTGATAAGAACAAAGCGGTCATTGTCTTCTGTGCCTCTGGTGGAAGAAGCGCCATGGCCAGACTACATCTTCTGAGACTCGGGTTTAAGAAGGTAGTCAATGCTGGTGGTGTTCACGCTCTATCTCGTATTCTAAATCAAAAATAAGGGATAAATTCGATAAAATTTACTCTAAATTAGCTTCCTAGTTCCAAGTAATGGTACTTTTGTGGTAGTTCTTTAAAGTAGTTCGGTGGTGAACTACTTTCTCTTCATTAACTTACATAGCAAGGAGAATGAAATGAGAAATGATGTATTTGTTGCACTAAAAGACGTAATGAAAGTTAGAAAGGTTAATTATAAGGAGCTGGCCGCTCGTATCGAGATGTCTGAATCGGGCCTTAAGAAGCTTATGGCCGGTCAGGACTGTTCTTTAAGTAAATTAGACCAAATATGTGATGCGCTAAATATCAATTTAGCAGAGTTATTTTCGATTGCTCAGCAGTCCAGTGAACCAGTCTTAAAGTTAGATGATAAACAAGAAGCTTTATTCCTAAAAGAACCAATTATCTATCACTTTTTCACAGAGTTACTTTCTACTGATGGTGACTGGAAGGCCGTTGTTAAAAAGCACCGCCTTGATAAGAGCGAATCTCTATCAATGCTTAGAAGCTTGGATAAGGTTAATCTCATTGAATTGGGAGAAAATGATCGAGTAAAGCTACTGTTTAAAGGAAGTGATATCAATATCTCTTCTAAACTTGGAGCTTTGGTAAGTTTTAATATTGATCGATATTTCTTCGAATATGCCCAGGAACAATTCAAGTTAGAGCAAAAGACTTCACGTGGATCTAGAGGAAGCTTTTATTTAAAAAAAGAGTCAGTTACTGACTATCTTAAGGCCCTTGATGATTTACAATTAGAATTTGCTAAGAGGTCAAAGAGAGAGGAGCTTCTTTATGGAAGTGAGAAGCTTGAAAGTATAACTTTCATGTCTTATCTGGCCACTGACTTTAGGGCATCAGATTACGTATTTACTAAGTAAATGAAAAAGTAAAAGTCGAGGGACGAGAAATAGAAGCGCCACTTTCGCGGCGCTATCACTTATATTACATCTTTAAATCTTGAGTCATCTGCACTAATTGAATCTGCATCCACTAATTCTAAACTTTTCTTCTTTTTAGCAAATGGCATCTTGATCACTGGCCTAACTGGACTTGCCACTACAGGTTGCTCATCTGAAACATTTTGACCAAATACAATCATTTGAATATCTTCGACAATTCTTGAAAGATCATTTGATTGCTCTTTAAGTTCTGCTGCCTTTGATGAAGAAGTATGTGCAACTGATGTATTTTGTTGCGTTACTGCATCAAGTTGTTGAACAGCAGTTGTGATCTCGTTTACACCTGCTGATTGCTCAGTTGATGAAGCAGCGATTTGTTTAACAGAGCTATTTACTTCGTTAAAGCTTTCTAGAATCTCACTTAAGACAGAGTCACATGTTTTAATCTCAACTAAACTTTCATCAACAGATTTCTTTCCGTGCTCAATAATCCCAGACATTTTAGATTTTGAGTTTTCAACAGTGCGGTGAACTTGGCCAATACTTCGCTCTAGTAGTTCTGTAATCTCTTGGGCCGCCGTTCCACTCATCGCAGCTAGGGCACCAACTTCCTCTGCTACAACTGCAAAGCCTTTCCCATGTTCTCCAGCTCTTGCTGCCTCAACTGAAGCATTGAAAGAGAGTAGCTTAGTTTGGAAAACAATATCATTGATAACTTTTGTTTTTTCTGAAATCTCATCAATTACTTTTGTTATATTTTGAATCTCAACATTATTTTCTTCTACACTTTGAATTAGGACTTCATTATTTTTGTGAATATCCTCAATTTTATGTTTTACACTACTTACATACTCTTTACCTTCTTGTGCCTTGGTCTGACTTTTTTCTGAAAGGTCTGAGGTTGTAGTAGCATTCTCAGAGTTTCTATCGACCATCGCTGAAATTTCAGTAATTGAAGCGGAGGTCTCTTGCAGACTGGCCGCTTGCTGTTCTGTTGCAGATGAGAGATCAGATGAACTCTGTGCAAGAGCGTTGGCGGAGTTTAGAACATTATGTGCTCCAACCTTAAGCCCCTCTGCAAGCTTCACAAGACTATTAGAGATAGCTTTTGAAAATGTTAGAGCAAGTAGTAAAATTGCAATCCCAGAAATTGTAATTAAAGTCATGATTACATTTCTTACTGTATAAAGTGATGCAAGAGCTTCATCTTCATCCATTTCACTTAAGATATACCAATCAAGTCCTGCAATATTTAGTGGCTTATATGCACTAATAACGTTTACATCACGATAATCTTTAAAGATTTCAGCTCCAGCTTTTCCGTCTACAACACGATCTGCACCAAGAGTATCAATCTTAGCAGCAAGGGCAGATGTCTTTTTCGACTTCATATAATTAATCGCACTCTCGCTTAGTCCTACTTTATGCATTGTTTTAAAGAAGTTTGATTCGTCTTCTACAAGAGCTCTTGAAACACTTCTCATCACTTTATCTTTACCGATAATATAAGTTTCTCCTGAATCTCCTTGGCCCTGCTCTTTCCACTTTTTATCACTTGTTAAAATTTGATTGATCTTAGCAACTGGTACTTGGAAAACTAGTACAGCACTTAACTTGTCATTCTCAAAAATAGGTGCGGAGATAAATTGTGCTGGCGATTCGTAACTTGGATAGTACTTTTGAATATCTGTAAAGAAGAACGCATCTTTAGATTTTGCATTAAGTGCTAAGTTATAAGCTTGCGCTAGGCCTGAGCTTGCATAAGGACCAGTTTTAAGGTTTGTGGCAAAGTCAGCTTCTTTGTAGACAGAGTAAATAACCTGGGCCTTTTGAGCATCAATTAGAAAAATATCATAATAACCAAACTTATTTAGGTATGTACGAAATGCATCATGATATCTTTCATGTGTTTTAGAATAATTTGATCCATCTTTAAGTGAAACTAGCTCATCTTTTGAGCCTAGAGGACTCTTATTAGAGCTAATAAATGCGTTTTGAAGAAGTAACTCATTCTTGCTTAATTCTCTAATGATTTCACTTGTTCTATTAAATTCATATCCAATATTCGTTTTATTATATTGGCCCCCAAACTCGTTAGCATAGAAGGATGTGAGTGCTGATTTCGCTTCATTGAAATCAGTTCTTGTTTCTATTTCATAAGTCTGGAAAGCTTTTTTGAATTTTCTTGCAGCATCAATAGTTGAAATATTTTGGGCCAATGCCGAGACTTGGCCGCCCATTGTTTTATACAGTTCTTCGAGTTGAAAGCTTCGTCCTTCACGTACCGAAATAAGCATATTTTCAGCATTCTTATGTAGAGTCTTATCGACATTGTTAAGAACCACGAATGTTATTGTTAATGAAGGTAGTAGGCCCGCCAATAAGAAGCCGAGAACCAATTTTTTACTTAGGGAAAATTTACTAATGTTCATTAACTATCCTTTTATTAGTATAAAATAATATTGTTAATTGGGTTATCGATTGATTGCTAAATAACTTTATAGAAGGCACTAGTTTCTTTGTCATGAGGAAAATTTGTTTACAATTCTGAAGCCTAATTAAAACCATCCGTTAGAAGATTCTCGGTGAAAAAACCTGATTTTTATTATAAAAAAACTCTAATTAAAATTTATTAAGCTCTAACAAGATTATTGTCTGAGCTAAACTTCATTATTACAGTATTAGCTATGGAAGCCACCAAACACCACGAGCTATCAAGTAATTTCTGGAATGAGCTGCAAGAGGCATTTAGAGTGAAGTCATATTAATAGGGTAATATCCTTAGTGTTGTTGGCCTTTTTATTTACAGGTGTATACTTAATCAATTGGAGTGCAATTAATGAAACAATTAAATAATGAAATCAAAAAGTTCTTAGTTGAAAATACTTTCAACAATATTGATATATTAATTAGTAATAGGGTTATTTTAAAACTCGATACTGAAAGTCTTCACGATAAGTTAATTATAAGAAAACGTGGAGGTTACTGCTTTGAAAATAATCAATACTTCTATTCTCAATTGAAAGAAGGGGTAAAGGAGGTTCGGAGAGTTCTTGGCCGAGTTGTCTATGGAGATACACCAGATGATAAACCAAGATCTCATCAGGCTACAGTTATTACGATTGATAATAAGCAATATCTAGTCGATGTTGGCTTTGGGCCATATACTCCTGGAGCAGTTATACCTTTGAGTGGAGAAGAGATTGAGAGCTTTAATAAGAGAGTTTACCGAGTTACAAAAATAAATGAGATTGATTATCAACTAGAGATTGAAAAGAAAGATGGTTTCTTTTCTCTCTATCAATTCAACCTTGCTAATTATAATGATGCTGACTTTAAAGTAGCAAATTACTATACCAATACTCATGATGATTCAAAATTTACAACATCTCTTGTTCTCTCTCAGCAAACTGAAAATGGGACAAAATTTATTAGTAATCTTCTGTACTCGGAAATATGTGGTGAGCAGAGAAGAGATATTGAAATTAAATCTGCATCCGAGATGTATGAAATTATATCTGGCGAATTCAATGCACACTTTAGTGAACAGGAATGTGAAGATTTATTTAAGATTGTTAGAAGATTAATTTAAACTAAGTTGTGGTGATTAACTCTTATTGTTTTGGTTGACGAGGCGTCAATAAAAAGAGAAAAGATTATTATGAGTAATAATTTCGCTAGTTTAAAAATTGATATCCGTTTAAAGAGAAACCTAAAAGATTTAAAGTTTGAAGAGATGACTCCTATTCAAGAGGAAGCTCTACCTATTATTCTTGAAGGAAAAGATATAATCGCTCAGGCCAAAACAGGTAGTGGAAAAACCGTTGCTTTTGGGTTGGGAGTTCTTAACTCTATTGATTTAAAGCAAAGTAGACCTCAATGCTTAATCTTGTGCCCGACAAGAGAGCTTGCTGAACAAGTGGCCATGGAGCTAAGAAAGCTTGCTCGAGCTATTGCAAACTTAAAAGTTTTAACGATAACGGGTGGAAGCTCTGAATACCATCAAGAGAAATCTCTGGGACATGGTGCTCATATAATAGTTGGAACCCCCGGGCGAGTAATAAAGCTACTTAAGAGAAAAGCTCTGATTCTTGATTTTGTAAAACAATATGTGCTCGACGAAGCTGATCGAATGTTAGATATGGGCTTTATTGATGATATCTCACGAATCTCGACTTATGTTCCTAAAAATCGTCAAACCCTCTTATTCTCTGCCACTTTTCCTGAAGACATTGAAGAGCTTGGGAAGAGGCTACAAAATGATGCCGTAAGGGTTAGTGTTGACGTTACTCATGAAGGATCAAATATCAAAGAAGAGTTTTTTCAACTTGATTCTCATAAAGATAAGATGTCTGCTCTTATTAAAGTTTTGGCCGCCTATCAGGCGAAGCGTTTTATTGTCTTTTGTAAAACAAAGAGAATTTCTGATACTGTGGCCGATGATTTATGTAAGAACGGAGTAATTGTTGAGTCAATCCACGGTGACCTTGATCAAAACGAGCGAACTGCTGCACTAACGATGTTCTCAAATAAGAGCTTAAATGGAATTGTCGCTACTGATGTTGCGGCAAGAGGTATTGATATTAAAGATCTCGATCTTGTTGTGAATTTTGACCTTTCTAATGATCCAGAGGTTTATGTTCATAGAATTGGAAGAACTGGACGAGCTGGTAATGAGGGGAGAGCTGTTAGCTTTCTTGTCGAACAAGAATTAGAGAGCTTTGAGAATATTTGTGAATATCAAAAAGCTGATTATCAATTAAAAGGGTTAGATGCTCTTTCTGGTGAAAATGAGTATAGTATTAAACCAGAGATGGCGACTATTTATGTTCTCGCAGGTAAAAGGGATAAACTAAGACCTGGTGATTTTGTGGGAGCAATTGTTGGAGAAGCCGGTATTAATTCGCAAGAAATCGGAGATATTTTAGTAACAAAGAATAAGAGCTACATTGCTGTTAAAGCTGATCTTATTAAACATGTTGTTCACAGTCTTAGAAAAGGAAAAATTAAGAAGAGGAGATTTAAGTTAGGATTTCTTTAATGAGTATTCCTTTTTAAGATTGGAGCTCTTTCAATTAACCCAAGAGGTGTTATTTGATGAGGAGAGTTTTAGCAAGTAATTGTCTGTGCGTGACTTTGTGTAAAAGCTTAGAGTTAGTGGGGTTATTATAGTGAAAAAGATTTCCGAAGAGTATAAGCGTGATCTATTAGAGTCAATTCCTGTTGTCTCGGATATGAATCTTGAGATTAAGACTGTAGATGATCAGAAAATCGTACTAAAGGCTCCTTTAAATAAGAATATTAATTATGAAGGAACGGCATTTGGTGGAAGTATCAATACTCTTGCGATTCTATCTTGTTATCTCCTAACTCATCATACGATGAAAATTCACGATATTGATTTTAAATCTCTCGTTATTCAAAATAGTGAAATTGATTACCTTATGCCTGTTGATTCAGACTTTGAAGCTGTGGCAGAAATTGACGAGGTTTCAGTTGCTATCTTCATTCGATCTCTTAAACGCAGAAAGGTCGGACGCTTAAATGTTCACTCGAAGATTATGGTAGGAGACAGTATAAGAGCAAGCTTTAAGGGCCGCTTTGTCGCTACTTTATAATTCGCATTTTTCTTTTGTTAGAAGTAAGTGACCACTCAAGTATTGCTTCGAGGGAAGTTGAAAAGTCACTGCTGTATGTCGAAGTTAAAGTCTTTTAAAGCTAAGGCATTCATAAAGTGGTGCTTTATAAGTTGTGCACTTAGCTCAAATACTTTCTAACTTTTAAGTAACTAATAACTTTAATTAGTTCCATATTTTGGTACTTTGAAATCAGTTGTTCTGCACTATCTCAATATGGGGTATGGTTTTTTCATCATCTAAATATTATTAGATGAATAATAGAAGGAGCATATTATGTTTAACTATTTAGGTACTATCATTATTAAATAATTTAGAGGCCTCCTTAAGTGGAGGCATTCTTGTTTGTACATATTTTCAAGCCTTTATTTTCCAAAAATATTGTAAAAGTAACTGATTCCTTAGAAGTCATTTGAAGAAGCTCATCCTTTCTACTAAATTCAGCGAGAATAGAAGAAGGGAAATTCATGAAAATCACAATCTTAAGCCTATTATTATCTCTTGGTGTTAACGCCGAAATGGTGTCGATTAGACAATATCAAACTCCAGTTAAGAACCAAAAAGACAGAAATACATGTGCATACTTTGCGGTAACGGCCATGCTTGAGGGTGCTATTAAAAAGAGATTTGATATGGAGTTTGATATTTCAGAGCAATTTCAAATTTACTATGGAAAAGAGTACTTTGGTGAATACCCAAATGCTGAGCATGGATACACTTATGAAATTGCACGTAATTTTCGTAATCAATACTTCTTTATCGAGGAGGCACAGCTTCCTTACCAAATGAGTTACTTTGAAAATAATGGCCCTTGCTCACAATATGATCCATTTGATCAAAGTACGCCGTCTTACTGTTTCTCTCATGCTCCAGTCGATACTAACTCACTTAAAAGAGTGAAAGTGGATGGATTAGAAGTAAAAATGGTCACCAATTTGTGGAGCTCTTGGAAATCTAAAACTGATTTATATGAGGATGAAATTAGAAGTGGGAATGGACTTGTAGCAACAGTTCTCGTTTATTCTCCACTTTGGGAAAATGCTCATGTGACACTTCCTGATGAAACTTTTGCAAAGTGTGAATCGGGTGAAGTCGCCTGCTATGGCCATGCGATTCACTTTACTGGTTTTGATAAAGAAAAGAAAATCTTTCAATTTAAGAATAGCTGGTCTAGTGATTGGGGTGATGAAGGTTATGGTTATATGTCTTATGAGTATGTCATGAAGCACGCTGTAGATCCGATCTCATTTAGGTGGGACCGTTTTTTTGCCGATATCAGAAAATAATATCAAACAAGAGATTTAAAACTCTGCTTATTAATGAGATGGTATGAGCTTTTATTGAGAGAAATGTGAAGTTAGTTGACCTTCGGCTCTTTTAAAGTTCTTGAACGTTAAATGGGAATTATAGGAACTTAGTTAATGAAAAAACAAGAGTTTAAAATATGGGTGGATGCAGATGCTTGTCCTAAAGTTGTAAAAGAGATTCTCTTTAAAACCTCTGTACGTTTACAAATCCCACTCGTTCTTGTCGCTAATTCTTATATGAATATTCCACTTCATGAATTAATTTCTTTTGTAAAAGTTGAAAGTGGAGCCGATGTTGCTGATATGTATATTGCCGAACATGTAGAGATTCAAGACCTTGTTATTACTGCTGATATTCCCTTGGCAGCAGAGGTTGTAAAAAAAGGGACGCTTGCTATTAACCCACGCGGAGAGCTCTATGATGAAGAGAATATTGGAGAGCGCCTTTCAATGAGAGACTTCATGCAAGAGTTAAGAGACGGTGGAATGGTTACAGGTGGCCCAGATGCATTTGGCCCCAAGGATAAGCAGAAGTTCGCGAACTCGTTAAATAAAATCCTTTCTAAGAAGGGGTGTCAGTAAATATAGTTTACGCTTTGAATGATAAAGATTGACTTGTACCATAAATAAAGAGATGAAGTGTATTGATCTGGATACATATTAAATATTTGCCATTGCTAGTATTTGGATTAAGCAACGGCACTAATGCTTTAAAGCAAGGGTATTTACTATGTCATCAGTCAATTCATTTGATTCTCTTAAGTTATTACCAGAAATTCTCTCTAGTCTTAAAAAGAAGGGCTACACAAAACCAACTCCTATTCAGGCGGGCTCAATCCCTCACTTACTAAATGGTGGAGATATTCTTGGGATTGCTCAAACTGGAACTGGAAAGACTGCTGCGTTCTCGCTACCAATACTAAATAATCTTAGTTCTAATAAAGTTAAAACAAAGCCAAGGCATATGAGGACTCTCATCCTTACGCCAACGAGAGAATTAGCATCGCAGATTAACGAAAATATTGAAGAGTATGGGAAGGGCCTAGGCATAAAGAGTACGGTTATCTTTGGTGGAGTTAAACCAAGGCCTCAGATTCAACAGTTAAAGAAGGGAATGGATGTCATTATTGCAACTCCAGGTCGCTTTTTAGATCTCATGGGTGATGATCATATCAAATTTACTCAACTTGAAACCTTTGTTCTTGATGAAGCCGACCGTATGCTTGATATGGGCTTTATTCGCGATGTAAATAAAATCATTGCCAAGCTTCCAAAGAAGAGACAAACACTGCTATTCTCGGCAACAATGCCTCAAGATATTGTGAACCTATCAAAGAAGCTTCTTGTTAAGCCTAAGAAAGTAGAGGTTACTCCAGAGTCAACAACAGTCGAAAGAATTGATCAAAAAATCAATTTCGTTCATAAAACAAATAAGCCAAAACTTTTAAAAAGTATCTTAGAAGATCAAACAATTGAGCACGTGCTTGTTTTTACAAAAACAAAGCATGGAGCAAATCGTGTCGTAAAGCATCTTGAGCAAGTGGGAATTACGGCCGCGGCGATACACGGTAACAAGTCGCAAAGTGCACGCGAGAAGGCACTTGGTGGATTTAGAAAAGGTGACATTAGAGTTCTTGTTGCAACTGATATTGCTGCTCGAGGAATTGATGTTTCTCACATCACTCACGTTATAAATTACAATCTTCCAGATGATCCTAAAAGTTATG
This sequence comes from Bacteriovorax sp. BAL6_X, assembly GCF_000443995.1. Lineage (NCBI taxonomy): Bacteria > Pseudomonadati > Bdellovibrionota > Bacteriovoracia > Bacteriovoracales > Bacteriovoracaceae > Bacteriovorax > Bacteriovorax sp. BAL6_X. The sequence continues at coordinate 397,415 of NZ_AUMC01000010.1, forward strand.
TTCACAGAATCGGGCGAACAGCAAGAGCTGGCCGAGATGGAGTTGCTATTTCATTTTGTGATGACACAGAAAAGAACCTTTTAAAAGATATTGAGAAAACAATTAAGTATCAAATTCCTCAAGATAAGGATCACCCGTTTCATGGTGTCGCAGGAACTCCTGCACAACCCCAAAATAATCGACGTCCAGAAAAGAAGAAGCAGACATCTTCAAGAAGTGGTGCGAAGTCTAAAGGCAATAAGACGAGTAAATCGAATAATCAACAAAGAAGTGCGAGACGCAGACGTGCTGCAAGTAAAGCGAAGTCGATTAAAATAGGTTAGCGGGATTACTTCTTTTATGGCCCAATATGCTTCCATACAGAAAGCAGGGTTTTAAGTTTTCTGGTACGTCGATACTTTTGGCATTTTTAACGACTTATATTCTTTTGAGAGGTGATTTCTCTTTTCTTGCATCTTAAGACTGTATTCTTCACAAGATATTTTACATCTTTCATCGATCTAGAGTGATAATTGCGAAAATATGGTCAATATTGGCGGAACTAGACTTGTAAGTTGTTATTTGTACCAAAAGTATCGACGTACCGAAGGTGCTGGCATTACCAATTTGAAATTTAGTGTTATCGAAAATGTTAGTGAGATTGCAGAGTTGGTTACCCGAAAGCTCCCATCGTGGTCGCTTCTGGGTTGTCTTGCGTAATCTGCTCCTACAGATGGCCGCAAGCAAAAAAAAAGCCGAGTGGGTTAACTCGGCTTTAATATCTTAGTCTCCGAAGAGATTAAAACTTGAATGTTACGAAATGAAAAAAATGGCGGGAGCGAAGGGACTCGAACCCTCGGCCTTCTGCGTGACAGGCAGACGTTATAACCAACTTAACTACGCCCCCTCATTTCGTAAGACTTAATATAGGGATTTCGGTTTCATTCGTCAATAGAAAAATTTAAAAAAAGTTCAATTTTTTTTTGCCCTTCTATAAAATTTGTCTACTGAGTAGTAAAAATACCAGTAATAAAGGACGTCTTAGATTATTTCTGCTAAGATTAGCCAAGATAAAAAAGGTAAAATTTATGAGTTTTTTAACGTCACTTTGGAATTATATTTTAGTCTCTGCCCCATTTTTAATGTTCGGGCTTCTTGTTGCAGGTATTATTAAGGCATTTATCTCTGTTGAGAGAATTAAAAAGGCCATGGGTGGTAAGGGCCTGATGGGTGCTATAAAAGCATCACTCCTTGGAATCCCACTTCCTCTGTGTAGCTGTGCTGTTATTCCTACCGCTGCTACACTTAAGAAACAGGGAGCTTCAAACTCCGCCACCTCTGCATTTCTAATTGCAACCCCTGAGTCTGGGGTTGATTCAATTGCCATGACTTATGGAATGATGGATATCCCAATGACAGTTATTCGTCCAGTTGCTGCTTTCGTTTCAGCATTTGTAGCAGGTGCGCTTCAGTTAGTTTTTAAAACGGATAGTGATGTAGTTCAGATGGAAGCGGAAGTTAAAGCTAGCTGTTGTGGAAGCTCTAACAAGAAAGATGAAAGTGTTATAGTAAAGCAAAGCTTTGGAAAAAAGGCCAAGGCCTCATTTCATTTTGGGTTTATTGAACTTGTTGATGATATGGCAATTTGGTTGGCCTTTGGAATTGTGGCCGGTGCACTTATTGATTTTGCTCTTCCTGCAAATTTCTTTGATGGACTTTCTGGTTGGGCCGGAAGGGGAGCAATCCTTCTTGTTGGTATTCCTCTCTATATATGTGCATCTGCGACAACACCAATTGCTGCATCTCTTGTAATGAAAGGAATGAGCCCTGGTATGGCCTTATTATTTCTTCTAGTTGGTCCTGCTACAAATATATCAAATATTCTTGTTATCGGTCAGTATATAGGTAAGAGAGGAGTAGTGATTAACCTTCTTTCAATTGCACTTGTTGCTTTAGGTTTTTCATTTTTAACGGATTATCTATACAGCGCTTTTTCTTGGCCACTTAATTTTAATATTTCTCATCATAATCATGACTCATCAAGTTGGTGGGAAATTTCACTAGCAGTTGCATTTACAATGCTACTTCTTCGCTCGCTTGTATTTGTTGAGCTTCCTAAAAGAATTAAAAAATATTTTGAAGATAAAGGAAATTCAGGTAGCTGTTGCGGATAACAGCTACCTTTTTAAATATAGAAGTCTTTATTTGTGGCGTTTTTCGATATCGTCTTTTGATTTATAGATCATGCTTCCAAGGCCGTTGATAATGGCCGAGGAACGTTTCCCTAAGGCCACTCCCTGCACATTGGCTTCAAAATTTTCAATATCAAAAATTTCCATCTTGTCTGAATCATGCCAGTCACGACTAAATCGTCTTTCAAAACTCGCAACTTCTTTCTTATCAAAGATCTGGGCACCAAACTCTCTAAATGAGCCCTGGAGAGTATCTGGGTTAATATTGGAAGAGCCACCTAAAACAGTGATTCCATCAATTGATGTGATCTTTCTATGGTTTTCTTGGTGATATTCTTTCGTCGATCCGTCTGGAAAGTTTGCTGTGATACCGTAAGTCTTACGAGCACGTACTTGAATTCCTGCATCAACTAGCTTTTTTACGAATAGGGTATTTGGTAGTCCATTCATTCCAAAGTTTCCGTTATGGTCGATAACAAGCTTGATATCAAGTAGAGGATTTTGTCTCTTTGCTTTTACAAGAGCATCTATTACATACGAATCATACAAGAATAGCTGTTCCATAAAGATATTCTTTTCGGCCTTTGAGATCATATCAACTAAGATATTTCGAACATTCTTAATTGTTCCATCAACATCAGCTTCAGCAAGGCGAATGACAGAATCACCCTTAACCTCATACTTCTCTTTTTTTACTCTCATATCTTCTAGAATTTGATCTTTTTTAGCGAGATAAGCGCGGTTATCAAAGCCTTGCTCTTTATAATAGAACCCAATGAGCTCTTTTGGATCTTCTGTAAGTGCTGCTTCTAGATCTCGGTAGTATGAAGCCTGAACAAGTCCGGCAGCTGCTCCCGTCACGTAGATTGCATCATCGTAGTAATAACCACCACTGTGATCAGTCCAGTTCTTTGAACCAAAATATGCCTGTGCATTTTCAGTATTTCCATCAACGACAATTACTTTAGAGTGGTCGATTTTTGACTCAAAATAAGTACTACCTGACTCAAAATATTTAATAGCTTCAGCTGTTTTTGGAATTAGCTTTGTAATACCAAAAGGAATTCCTGGAGGGTGGCGCTGAATATTTGCTTGTAGGAGAGATACGCTCTTCTTTAATACAGGATCCTTTTCACGGCGCTCTTTGATATATTCAAAAATTGGCATCATTTCATCTAGCATATTGTAGTTAGTTGCGTAGTCGTGGAGTAGGACAACTTTAAAATTTGGGTTTGCCTTAAGCTTCTCTTTAGTTTGATCTAAAAGGTACTCCGAAAGAGTTGCACCTAGTGTTCCCCCAAATAGGAAAATATCGATAAAGATTGAATCCTTAGAGCTTGCAATCATATCACGAATTTTGATGTAGATTGGATCCTGTTGAAAAATGATATTTCCTGTTGGGTCGTCAGCTGTTGGCATTTTTATATAGTCTGAGTCAAAGTCTAGCGTCCCGCCAGCAAAGATAACCCTTTGATTAAGCCAATCGATACGATCAAGGGATCTTTCATTTTCTGATACAATCTCTGTTTTATTTGAAGGGACAAAGCCAAGTGCAGAGAGTGAGTAGTTATTAATATCACTAAATGTCTCTGTGAAGTCGATCGTTGCAATTTCATTTTCTTTAATGCTTTCAACTACATTTTTACTACTGGCGATCTTCATTGCTTGAAGTTTTAAAGTAGGAAAGTATGTTGAAATAGAATTTGAATTGATTCCCTTTCTCGTAATTTTAGACAGAAGCTTTTGGGCCGCTTTCTTATCCTTATCTTTCGTGAGTGGATTATCAATAAAGTCTCTAAGGATAAAGAGTTTGTAGGCCAAGAAGTAGTAGATAACTTTTCCAAGCTCTTTTTCATTTGGCGAGACCTTTGTCCAGTAAGTAACCGGCATGGCAATTTTACTTGGAAGCACACTGTCGACTTCTTTAAGAAATTTAACAGCAGCTTTCTCTTTTGATTTGTCTAGCTCTTTGATCGTATCAAAGAAAGATGGTGCATGAGCATAGTCACGCTGGCCATAGACTGACTGATAAGACTCTAGAAATAACTTTTGAGAGTCAAGTCGATCTTTAATGTTGAAACTTGTAGCAAATGATTGGACTGCAAGTGTCGAAAGTAGAGCTGTTGTTAATAATTTCTTTGTCGATTTCATAGTCGATCCTATTATTTAATAAATTTTTCTAAGTTAAGTTTTTCTACTAGGTACCCTGTATTCTCTTGTAGAAGAGTTTTCTTAATTGCATCTTTAACATGCATTCTTAAGTCATAATCTCTAGGATTAGTTGTTACACGACTTTTCTTGGTGAACTTCTTATCTTTGTGACTGTAGACAAGCGTTTTAATTTCACCAGTAAAATTTGTACGAATAGTACCGTTCGAGTAGTCGCCTTTGATTTTAAATTTTGAAGTCTGAATATCATTCTTCTTGCTAAAGAAGCTGAAGATTCTCTTGAAAAAGCTATCATGCTTCTTGTCTAAAGATACGATTTCACCAAAGTGAAAGATGGTTTTTGTCTTCTTTGGAATTAGACTGGAAAGATTGTACTCATAAATGGTATCAACAGTCAGAACATGGGGCATTTCTTTCTTCGCTTCAAATTCCTGCTCTGTAATATTTAAGTACTTCGATTTGAAAGATTCAATCTTTAAGTCTGTAGGGTAGTTAACTCGGTAGTACTTACGAAGTCGAACATATCCTTTAATACCGTTTTTCCTAGGCTTTGGAATCGGTTGAGAAATTTTCCAGTCTGTATCAATCAGTTCTGATGTCAGTGTGATTGCCCCACCAAGGTATTGGTAGATATCATTGGAAACAGGAATCTGTGTGTCGAGTACACGGTGAGAAAAATTCTTATTATATGTTTGGTAAGCTTCATAAAGTGTTCCTTGAGACTCAAGGTTTATAAGCTGGTTTGTTTTTAATTCATCTTTGTAAGAAACAGTATCTTTGTTATAAGGCGTAAACATAATATCGAATTCAAAATTTGAATCGATAAGCTTGTGTACTTTTATTGTATAGACAAAGGTATTAAGGAATTCCTTTGTTAACTCAGGAAGAACTTCTGACTTAAGAGTTGTTCCATCTTGATTACCTTTTTCAATAAGTCTTTTGAAACCGGCCGTAAGACCCTTTTCAATTGCTTCTTTTCCATTTTTTGTGAAATACTTTGCACCTTTGTCTGACCAGAAATCGACTGACATCTTGTAGTCAACGTTACCGTTGAAGTCCTCGTAGATGAGAAAGTCTTCAAAAGGAAAAAGCTGTTGGTATTCTTTGTATTCGCCCGGAACCTTTTGTGAGGCTGGGGCCCTTCGTTCTTGAATCTTTTCTTTTGAATAGACGTTATCAAATTTTGATGTAGAAAAGAATTGATACGCGACAAATGTATTAACACTAAGTATGCACGCTAAAGCGAAAAAACTTTGTTTCTTACCTTCTTTCATAATATGTCTCTCTAATTTGTAAATATCCTTCTTCTCTTGTCGGCTTTTAAATGCAAAAACTTTACTTCTTATTCGTAATACCTTGAAAGTACGTGATAGAAGTAAAGTCAGACTCTTTTGCTTGTAAAAAAGTCTAATTGTTTTTTATATATTACCTCCCTACATATTACCTTTATTTAAGTTTAGAAAAATTCGGATGGAAGTTATCGTTATTTACAACCAAAAAAACATGGAGGAAAAAAATGAAAAAGGTAATTCTAAGTCTAATTCTTGCAACAGGTCTTTCGTTTAATGCATCTGCAGCAGTTGGTATGTTAACAGGTAATTGCTACATCGCTTACACAGGACTTCTTGCAATGAAAGTAGGTGTAGGTTATTCAGTTAAAGCGATCTTTACTGGTGAACAAAAAGACTGGGCGAAGGCCGCAAAGATTGGACTAGCTGGTTTAATCGTTTTAGATAATGAGGGACTGGCCGAGTTTGGTCCTGTTTATGGAACTATGAAAGGTGTAAATGCTGATCAAATTGCTATTTATAACTCTGAAGTTGAAGAAGCGAATTTAATTTTAGAAGAAGTTATTTCGCAAATGGATCGCGATACATCGGTAGCAGAAACTAAAGAAATTTGGGCACGCTACGAATCTTCTCTTTCTCCTGAAACACTAGATGTAATGCGTGCGATTGTTTCAGAATAAATAATACCTTCTACAAAAAATAAAGGCCCTCTATGGAGGGCCTTTTATTATTTTTATAAATTTTCTTCGTAAACGAGTTGTTTAATATCTTTGACATTATCGACGTAAAGCTTTCCATAAAGGTGATCAATCTCGTGTTGAAACACTGTTGCTAAAAAGTCCTTCGCTTCAAAAGTAACTTCTTCTGCTTTCTCATTTAGATAGGTTACACGAATATGATTTGGTCTTTCCACATATCCTCTAAGGCCTGGGACAGAAAGACATCCTTCCCAGTAACCATCTTCTTTATCCGTTAAAAATTCAATTTTAGGGTTAAAGATAATCATTTTACCACTAGGGTTAGCGTCTTCGTAGCGAGAGTCTTCTGGTACGTCAATAATTGTAACTTTCTTAGATACTCCTATTTGAGGAGCTGCGATTCCGATACCACCAGCTGCTATCATTGAATCATTCATATTTTCTAGAAGCTGCTTTGTTTCTTCACTTAGTATCTCTTCTTTTGTAAAGTCTTGCGCTATTTCTCTTAATACGGGATCGCCCATTGTTCTGATTCTTTGAACTGTCATAATTTTATTCCTTTAAATTTACTTTCACCCTCGATTCTATCATAATTTTAATATGAAAATCTTATTTGTTTGTCTTGGTAATATATGTCGTTCACCTGCCGCTGATGGAGTTCTTCTTCATCGAATAAAAGAGCTCGACTTAGCTGAACAAATTCAGGTGGACTCTGCTGGTACGAGTGCATATCATGAAGGAGAAGGAGCGGATCGACGTATGCAAGAGCATGCTAATAAAAGAGGGTATACACTCCCTAGTATATCAAGAGGTTTTACCAAACGGGATCTCGAAGAGTTTGATCTTATTATTGCAATGGATAAGTCAAATTATCGAAATATTCTTAAGCTAGACATTGAGGGGAAGTATAAGAATAAGGTGAAATTATTTTGTAGCTTTTGTAGTGGCCCTTATACTTCTTATGAAGAAGTTCCTGACCCGTACTTTGGAGGGGCAAGGGGTTTTGAAGAAGTAATGGACCTCGTTGAAAATGGAGTAGAAGGAATTCTAAATCAATATGGCAATAAAGAAAGATAATTATATTACTCCTCGTGGGTACACTAAGCTTGAAGAAGAATTGACTTTTTTAATGAAGACGGAAAGACCTGAGGTGACGGCCACAGTTAAGTGGGCAGCTTCTTTAGGTGATCGTTCAGAAAATGCTGACTATCAATATGGAAAGAAGAGACTTCGTGAAATTGATCGACGAATTCGCTTTTTAAATACTCGAATTAACGCGGCCTTAATTGTGGACCCACTTTCTGTCTCATCTGAAAAAATTCAATTTGGCGCAACGGTTATCTTGGAAGATGAGGAAGGTAATGAAAAGAAATACTCAATTGTTGGAGTTGATGAAGTTGACACGACAAAGGGACTTGTTAGTTGGAAGTCTCCGATTGCAAGGGCCATGATTGGTAAGGAAGAAGGGGATGAGGTTATTGTTCAGGCCCCAGGTGATGATTTTGAATACACAATTATAGAAATTAATTATATTGATATAGAGGTATAAGATGATAATTGAATGTCCAGTTTCCCTCGGTGAATTAGTTGATAAAATGACAATTTTAAAAATTAAGACAGAAAGAATTGAAGATGCTGAGCGTGTCCGTCTTGCTCAAGCAGAATATGATGAGCTTGAAAAAATTTTGACCAAGCTAAACCTAGAAGATATGGATAAGTTTATCAGTGAGCTAAAAGTAATTAATGAGAAGCTTTGGGTAATTGAAGATGATATTCGTTTGAAAGAGAAGGCCTGCGACTTTGGTGATGAATTTATCTCTCTGGCACGTAGTGTCTATAAAACAAATGATTTGAGATTTAAGGTTAAAAATTCAATCAATATGAGTTACAATTCTGGCATAAAAGAAGTCAAATCATATAAATAAATAACAAAAGAGTATTTAATGTCGAAAATTCCAACGAATTTGAAGTACCAACTTTACGAAAAGTCAGTTCAAAATCACGAAGCTGATATTGAATTTATCAACAAAGAGTATAAGAAGATTTTTGGACGCTCTCCAAGAACTTTAAGAGAAGACTTTGGTGGTACGGCCGCGATGGCATGTGACTGGGTAAAAGAAGCTGGTGATCGAGAAGCTTGGGGAATTGATCTTGATGAAGAGCCACAAGCGTATGGAATTGAAAATCACTACTCTCGTCTAACAGACGAAGAGAAAACACGTATGCATTATATCAATGGAAATGTGCTTGATAATTATGATTTTAAAGCAGATGTTACTGTTGCCTTTAATTTTTCATACTTTATTTTCAAAGAAAGAAATGTCCTTCTTAATTACTTTAAGCAGGTAAAGAAGAATATGGGACCAGAGAGTGTTTTCATGGTCGATATCTTTGGTGGAGAAGAGTGTCGTCAAGAGTTAGAGGAAGAAACAGAGCACGATGACCATACATACTTCTGGGATTGCGATAGCTACAATCCATTAACTGAAGAAGTACAATACTATATTCACTTTAAGACACATAGTGATGGAAAACTTTATCGCAAGGCCTTCTCTTATGATTGGAGACATTGGTCAATAGGTGAGATCAAAGACATAATGAAGGATGCTGGTTTTGAGAATATTATCACTTACTGGGAAGGTGAGGATGATGATGGCTCAGGCGATGGGATTTTCTATCGCTCATCAGTTGAAGAAAATTGTGAGTCTTGGGTAACCTATATTATGGCCTATTAATCTGATTTCAGTAGGTTAGTGAATGTAAATTCGATATAAATACACAAAAAATAAATAAATTTCCCTTTTCAATGCTACAAGCTACTGTTTTTAAATTTAAATAGGACAGTAGCTTGTGAAAAAATTAGTTTCATACTTTGTAGGAAATAGTTTTCTAGTAAACTTATTAAGTATCATGATGGTGCTATTTGGAATTATCTCCCTTGCCCATATGAAACGAGACTTAATCTCTAATTGGTCTTCAAAAAGAATTCAAGTAACGGCCACTCTAACAGGTGCAAGCGCTTCTCAAGTTGAGAGATTTCTTACTTATCCAATTGAGCGTGCCATAAAAGGTAGTGCTGGTATTGATAAGATTTGGTCAAATTCACAACAAGGGTATATGCGTATCAATGTTGATGTAAAAGACGAATTTGAAGAAATCAATGATCTAGAAACACGCATTAAAGACTCTATTGAAACGATTCGTGGAGACCTTCCTTCTGAAACTAAAGATATTGTCGTTCGCCATATTAAGCAAACAGACTCTTGGTTTAACTACTATGCAATTTTAAACTTTGATCAAAATAGCGATCTCCATCAGAATTGGCTTTTAAAAATTGAAGAAGAACTTGAAAGGATTAATGGTATTTCAAGAGTTGATACTTACGGCTACACTAAAGATCTCTATATTAAGCTAAAAGTTGATAATATGGCCCGCTACAGAATTGCTCCTTCTGATATTTATAATAAAATTAAAGAAACATTTAGAATTTACCCTCTAGGAAGTATTCGCAAGGGAAGTGATTCTTACTCAATTGAAATTGAAAATCTTAAATATGATATCGAGTCTCTTAATAATCTTTTAATTCGTTCTAATAACTCAAGCCACACGCTTCGCCTCAAAGACTTAGCAACTCTTGAGTACCGTTTGCCCAAGATTAACAGAACTAATTATACAAATGGTAAGCCGGGGATAAGCTTTAATATCTTTAAAGATGTTGAAGCTGACTCAATTACATTAAAAGAGATGTTAGAAGATAAACTCGCTAAGATAAATAAAGAAGCTCCAGAAGAAATAAATATCATTAGTGTTGAGGATGGCCCTGCATTTATTGAAAGGCAAATTAATGCACTTCAGTCGAATGCTCTAATGGGAATCATTCTTGTTCTTATCACTCTTTGTTTGTTTCTTGGTTTTAAGACGGCAATTATGACGTCTATTGGGATGCCTCTTGCTTACTTCTTTACCTTTACTGTACTTGAAACAATGGGGATCTCAATTGATCTAATCTCTGTCGTAGGAATGTTACTCGTAATCGGTATTCTTGTTGATGATGCTATTATTATTTCAGAACAATATATGCAAAATCTTGAAAAGGGTGCAAGCTCTAAAGACGCTGCTGTTGGAGCAGTCCTTTCCACTTGGAAGCCTATTTGTGGAACCGTTGCTACCACTCTGATTGCCTTTACTCCTATCCTTGTTGGAAAGGATTCAATGTCAAATATCTTAATGGCAATTCCTGTTGTTGTTTTCTCTGCTCTTCTTTTGAGTTTGTTTGAAAGTTTCTTTATTCTTCCAAACCACTTAAAGCACTTTGTGACAAAGGCAAATGCACATCATGAGTCAAGCTACTTTCAACGATTTAAACGCGGATACCTGAGACTTCTTGATGGCGCATTAAGGTGGCGTTATATAGTTTTAGCAGGCTTTGTTGTGGCCATGATTGGTTCAATTATATTTGCAAGCAAGAATATCAATTTCAATTTCAATTTAAGTATCTCTTCTGAGACTGTTGAATTTATTGGAGCATTAAAAAAGTCTGAGGGCCTTGATGATTCGTATAAACAACTTGCTCCGCTTGAAGAGGTAATGAATAAGATTGATAAAAATAAATATAATAATTATCAATTTACGATTGGCCAAAATTATACAAATGGTAAGAAACAAGAAGGTCCACAATATTTTAGCTATCGAGTTTCATTTTCTCAGCTTGATAATAATGTTGAGGCCAATAAGAAAGATGTTCAAGACTATCTTAAGGATCAGCTCAAAGAACTAGAGAAAACAGGTAAGTTTGAAAGATTGGAAGTAAAAATTGCAAAAGGTGGAAATGATGAAAGTCGTGAAAATCTCGTTGAAGTAACAATTCAGTCCCTCTCTCCATTTAATGTTGAAGAGGTAACAGAGTATACAAAGAAGGCCATTGAAGATTTACAGATTGAAGGTATAAAGTCGGTAGATTTAGATGATTCTCTTTTTAAGGATGCTTGGGTTTTCACTCCTAAGAAAAATGAAATACAATCTCGTGGGCTCTCTCTTGGACAGGTCTCTAGTCAACTTGTTCAATTTATTAATAAGAATGAAGTTTATGAGTACACAAGTGGTAATCGTAAAATTCGTTTCTTAACTTATGCTGCTGATGGGGATGACTTAACTTTTGAAGAGCTTGGAAACCTTCCTGTTGTTCTTGCAAATGGTGAAGTCATTAAGTCTTCAGAGATTGGTACTTGGAAGAAGCAGAAGAAGCAATCAGTAATTAGACACTCAAACTTAATGAGAAAGGTTGTAGTAGATCTTCCGTTTGATAAAGAGATTGTAAAAAAAGAAGTACTGATTAAAAAAGTTGATCTTCTAACAAAAGAGCTTTCAAAAAAATATCCAGACTTAATGTTTAATGCACAAGATGCTGATGAGCAGTCGAGAAAGAATAAGAATTCGATGATTAAGAAATTTGCATTTGCTCTTCTTGGTATCTTCTTCGTTCTTGCAATTGTTCTTAGAAGTATCATGCAACCACTTCTTATTTGTTCTGCTATTCCATTTGGTGTTATTGGAGTTATTTGGGCATTCTACTTTCAGGGACTAGATATTAGCTTAATGGCAATTATCGGTATCATTGGAATGGCCGGGGTTGTTGTTAATGACAGCTTACTTCTTGTTGTGACAATTAATGAGAAAAGAAGAGACTGGTTTAGCTTTCACCGCCCTGAAATCCTTGAAGGAGCAGGAAGTCGACTTAGAGCAATCATTCTAACAAGTATCACAACTCTTGGTGGTGTTTTCCCAATGGCCTATGCAATTGGTGGAGACTCTGGATTTACTAAGGGGCTGGCCATGAGTATGGGATGGGGACTACTTTTTGCAACAGTTCTAACCCTTATTGTCCTTCCTTGTATGCTACTTATTCAAAGAGACTTTATGGTTTTCTTTAAGCGTAAAATTTTAAGAAAAGGAATAGTTGAGGAAATTATTGAAGAAGTTGATGAAGTTGTTATCGTAACTAATAAGTTAGAAGAAGAAAGTGTTATTCATTAGAATAACTCTTTCTCCGCTTCTTTTGCTTTTTGCTCTTCAATTTTCTTGATCATTGCCTCTCTTTTGAGAATACGATCTATGCGGTAGAGGATGGTCTTTTCAAGGATTCCATCTGAGCGAACTAGTCGCCATCCTTGTAGGAAGTCTTTTTCAATCATCTGGCGACGATAGATTGAAACCTTAGAAACTTCTTGTTTTCCGCGATACCCTTTAATGACATTAATAACTAATTTAAATTGAGCTGCCTTTACCATTTCTTTAGAGCCAAAGGCATCAGAGAAGTTAATTTGACTCGTATTGTTGATCCAGCGAGTTTTTACGACTCCAGCTTCTTGGTTTTTAACTGAAATATCGTACTGTTGCATAATTTCTAAAACTGCTTGCCATGTTTGATTAAAATTGGACTTGTAGGTCTTTGAAGGAATCTCTGATTCTTCAACAAGTTGTTCAAATTGCTCGTACGAACTACAACTAAATAGCAGGGAAAAAAGCACTATTATTTTTAACATTTTCATATAATTATAATAACATAGTCATAGACTCGATCGAGATAGAAAAATTGACACCAAAGGAGACGGTAGTGGAGCATTTTGGTCAGATGAAGGAAGTTTTAAAACTTGAAGCTGATTCAATTCTAAGAGTTATTGATCTCTTAGATGAGACGATGTGTAATAAACTGACAGATGTCTTCGAGTATCTCCATGCCCACAACGGACAAATGGTTTTATGTGGTGTTGGAAAGTCTGGACTTATTGGTGAGAAACTATCTTCAACATTTAGCTCTTTAGGTCTTCGCTCTATTTTTCTTCACCCTACAGAGGCCCTGCACGGTGACCTTGGGAGAGTTAGTGAAAACGATGCAATTATCTTCTTATCGAAATCTGGCACAACGAGCGAAATTCTTAAATTAATTCCATTTCTAAGAATTAGAAAAGAAAATCGAATAGCACTCGTAGGTGATTTATCAAAGCAAATTGCCCTTGAATGTGGAATATCTTTTGACTGTTCTGTAGAGCGTGAGGCCTGTATTAATGATCTCGCTCCAACAACTTCTTCAACCGTTGCTCTTGCTATGGGGGATGCAATTGCTGTCGCCTATGAGAAATTTGTAGGACTTTCGCGTGAAGGTTTTGCAATTAATCATCCAGGTGGAAAATTAGGAAAGTCCCTTACGATGAAGGTAAAAGATTTAATGTGGGTTTATAAAGAATGTCCAATACTTAAATCAACTAATCTTCTAAAAGATGCAGTTCTTGAAATGACGAATAAGCCTCTAGGGGCATTGGCCGTTATTGATAATGGCAACTTTAGTGGAATTCTTGTGGAAGGTGATATCAGGCGCTCAATTGCTAAGAACGCCAATGCGCTTGAAACGGCACTAAGTGAAATCATGACAAATGAGCCAAAGAAGGTTTCTTCAGATGATCTTGCAATCGATGCGCTTGCACTAATGGAACAGAATAAGATTTATGTTCTTCCTGTTATTGATGGGACTGAATTTAAGGGTTTTATTCGCATGCACGACCTACTGAAGGAAGGCTTCTAGTTGGCCCTAAAGTGAAAAATCCTTAATTTCTTGTTTAAAGTTCTCTGTTCGAATTAGTTCTCGTCCATCTTGCTTGATTACGGCCGAGATCCCTGTATTTGTTGCTCTTATAATTGGAAGGTTAAATTCCACAGCTCGCCACTTTGCTAAGAATAAATGCTGCTCTTGTTCTGAATAAGGCCCGTACCAAGAATCATTAGTAACATTGACAATGAAGTCTATTTTCTCTCCACGCTTCTTAACTTCTTTAATATACTTCCTAACATAGCGAGGGAAGAGAACTTCATAACAGATAAGTGATATAAAGTTTTTATTTTTGACTTCAAAATTTGTGTACTTCGTTCCACTTGCAAAGAATGAAATATTAGTTAGGTGAGGGGCAAGGTACTTATTCAGTGGACCAAAAGGCAGGCCCTCTCCAAATGGAATAAGAACTTGTTTGTGATAAACTTGGTCAATGATCCCTTCTCCTCGAGATAAGATAGTCGCATTATAAGTATTTTCTAAGACGCTCGGATCTGCTGAGGCGAGATCGTATGTTCCAATGAAGTAACTAGCTTCACTTTTAACGAAAAGCTCCGTTAACTCACTAGCAAGTTTTTTATTTTCCTTTGAAAAAACAAATCTCGGATACGATGTCTCAGGCCAAATTACAAGGTCAATATCATCAACTCCATCAGCTAGACTTAGATCCTTATAGATATTAATTACCTCAGACGAAGCAAGCCTAAGGCCTTGTTCAGATTTGAGCTTTAAGTCGTTCCCAATATTTCCTTGTACAATGCGAATCTTAAGGTCATCTCCAATTTTGGCCTTAATAGGACCTACACCAAAGTTAACAAGTAGGAGTGATAGAATTATTCCACCTTGTACCTTGTGGAGCTTTTGTTTTTGATAGAACATGAAAATAAGATGTCCTATAAATAAGCTTAAGAAGCTATAGAATGGTACACCTAGTAGTCTTGCTGGCTTTAGAAATGGAGAGATCTTAAGCCATGGGTGACCAAAAAGAGCTGGGAATTGTTGTGGTGTAAAGTATTCTAGAACTACAAAAATTAGTGAGTAGAGGATTCCTCCTGCTAGTGTATCAACTTTCACATACTTCTTTAGAAAGAAGACAATGATGAGAAAGAGGTAGAACTGAGGGGCGATAATAACTGAAAAAAGTTGCCACAGAATAAAGTTGAAAGGAAAGAATAAATTTCCAAACTCATTTAACGTAAAAGTTAACCAGTAATATCCAGCAAAATTATATCCCCAACAGAATAAGAAAATATTTAAGAGATTATGTTTAAATCGATTTTCATTTTTTAATCCGTAAAAAAGAATGGCCGCACTTAAAAAAATGGTTGGAAAGATTGTGAATTTACCAATGAATGGGAAATTTAACGCGTAAATGATACCTGCAAGAATGTGTACAACTGGCAGGAAGAATTTATATTTCAGCAGGCTAGACATACTTTATTGTCGTATATGATTTAACATTTGCCAATACTAAGCTTATGAAATTACAATATTCTTATGGATAAAGAATTCTTAAACGACATACAAAAACATCAACATCTCTTCATGGAAGATAATATTGCACAGGAAGTGCAACTTATAACATGTCCGAAGTGCGATAGTGAAGATATCTTTGAGGCCCGTTGCCAAAATTGCGACTTCGATTTATCTTTCAATCCATTAGGAGAGCCATTAGGGGAGAAGAGTTTCTATACTTTTCGAGAGAGGTATTGGCTAACATTATCTCCTCTTGAAATGGAAAACCCTGCGATTTTTCAAGGTGATGTGAAGTTTAAGAAGTTCATGATTAAAGTCCGTCGCCGCTATAATAATCTTCTTGATTACTTCTATAGCGAAGAGTCGAAGAACGATAAACTTAGACCTTTATATCTACAAGAGCTTGTCGATATTGTTATTGAGATGATGAATTCAGGTGTGAGTGAGCAAGAAATTTGGCAACCTTATACGCAGAAGGGAATTGATGAAATCTCTCTCTATGAACGTATTAAAGAGGCCATTTCTGAAACACGAGAGCATAATAAAAGCCAAGTCGAAAGTTTTCTTGATTATAAAATGATGGGATTTTTTAAGGTATCTTATTTATTATATGGAATGCTGGCGGTGATTTTTATTATGGGGACGACCCTTGCGCTTACGTCCTATTTAAGGGCCATCTAGAAATTATATTATTTTCTGATAATTACTTTTGGAGTGTTTGCTACTTCTCTCTTGCTTCCTTTGTAATTAGCAAGTTTTCCGTTCGTTTTCGTGTTTAGCTTCTCTGCAAGTTCAACTGCTGCTGTCGCATCAACACGTCCTGAAGATTTAACCTTTCCATTAAAAGTGATCTCTTTCTTTGCAGTGATTGAGATAATCTTCTTGATTTGTTTTGCTGAAAGACCTGGGTATCCAGCTTTTAACATTGCAGCTACTCCCGAAACAAATGCTGTTGCTTGTGAAGTACCTGTTAGTAGTCCATTTCTTGATGTAGGAATAGCAGAGTTAATCTTATATCCTGGTGCTGAAACGTCTACAGTTTGTGCTCCCCAATTTGAAGAATTAAGGATCTTCATTGACTGGTCGTGAGCAGTTACTGTAATGATATTTGATAACTTGTAGCTTGCTGGGAAATATGCTGTTTTCTTGTTATCGATATTTTCTTGCTCGTTACCAGCTGCTGCGACAACGATAATTCCCTTTCTTTCTGCTTTTTTAAGAATTTCAAGTTCTTCTAAATCTGGCTCTGGTCCACCACCAGAGTAGTTGATAATATCAACACCAAGATCAACTGCATAACGAAGTGCCTTGATTGTTGAGTTTAAGTTATCCTTACCTGAAGCATGGCGATTGTAATACTTAAGTGAAAGAATCTTAACATTTGGGAAAACTGATTTAATAATCCCTGAAACGTGAGTTCCGTGACGGTTTTTATCATAAGGAGTATTCACATTACTTGCGCCCTTAGAGAAGTCTAGGCCAAAGTTAGTAATACTAGCATCACCTTTAGGTACATAAATATTATCTTTAAGGAATGGGTGAGTTGGATCAATACCTGTATCAATTACTGCTACTACAACTTCTTTTTGAGTTGTTAGCTTCTTAAGTGCTCCTGGAAGATTAATTGAACCTTGCGCAAAGTTATTCTTAATTCCCCAGCTTGAAAAACGAGATCTAAGTACATCAGTATTTGATGTTTCTTTTTGGTATTCTTTTTTGAAAACACGTTGTCTTAATTGATCAAATGATAATTTTTGACCTTTTTCAGCTCCAAAAGCAAAAGAGCTAGCAATTAAAGTAGAAAGTAGAAGAAAAGATTTTAGTTTCAAAAAGTGCTCCTTAGTAACTCAAACTCACTGTTATAGAATGCACAGCATGTGCCAACACTATGACAGAATTCTACCTACTTAAACCGTTCACCTATAGCCTATATGGATAGTTTATAGATAGGTGTCAAAATCTTATACACTATTTTGAAAGTGGTGATAGAAAATAAGGCCAAAAGGCCACCGTGTTCATTACTCCACTTTATTAAGTTACCGTAATTATTATATCAGACTTTGGCATGGCCCGTGCTTAATTATGAATAGAAGAAGAACTTACCATGGAGGGTAATTCAGTGAAAACAATTTGGACATTATCAATTAGCATCTTTGTCTTTGCATATGTCATGATCGTAGCACCAATTAATAACACAAATTCAAGTACTACGAGTCCTAAGGTAGAGGAGATCCTCAAATCAAATGAACAAGTTAAGAAAGTTTTACAAAGGGATATATCAAAATATGTCTATATAAAGAAGGAGACCTTTAGTGTAGACGAGGGGATGGCCCTATAATAAAAAAGCCTGCAGTTGCAGGCTTTTTTAACTAACATTTGGAATATGTAAAAAGCTACGATGCTCTTCGCATGTGTTGTTCTTCACGCTCTCTTTCTTCAGCGTGTGTGATACATAAATCGGCCCATGGTTGGTTTTCAAGCCTTTTCTTACCAATTAGCTCGTCGCAATCTTCACAGTGTCCGTAAGTACCGTCTTCAATACGGTGAAGGGCCTCTTCGATTTGTCTTAGTTTAGTCATTGCTCTAGCACGCATATTAAATGTAACCTGTTGGTTAATTACTGCGTTTGCTACGTCACCTTCATCAGGTAGATCATCTGTCGACATCTTAAGGTCTTCAGTACTTGTTAGAATACCACCGTTAAGAATCTCAGCTTTAGCGGCCAATAACTTCTTTTTAAAATAATCTAGTTTTTCAGCTTCCATTTAGTCCTCCTCCTTAACGAAGTAAAACAAGCAAAGTTTGTTGGTTAAACTATTACGCGACACTTAATTTTAACCTTGAATTTATTTAGTTCAAAAGTTGTTTTAAAAGTCGGCAATTGTTGCTTTTAATTCATTTTCAATAGTTGCCCTAAAACCTCAGCCTTTGCTTCGCTCTGAAGCTCCTTGGGAACCTATTGTAGGCACTCTTCGTATGTGGGTGGAAAATAATTAAGTTAATTTCTTTTTACTAATAATATCGGTAAGTTCTGCCGGTAATAAAAAAAGGACGCTGAACGCGTCCTCATTTTTTTCGCCTAAATTTATTGGCATTAAACTATGATTATCGTTGATCCATCTCTTCTTTGATATACGGTCGGTTAAGACTAACGGCGCCAGTGTTTGAATTGACTATGAAGTACTGGTCGAAAGTTGTCGTGGCCATATCTGCTAGGACGTAACTCGTACCATTTGTAAGAACCCCAGTATCAAGTATTCCAACGAATGAATTGGGGTTGATAAAGACATAGTGATTACTTAGAGAAATGGCCGAACCAGCATTATTATTACTATGAATATCTGTTGGATTATACCCATCAGTATGACCTATATATAGAACATTTTCATAACTAACATTAAACGTATTTGTTCCTTTGTTTGAGAAGAATGCATATGTGTTAACTGGAGCTGGGTCAGTGAACATATTGCCAATGAACTCAAGATTCTTAAAGGCAAATGTTTCAGAAGTCGACATTGAATAATCAATCTTATCAACAAAGAGTGAACCAATAGGGGATGCAAAGTTATTATTCTTCACACTAATATTTTCAAATATTAAAGAGTCACCAGTATTCTCAGTTGAGTATGTTCCGGCAACTAAGCCTGTTGCTGCACATCCTGTACTGCCTTCAATCGTATTATTTTCGAATTGAATATTGAAAAATTGTGCACGGTCATCACCATAATTATTATAGTGATTGATTCTACCCATTAATAAACCTGCATCACCAGAGGTATCGCAATCAAAACTCATCGTAGAATTGGCAATTCTTAGGTTTTTAATTCGTCCATATTCAACATAAGGAAAAATTCCATTATAGCTTTTGTAAAGGCCAGTATAGTCATTATTAATATTTGAAATAGTAAATCCGGCACCATCAAATGAACCGTTAAATGGACTATTATCAGCAGACAGTTGAAGGAATTGTCCACCCATATCAATATTGGCCGTTAATCTAAAATTGAAGTTACTCATGAATAAATTATTTCTAATGAATAATAAATCTTCTGAATTTGAAATTAAAAATGGACTAAATTCTGAGCCTGTTACTATAGCACGTCCGTTTGATGTAAATCTCATAAATCGATTAAATGCAATATCCAATCTCGAGTTTCCATCTGCTGTGAAGAATTGGCTTCCAGTAAAGGTAGAAGGTAGAGATTTATTTGTAAGGTCGTTAAATGTAATACTAATCTCGCCTCCAGGAGTTCCATAATTTAGTGCTCTTTGAGCAAGGGCCGTTGAGCTATCTGTATAGCCTTGATAAACAATATCATTTACCGTAATTCGACTTAATATATTTGATAATGATGTTTCGTTGATAAATCCGATGTAATCGACAATATTAGAAGTACTAGCTCCCCATCTTGTATAGTGGTGACCATTTACTATAACGTGGCTATTTGAATTAGGCATAACTCCAATAAGAGATCCGCTTGAGTTCCCTGTGGCATAACCAAGGTCCGTAAAAAGAAACCCTGAATAGAAGTTATTATTAAAGTTAACAGAAGAGTAATTAATAGTTGAAGTTAATGTTCCCAGCGCACCACCAGCACCTTCAAGTCCTGAAGAGCTTATAGACGCTCCTGAGATTGAACTTGATTCAACGTGATTAAGGCCGAAATTCGCTGAACTTTCATCTAGGCTTAAATGACCAATGAGTCCACCAGCACTTCCATCAGCACTTACAATTGCTCTTGTTGATGAGTTATATACTCTAAGTGAATCGCTAGTATTAGCATATGATGCATGACCGATAACTCCACCTGCATTTTTTAATGTTGTATTTATGCTTCCAGTTGTTATAGATGAACGAATCTGTAACGTTTCTGGGTTGTATATCTTACCAACAATACCTCCTGCTGCTTGTGCAGGGCCGTAAGATAAATCACTATTGATATCAAGGTGTACATTACTTCCACCTAATTCAAGTCGGCCATAGTTATTTGCGGCAGTTGACATGTGTTGCCCTAGGACTCCACCAATAACGGCCGGAGCATTAGAGGTGTATGAATTAATAAATGCGTAATTATTGCTATAGCTATCTATATTGGTATTGTTCTCAGAGAAACCAATAAGTCCTCCTACCGATTGTTGTATATTTGATGAGTCAATCTCTATATTGATACTGCCTTTTATATCATAGACTTGAACTTCTCGATTATATGTCGTATCGGTTGCTCCACTCGTTAAGGAACCAACTAGTGCACCTATGTAATTACTATCAGAAGTCGGAAGTCCAGTACATTTAAGTTTAAATTCATCAAAAGAAATTCTTTCGAATCTTGTATTCACATTTTTTGATATCGTACCGTCAAAGTAAGATTGATTTACAAGTGCACCACATGAGTAACCAACACTAGGGCCAGAAGGAGTTGTCGATGGTGTCGAGTTCGTCATTGATCCTGTGATCATTAATTCGTGAAATTCGGAAGAGTCTCCAAGGTACTTGGCAAAAATAGGCCCGTTAGTTAGAGAGTTCACATCGATATTTAAATGTTCAATACTAGCAGATTCATCTGTTACATTAGTTCCTATGCTATTAAATAATGTATCAGAGGCACCAACGATATGAGGTTTACTACTAACACTTAAAAGAATGTCTCCTTGAATACTTCCTGTGAAGTCTGTACTAGTTGTTGCTGGAGTACTTCCTGCGAAATCAATCTTTTTCCCGATGATGTAGCCATCGGAAGGGTACGATACAATATTATTAAACTGAGTTGATGTACAAATTATATTAATTCCTCTTGAAGCAGCACTATCGGCGGCAAAAGGGGAGCCGGAAGCAGCACCATCAAAGGCGCAGGAATTGTAGCCGACAAGGAAAGTTAAGCCATTTATTGAGTCTTCTTTCGCTAGTAAGTAATCTTTAGATGGAAGGCCTAATGACTTTGGAAGTTTTTGAGAGAGTGATGCACCTGAACAATTATTATCATAATAAGCTATAATCTCAACCGGATTATAAAACCCTTTGTCACTTGTAACGACGTTATATTCGTTAGTGAGGTTATAAGTATAGATATTTCCAGCATTTGGCGTTAAACATTTTGATTCTAGAGTTAGGCTAGGATCGACAACTCCTTCCGCATTAGTTGTCAGGTAGCGAATCTTAAGTGATTGAGCATTACTTGGGGCCTCATCACAGCTATCTCTTTTTCCTTTTCCCACAACCTGAACAACACCGTGACAAGTTTCAACCTTAAATTGATTTCCAGTCGAACTGTCGTGAACAACTGTATTTGTAAGAGACGCACAGTTTGAGGTAGTCATTACTAGGTTCATTGGTGTTTGAGATGAATTCACATCAGTGTTTATTTGAGAGCAGTACTTTGTTCCTGTAAGATTTGATGGAGTTGCTCCACTGTGCCAACCAATGGCCTTAACATCGTAATTTCCAAAAGGAAGTTCAATTTCAATTTCAGAAGATGAGCTAGGATCAAGCCCAATTTGAAACACTTGTTTTGTCGTATTATTTCGTCCAAATATAAGTACACCACCATCAAAATTTGAACTTAAATCACCAACTAGAAATTGTGACTTAGAAAATGTAACTTTAGTATTTGATGTTTTTACTCCACATGAAGAAAGTAGTAGTGATACTAGAAATAATCCAAAAATATGACGGTGCATAAGGTCCCCAAATTCAATATAATCCACAAAACCTATCGGTTAAGAAAATAGTAACCTTTAAAGAATCAGAGACAAAAAAATACCGGATTTCAGAGTTTTAGGTGAATGATTAGTCAAGGAGATGCCACTTTATAGTGTCATTCTAGTCATACATATAGATGAATTCCTGTCCAGTATTAGTACTTAAGGTTAGGTTACCTGATTGAGTAGGTGTGCCAGATACTCTAATTGAACATGTCGTTCCAATTGAGCAAGAGGTATCTCCACCAAGTGTTAGCGAATCAGGACTTGAAGAGATTATAAAGTGTAGTGTGTTGTCAGTATTATTTGTTACATAAATATCTGCATATCCATAAGTAGAAATATTAATGTTAGTGTTTGGAGCTGGTGTTAGGTCAGAGTGCGAGGCCGTAACAATTTCTTGGGCCGTAACAGTAAAGCGCTTTTCTGGTGATGTGACATCTGTACCTAGGCTAGAGTCAAAGTAGCTTGCTGTTAACTTGAACTCAAATGTATCATCAATATTAAAGTTCGATGAACTCCCATCAAGAAGAACGTCACCAGTGCTTTCATCGTATGAAATAGGATCAGAGCCAACAGGGTAGCTACATGCAACTAATGATGTGTCATCTGTTCCGGCCACCTTATATTCACAGGTATAGTTTATTGAACTTCCTTTATAGCTATCGTTGTCTACATCGTATGGCCCGCCAACTTGTACTGTAAGTGAAGTGTTTCTTTCAAATGAATAAGTTGAACCTGAAAGCGAGATCTCAAAAGGGGTAGGTGGCATTATATATTTAAAATATGTCCCATCGTAGAAGTGGCGATCGTTACCGGAAGCATCTTTTTCCCCAATACTATTCATCGTAGTGAGTTTGCCATTTAGCCCGCTTGAACAGTTTGTAGTTCCACCGTTACTGTCTTCATAACCTTCAATTCTAAGAGGTAAGTAAAAGCCACCTTTAAGTCTAATAGGTAGAACAAGTCCAATAGAAGAATCAAGAACCATTTTTGCGTAGTCGCTTCCATCTACTAGGTTACCATTAGTGCTGCTGTAGCACGTATTCATTGCTTCAGTGAACTTTGATTGGGTATGGATTTGATTGCGGTTTATAGGTCCTTCGTAGTGAGGAATACCAAATTTTAAAGACAAGTCTGTCGCGTTAAACCTTACATATTCACCCATATTACAATTTGTCGTTTCACAAATAGACATATATTTGGCAGTTTGAAGGCCATCAATAAATTCGGCACAAGGATGGCCTGTGTCTACAACATTAGCCGGTGCCACTCCATCAACTTTTGTCAGATTAAAGTTAAAGGTTGTTTGTTCGGGAATTGAAGCATTCTTTACGACTGAGCAATAAAGGTCACCCTTCATCATTTCTCCGGCGCTCGAGCCATGCCAGCCTAGAACCATAATTTTCCAAACTCCATTATCAAATTCGTGGTCAAGGCTTGCTTGTGAGAGAGGAACAACATGAAGAAGAGGTGGCCGGTCTGACGGTCCACCAACAGCTAACATAACAGCTCCATTATCAAAGAGTCCTGCTACTTGAGAGAAAGCACCCTGAAGTTTAACTTTAACACTTGAGGACTTTCCTCCACATGAAGTAAGGATGATAGTAAATAGAATAAGTAGCATATTGATAACTTTCATAAATTCCTCAGGCAGCTAGTTAACTAAATAAATTATCGTCTATCTCAATAATAAACTTTAATATGCTTCTCACTAAACCTATCGTGATTACAGTATGTTAGTGGAGAAGGAACCAGAGGGGGTGCCAATAATTAGGGGAAGTTCTTCAGCTTTAGATAAGAGTCTATTCACTGAGCGATAGAATGAGCGTTACGAGGTATATTTGCCAATGGAGCAAATTATACATATTTAACAAAAGACTTCGGGCTTAGAACTAGCTCACCCAAGCGCTCCTTTTCATGGATATACTTTCTTAATTCGTCTTGTGCCTTATTGATAGCTGATGCAGGCTTGGGTTGATCATATTTCATGAGAAACTCTTCTCGTACACCTGCGGTAACCTCAGATAGAAGGTCGTTAATTAATTCCTTGGATGACATTCTTAAAGCACAGGCCATAAGGTCAAGGCTGAAGTTTAAGAAGAATTCACGCTTCATATCTGTTGTCATATATCGGAGTCGATCGATATCTTCTACTGACTCAGAAATATTGATAGCAAGCTGAGGGTTCTTGTCGTGAATCTTAGCAAGTTGCTTTTGATAATCATCAGGATTTAAACCATTGAAAAGGTTTGTATCAAGACCTTTTAATTTATTTTCTCTCTTTTTAACAAGAGAACCAATTGAGTCATATGTAATTGAATTTAGCGTTTGGGTGAATTCAACGCCAATGCGAAGAAGGTGAGTTTGTAAGCCTTCTCCTGAGAGGCGGTAGCGGTTTACTGAAGCGATCTTGGCTTCATGTTGCTGTGGTAACTCTTGATCCGTAATAGAAGTGATATAAATTACTTTACCGATCTCATACTTTGCTTTTCTTTTGGCATCAATAACAAAAGCAAGCCCTCTAAGTGAGATGTCGAGAATAATATCATGTTGGACTTCGTTTTCGCCTTCAACTTCGTAAGAGATATTTTTGAAGTCTGGATATTTGTATGTAAATCTCTCCACACTTCGACGATCACGCATTCGGACTTCACTAGGTGTCTTAAATGAGAGTCCACCATCTTCTAACTTGAAGATATCTTTTTTAAATATCATATCCCCAGCTGGATAGTGAAAGAAAACTGGAGAAAGGGGAGCGATACGAGTGTAATAAGGTGCACTTTCCTTTGTTAATTTAATTGAGCATTTCTCAACTGTAACAGATTTAAAAGTTGCAGTGTATTCTTCACGCATATCTTCATTGTTTTGCCAAAACTTCAAAACAGCACAATCCTCGTGGAGCTCAGTGAGCCTTTTGAGAATATATTCTTGATCGAAAGATGACCATAGTTTCATATTTTTATACTTCTTTAATACTTATTGTTTCTTATTAAGATCTCGCCAGCTACGTCCCTTTCGGTTTGCTCTGTTCTTTTGCCAAAAGTCTACGGCCTGACTGTGCTTTTTATATGTTTTAGAAAAAACGTGAGTTCCGTCATTTTTAGAGACAAAGTAAAGGAAGTCGTGCTTCTTGGGGTTAAGTGCTGCTTTTAGTGCCGCAAGACCAGGATTAGCAATTGGTCCAACTGGAAGACCTGAGATCTTGTAAGTATTGTATGGAGTCTTTTGTCTAAGGTGTTTCTTACTGATATTGCCTTTATATGACTCCCAGATTCCGTAAATCGTTGTTGGGTCAGATTGAAGACGCATTCTCTTTTTAAGACGATTGTGAAAAACACCTGAAATAGTTGGTCTTTCAAATTTTGCACCCGTTTCCTTTTCAACCATTGAGGCAAGAGTTACTAGCTGATGCTTTGTTAGCCTTACTTTTGAAAAGTCTAAGTCTTTTGTTTTATCTTTAAAGTTATCATACATGCGATGGATAATTGCACGTGCTTTCATCTTCTCATGGAATTGATATGTGTCAGGATATAGATAGCCTTCTACTCGACCTGCTGGAATACCTAGAGAGTGAACGAACTTCTTATCCTTTGCTTCCTTGATAAAGTCTTTTTCATCAACAATCTTCTCATCGGCCAAGGCCTTGGCGATTTGAAATAGGTTATAGCCTTCTGGAATTGTCACTCGGACAGTTAAGCTCTTACCACTAATTAGTAAAGCAAGTAGCTCATCCATTGTGATACCTTTTGGGATGATATAGCGACCGGCCTTAAAACTTGTTAGCTTCCCCTCGAATTTTACATAACGATGGAAGAGGCGCGGTGAGTAGATGATCTTATCTTGTGCTAAACGATAGTTAATCGTTCCAAAAGTGTCTCCACTGTTAATCTGGAATTCGGTTTCGGGTCCACCGTATTGCCAATGATAAATATTGTAGTAAGTGTGTGCCACTAAGAGGCAGATCGATAATGCAGGTGCAAGCACCAAAAAAATAAATAAGTTTTTCTTTGTCATAATAGCAATAGGATATCTTATTTTTAGATTTTGTGAAATTAACTTCTTATGAAATCTTCCAAGATAATCACGGCACTAAGTTCATCAATTTTTGTTGGGTCAAACTGAAAATTATATTCTGGAGAGTTTAACATTCGTTCCTTGGCCGACTTAGTCGTTAAGGTTTCATCTTGTTGATAGAATTTTACACTAGGAAACTTCTCAACTAATGCGTTGAAAATGGCCTTGTGTTCTTTAGTCTTTTCACTTTCATTACCATCAACAAAGTAAGGTATACCCATAACGATTACTTCTACGACTTGCTCTTCAATAACTTCTGCAAGTTCACTATAAAAGTGGCCGATCCCTTTATTGATGATTCTACCGGCACCAATAGGAAATGGCTCTCGGCCAGGGCAGTAGAAGCCAAGACCAATCACTTTCTCACCGTAGTCGATTGAGAGGATATTAAGACCGCGAAGTTCTTCAAATTTAGGATAGCTAGAAAACTCATTCATATTAGATAGTTATGCCCATTTTGGTGCCTCAAGTCAATCTCGAAAGTCAGCTTGACTAGCAAGGGGGGAGGGTTTATGATGAGTTTATCTATTTAAATCAATACCAACCAATTTAATCTAATAAATCCATGCCATTAATGGATCATTAATAGAGGCAAATTCTAAATAAATCCAATTTTATATATTCAGATATTTCAGGAGTAGTACATTTTATGCATTTAAGTGAATTGAGAGAGATGGAAATCAAAGAGTTAAACAAAATTGCTGAAAAGGCAAAAATTGAAAACTCTGCGGGAATGAAAAAACACGAACTAATCTTTGCTATTCTAAAAGCACACGCAAAAGAAAAACAGGACATTTTTGGAAACGGTGTTCTTGAGATCTTACCAGATGGTTTCGGATTCTTAAGATCTCCTGGTTATAACTACCTTCCTGGTGCCGATGATATTTATGTATCACCAAGTCAAATTAGAAAGTTTGCCCTTAAAAAAGGAGACTCTGTCGAAGGACAAATTCGTCCACCAAAAGATAACGAAAGATACTTCGCTCTTTTAAAAGTAAGCACAATCAACGATCAAGAGCCTGCTGCTCACAAGAAGACAGTTCTTTTCGATAACTTAACTCCATTATACCCACAAAAGAAGATTAACCTTGAGTTTAATCCAAGCAATTACTCAACTCGTATGATCGATATGTTCGTGCCACAAGGGTTCGGACAACGTTGTCTGATCGTTGCTCCTCCAAAAGCTGGTAAGACACACTTATTACAAGAGGTTGCAAACGCAATTACTGAAAATCACCCAGAATCAGTTCTTATCGTTCTTCTAATTGATGAAAGACCGGAAGAAGTAACTGACATGAAGAGAAATGTTAACGCGGAAGTTGTTTCATCAACATTTGATGAGCCTGCAAACCGTCACGTTCAAGTAGCGGAGATGGTTCTTGAAAAAGCAAAGCGTCTTACTGAAGCTGGCAAAGATGTTATTATCCTTCTTGATTCAATTACTCGTCTTGCGCGTGCATATAACACTGTTGTTCCACCATCTGGAAAGATCCTTTCTGGTGGGGTTGACTCAAATGCACTACACAGACCAAAGAGGTTCTTCGGTGCTGCTAGAAATATTGAAAATGGTGGTTCTCTTACAATTATCGCTACTGCACTTGTTGATACAGGCTCAAGAATGGATGAAGTTATCTTTGAAGAATTTAAAGGAACGGGTAACTCTGAAATTCAACTTGATAGAAAGCTTCTTGAGAAGAGAATCTTCCCTGCTCTTGATATCAACAAATCTTCAACTCGTAAGGAAGATCTACTTATGGATCAACTAGATCTACAAAGAACTTATGTTCTAAGAAAGGTTCTTCACCCAATGAGTACTATTGATGCAATGGAATTTATGCTTCAAAGAATTACGAAGAGTAAAACTAATGCAGAATTCATGGACTCAATGAATAGCTAAGAAAAAGCTAAAAGGATTTTAAATGAGCATGTTTGATAAGCTTGATTCAGTTGTACAGCGCTTTGAGGTACTGACTGAAAAAATGGCAGACCCAACATTATATGATAGGCAAGAGGAGTTCAAAAAGATTTCAGCAGAACGTGCAAATCTTGAAGAAGTTGTCATTGCTTACAAAAAATATAAGCAAATTAAAGAGGATATTGCCGAAGCAAAAGAGATGCTTAAGGAAAGTGATCCTGATATGAAGGAGATGGCAAAAGAAGTTCTCGATGAGAATGAGCCATTAATTCCTGAGCTTGAAGATGAGCTTAAGATCCTTCTTCTGCCAAAAGATCCACTAGATGATAAGAACGTTATGGTTGAAATTCGTGCCGGTGCTGGAGGGGACGAAGCTTCGATCTTCACTGGTGATGTTCTAAGAATGTACCAGAACTACGCTCGCTCGGTAGGCTGGAAAGTTGAAATTGACTCTCTTTCTGAAAACGATGAAGGGATTAAAGAGGTTATCTTTTCAATTTCTGGTGAGAAAGTTTACTCAAAGATGAAATATGAATCTGGTGTCCACAGAGTTCAACGTGTTCCAAAAACAGAATCTCAAGGGCGTGTCCACACTTCAACGATTACAGTTGCAGTAATGCCTGAAACTGAGGATCTTGAGTGGGAACTCGACATGAATGATGTTCGTGTTGAGGTTATGCGTGCCTCTGGTTCAGGTGGGCAGCACGTTAACACGACTGACTCTGCGGTTCGTATGACTCACATTCCAACGGGAATTGCAGTTTATAACCAAGATCAAAAGTCACAGCTTAAAAATAAAGAAAAGGCCAAGAAGATTCTTGCAGCACGTATTTTTGATAAAATGCTACAAGAAAAGAATGCTTCTGAGGCAGCTGAGAGAAAAGGCTTAATCGGTACAGGTGATCGTTCTGAGCGTATTAGAACTTATAATTATCCTCAGGGGCGTTTAACTGACCACCGTATTGGTCTGACTCTTTACTCTCTTGATAAGATTATTGAGGGTGATATGGCCCCGGTTCTTGATGCACTAATTGCTCATAACCAAGCAGAGTTGCTTAAAGGCCAAGAGGAATAAGTAGTAGCATGAGCTTCACTACACTTGGGGACTACATCGGCTCGTTCTTTAATGAGAATAAAAAATTCTTAGCGGCAAACTACCCTGGAATTACTCTTTCTCGTTTAAAGGCCGAGCTGAAGGACTTCTGTCGTATCCTCGAGTCTCAATTCGATGACATTTATATTTCTGAAAATAAAGGTGTCATTGAAGAGTTCTTAAAAAAAGTCAGACAGGGGACACCTCTCGAATACATTAGCAATCGTGCTTTCTTTTATCGCTCTTCTTTTTATGTAAATGAAAATGTTCTTATTCCTCGAAGTGAAACGGAAATCATGGTGGAGTGGACATCTGAATATATTAAGAAGAATAAGCTCAATGATATCTCTATTGCAGATATCGGCACAGGAAGTGGGGCAATTGCCCTAAGTTTAGCAGGAGAAATTGGAGAAATTGAAGCGAGAATTGTGGCCAGTGATATTAGTCCTATGGCCTTAGAAGTTGCTCGTGCCAATAAATTCTTTCACCGATACCGCTATCCAAAGACTGTAAAAATTGTCTTTGAAGAATCTGATTTATTAACAAATCTCGATGAGAAATTCGACATCATCATTAGTAATCCTCCATATATTAAGGAAGCCGCTGACTTAAGTGAAGTACATGGACAGGTTCATCGTTTTGAACCTCATCTTGCTCTTTACTTAAAAGATGAAGATTACGATAATTGGTTTAAAAATTTCTTCCAACAAGTGGAGGAAAAGTTGAATACCGGTGGCCTGTTCATAATGGAAGGTAGTGAATTGCATTTAGAACACTTAAAAGATATTTTAAGTGAATATCAATTCTCTAATCTTGAACTGATTAAGGACTACACTGATCGCTACCGTTTTCTAAAAGGAATTAAAAATGGATAAAATTATAGTTAAAGGACCAGCACGTCTTTCTGGTGAAGTTGAAATATCTCCGGCCAAGAATGCCTGTCTGCCAATCTTAGCGGCAATCCTTTTAACAGATAAGAAAGTTACATTAACGAGTCTACCAAAGCTTCGTGATATTAATACAATGCTTAAGCTTCTTGAGATGATGGGCGTACAATGTGATCGAAATGGAAAGGATATTACATTCGATGCTTCTTCTCTAAGTTCTCACGAAGCAACTTATGAGCTTGTTAAAACAATGCGTGCATCGATCTTTGTTCTTGGGCCACTTCTTTCGCGTCTTGGAAAAGCTAAAGTATCACTTCCTGGTGGTTGTGCCATTGGTACTCGTCCAATTGATATTCACCTCGACAACCTTGAGAAGATGAATGTTAAGATTGAAATGAAAAGTGGTTACGTTTACGCAGAAACAGATCACCT
The DNA here is from genome assembly GCF_000443995.1 of Bacteriovorax sp. BAL6_X. NCBI lineage: Bacteria > Pseudomonadati > Bdellovibrionota > Bacteriovoracia > Bacteriovoracales > Bacteriovoracaceae > Bacteriovorax > Bacteriovorax sp. BAL6_X. Next base: position 427,921 of record NZ_AUMC01000010.1, read on the forward strand.
TAAAGGTGCTCATGTAAAGCTTAAGTTTCCATCTGTTGGGGCAACGGAGAACCTAATTATGGCGGGTGTCTTTGCTGACGGTCAGACTATTATTGAGAATGCAGCAATGGAGCCAGAAATTGATGACCTTGCAAATTTCTTAAACTCACTAGGTGCGAAGGTTTCAGGAATCGGAACATCTCGTATTGTTGTTGACGGAGTTAAGGAACTTAATGGTGGAACTTACCAAGCAATTGGTGACCGAATTGAGGCCGCAACTTATATTATCGGAGGCCTTATGACAAAGTCTGAGGTTACGATAAAGAACTTCAATCCAAAGCATCTTTTTAATGTTCTTGAAAACCTTCAAGGCATGGGAGCAAAGCTTGAGATCGGTGATAACTTTGTTAAGACATACCCATCTTCACTTAAAGGTTCAAAAGTTATTACTGAGCCATTTCCTGGTTTCCCAACTGATGTTCAAGCACAGATGGTTGCACTTTTAACTGTTGTTGAAGGGAACTCTCTTGTGACAGAAAATATTTTTGAAAATCGTTTCATGCATGTGCCTGAACTTACTCGTCTAGGTGCAAGTATTGAGCAATTAGGAAGCTCTGTCTTTATTGAAGGTGGAAAGCCTCTAACGGCAGCTCCTGTAATGTGTACAGATCTTCGTGCCTCAGCAGCTCTCGTTCTTGCCGCTCTTTGTGCATACGGTGAAACGAAAATTGATCGTGTTTACCATCTTCAGCGTGGTTATGAAGATCTACCGGAGAAGCTTAAGAAGCTTGGTGCAAGTGTTGAACTCGTAAACGAATAGGGAGAAGCGTAATGAGTGATTGTTTATTTTGCAAAATTCTAAATGGTGAAATTCCTTCAACAAAAGTATTTGAAAATGAAAGCGTTTATGGCTTTCAGGATATTCAACCACTTGCAAAAGAGCACTATCTCTTTATTCATCGCAATCACTCAAAGAATGTGAATGAGATGGATCGCGATGATATGGCCCAGGTGTTTGATGCCATTAAAGAATTCACACAGTCGAATGAACTCGAGAATAATGGCTTTCGTGTGGTTTCAAATATTAACGATCACGGATGTCAGTCTGTTTATCATACGCATTTTCATGTACTTGGCGGTGAGCAACTTAAAGGCTTTGGCGCTTAAGTATCCCACAATTAAAAAGTTCTATTTCAAATTAGAAATATAGTCTCCTTAGAATTGATTTTCGCTATAACGGCAAAAAATAATTCTAAGGAGATTTTTTATGCGTTCAATTTTTCTGATTCCCATGATTCTACTTCTTTCATGTGGAAAACCAAATGAAAGTGTACTTGTTGACCAAGGCCTTAATCCGAGCTTTAAAGGCCAGTCACTTATTGCAACTCAAATTCAATGTCAGTCAATTCAATTCAATTTTTCAAGTGAAGAAATTTCTTGTCCAACGACATTTATCAATGAAGAGAAGCTATTCTTATTCTCTGCTGATCAAGAAGATATCGATTTTAATACTTTAAATGATCTTTCACTTATCACTCTTAGAATTTCTACCAAGGCTGATCTTCAGGCTCGTTTTTACCTCGTTTCAAAATATGGAAAACGTCTAAGTGAAACTGTTTTCTTTGATGGAAAGAGTGATCTGAATTTTAAAGAGAAGAATATTGGAGACTTCCTTGCGCATGAGGTTTATTTAAAATTGGAAGATTATTATACAAGTGGAGTAAGGCCTGTTTCTGTTCGTGATGAAGAAGACCAAAATTGTGATACTGGTTTATTTAATGTCGAAGATGTAAATATTGAAGATCTTCGTGGTCAGTGTCCAAACCTTAAGGTTATCACAAATTTTAAGGCAGTGGTTAATGCTCCTGTTTATAATGAAAACTCTGACTTTAATATGGAAAACGTTGATTATTACATTCCTGCAACTCGTAGAAAAAATCCATTTAATGGAAAAAATTATACAATACCGGCCCCTCTTATTCGTTTAAATTACCGTATTTTTAAATATATGAAAGAACAAGAGTTAGAAGTTAATAGATTTTATAATATTGTAAATAACGAGTTTGGACTTGATATCAAAGAACTAGATAATGAAATTTGTGAAGAAGAAGGAATCTTAGCAATACAGTCGTACTCAGAATTAAAAAAGAAATGGATGACTCTTGACGACCAATCTGCACGAAAACAATCATTTCAATCGGTTCATATTAATGGTGAATATATTGATTTTAAAAGTAATTATAAAGTTAAAAGGTGCTATCCGGTTAAACCTAAATTAAGCGGATATATCCTTATTAAGGAATAATGAAAGCCTCCGAAATGGAGGCTTTTTTATTTGCGCTTTGAAAGGATAGTTTTAATTACATATAGAAGTAAGGTTAATATAATTATTTGAATTGGTGTGGTGCTAATCCTTTCAAATATAATAGAAGCTGCAAGACCAAGTAGTGCAGCAATTATAGCAGTCGGTAGTAATGTTAATGTAGCCTTCTTTTCACTTTTAAATGATGAACCTAGAACTAGTGCTGGAAGCATTAAAAAACTCATCGTATAGAGAAATCCAAGGACATATAAGGACGTAATTAAGGGAATCGTAAACAGAAATAACTCAATAAGAGAGTCCTTTGTTCGACCTAGAACACTTATCTCAAAAGTTCTCTTATTAATTGACTTGGCCATTAATTTATAAAGAATTCCAAAGAGAAAAAATGCTGAAATGGCCAAGATATTTTCAAAACCTGAGGCCGTTACCATATTGCCAAAGAAGCCAATGCTCATATGTGAGTCGAGTTGTGGAAAGTAGCTAATAAGAAGATATTGTAGGGACGTTAGAACAAGGTATCCTCCCACCATAAAATTATTCTTCTTATCATTCTTAATCTCTAGTTTATAAAGAGCATATTTTCCTGCTGCAAAAAGGGTATAACTACATAGAAAGCCAGAGTATTGATCATGGAAATAGAGTTTTGCTACAAGATTTCCAAGCATGGCAAGTTGTGAAAGAAGGAAGATTTCTAAAATATTGCCACGAGAAAAGAAATGCTTACCAATTTGAGTCAGTCCTGCTGCCGAAAAGGCCGCTACAATAAATGAGAGTTTGTAAAAGGCAAAGAGACTAGTCATGGCGCTTCACCTCGAGGACCTTTAATCGATTCTCTGGTATATCGATGACATGATGACTCACAAGAATGATAGAAATTCCTAAAACCGTACTAACTTTAATTAAAAGATCAGAGACAATCTTAATTGAGTCCTTGTCGAGATGATTAAATGGTTCATCTAGGATAAGAACTTTCGTATTCTTTGTTAGACGAGTTAAGATCATGACCTTTTGTTTCTCCCCACCACTTGCATTAATCCATCTCTTTTTTCTTAGAGAGTCTGTGATAAGCTCATTACTTGAATCCATGGCCTCATAAAGATCGTGGATTTCTCCAATTGTGTATGAGAAGTTTGTATTTGGGTTTGTTATTTGTGGAAGGTATGAAATTGCATATTTAGGGATCGTCCAGTTATAAGAACCAGATATTTTAGGGATTGCCCCCAGAATCGTCTTTATTAGAGTTGTTTTCCCACTTCCATTAGTACCTTGAATATAGAGGATTTCACCAGCACCTAGGCTTAGGTTAATGCCACTTGAAAGTGGGGATTTGTGGCCAATGGCCAGCTCTTCTATATTGAGGTAGCAGTGTTTCATTATTTAGCTTTAACCTTAGCATTCTCAAGGATATCTTTAGCGATATAGCTAAGTAGATCTTCGTAGGTTTTAACCTTGCCTTCCTTTTCAATACTAATTGGGACGCGGCTTACATGAATTCCACTCATTTCTTGAAATTTATCAGTTAAATTCTTTGGAGAAGTTGTAGCAGCAAGAGCAAGTGAGACACCTTTTTGTTTGGCCTCAATTGATACTCTAGCAAGTCGCCCTGCTGAAGGTGGAACACCTGGAACAGATTCAATGGCACCAATATTACTTATTCCAAATTCATTTAAGAAGTATGAAAATTCACGGTGGTACTCCATGAATTTTAAATTTTTAACATTCTTAAGTTGATTGGCTATTTTTGATTTAAGTTTGTTGATATCTTTTTTCGTATTTTCAAAATTATTTAAATAGTAGGCAGCGTTCTTTGAATCAATATCAATAAGAACATTTAAGACTGTTTCAGCACCTTGAAGAAAAGCTGTTGGCCCTAGATGATAGTGAGGATTTCCTTGTGGATGTACATCTCCGTGCGAACGATCAATTTTTCCTGTTGGAACATCTAGTGCTTTTACTGTTTTTCCTGTTTCGCAGTATCCTTTTCCTCCTGGTTGAATCTTTCGATTACCTGAGCGAGTAAGAATCTTTGGCGCCCATCCGACCTCAAGGTCAAGTCCTACCATACAAAAGATATCAGCATTTGCGGCCTTTGCAATAAAGTGAGGCATGGCATCGATATAGTGTGGATCTTCAGTCCCGTTAAGAAGTGATTCAACTTCAACTTTCTCGCCACCAATACGTTGAGCAAGCCAAGCGATATCTGTTGTTGTCGTTATGACCTTTAGTTTTGCCATTGCATTGAAACTAAATGCTAGAAATAGAATTATTATGATTTTAGAATTCATGGGCCGGATGACTCCCTAAAATAAAGATAAACTGTAGTGATAAACGTGTATCTTTTGCTGTTGTCGCACCTTCTTCTCGGTCAAATTCGTGTGAAATTGTTGGACGTATCTTTGCAAACTCACTCGATGTATATGTTGTTTGAAGAAGAGCACCATAGCTAATATTATTAATTTTCTTTCCTGTTAATGAGTTTCTCTTTGAAAGATCTTTAAAAGCATCGAGGCGAAAACCAACACTCGTTTGGGCTCCTGTTGCAAAGTCATTAAAGACATAGAGACCAACTTGTTCTGTGATGTCACCATCTATATCTTTTTCACTCTTATACCAAAGTTCAGATTGGAGAAGGTAATTTAAGGTTTTTCCTTCTTTCCACTTTCCTGTTAAGTCAATTCCCGCAAGCATCATTTGATTATCTTGTGCATCTGTGCGGCCAAGATAATTTAAACCGAACTCCATTCCATTAGTTGTACTAAATGGAAGGAAGCTTGAGAGCCTTGTGTAGTGAGTAGGGGACTTTGGCTTACTACCTGCTGTGTGAGAGTGTCCATAACGATGGCCGCTAGTTACACCAACAGTTAGATTCATATTCATACTAGAGGGGATAAGGTAATTATATTCAACTCCAGCATCAAAGACACCTTCTTCTGCAAAGAATGTACGATGAACTTTTGGGGCCCTTGTAAATGCCCAGTCATGTTGATGAAAACGATTTAATCGTCCTACTCCAAGGAAGAATTGCCCAACCTTCAGGTTAGAGCGTGGAATTAGTTTTGAAGTTGCAATATAGAGTTCGTGAAGTTCAAATACTGTTTCACCATTTTCATCGTGAGCAGCAGCACTTAAAACTCCATCGAATTGATGATCAATAGGAGCGTAGAACATAAACTCACCCACTCTTGTGATAAGTTTATCTTGCGCTTGACTATCTTTATTTATACCTTGTTCATAGACAAGATCTCCAGCAACAGAAATTTCTAAACCTGTTCCTAAAATTGCGTATGAAGAATAACTAAATGAAACTAGTATTAAGTAAAATAATATTTTAATCTTATGCATTTGAAATGGCCTCTAAAGGTCCCTCTAAAATTATGACTTGAGACTTATCGCCTTCAAATCCCCAGAATGTACCACTTGCACGTCCAACACCAAGCCAGACATCAAAAGCGAAGTCTTCGCTATTGTAAAGACAGTCACCATCAAATGTGCATTCCTCTGCATCACTGTGTTCACCGTTGTAGTCCCAAACGAGGTGGTGAATATCTGTGTGATCATTATGAATATCGATATCAAGATCGATTATTTCGATATTTTCAAATTGAGATAATTCGACTGTGTCAGTAAGTCCGTTAAGTGTCATCTCTAATGTTACAACACCATTTGCTCTAGTGAATGTGTAGACAACACCACCACTTAATTTCTTTGAAGCAAAGAAGTAGAACTTAATAGTCTCTCCATTATTGAGCTTAAATTTTGTTCTAAAACTATGCCCTGAGTTTCCTCCGTTATCGACAGTTCCACTTAAAAGATAGCGGTTGTCTCCGGACTTAACAGCGTCAAGACCTCCTACCAACTCAGCAGAGTTTGGAAGTAGGTTAGCACCTGTATTTGATCCGCTAAGCTCACCACATGAAATGAGTAGTGAGCTTAGAATAAAAATTGAAATTATATTGGCGATATATTTCACAACTTCTCCAAAGGCCTTTTATTAAAGTGAAGGCTCGTTTTCACCACTTAGTCTGTAGTGGCAGCTGAAGTCTGCTTCATGACCATGAGTGTGGCAAAGAACGTAGATTGTTTGAGTTTTACCTGTAATGTTGTAATTAATTTTTGTCCAAACATCAGCGCCGTGATCATGGTCATCTGCTTTTGCTAGGTGATGGTGACCATGGTCGTGGTCGTGATCATCTTCAATGCTAAGCCATACTTTTACAGCTTCAACTTTTGAAAGGTCATTTCCTTTGCGACTTAATGTTTTTTCAAATTTAGAAAGCGCACTTTGATTTGCTGCTTTTATATAGTCTAGAGTAATCTGTGCATCTTTATGTTTGTGATCATCACCTTGAGTGTATGATTCTTCATGACATGCGGCCACTGGGCCATGGTAGTGACAACCATAAGTGATATTGATGTCGTGCTCATTAAGGACACTAACAACAACTTCATGACCTTCTAATTCTGCATTCCAAGCGATGATTGAATCTGCTCCAACTTCAATTGAAGCTTCTGTGAGGGCAGTCTCAGTTGTTTCAATAATATTTAATCCATTAAGTTCTGATGCGTTTACATTAGTAATTAATAGTAGTGAGATTAGCATTGAGAATAGTTTCATATTTTCTCCGTGTTTTTAGCTAGTTATTAACTTTGGTGAACAATTTCTACCATTGTAGGGATCTTATTGCAAGTAGTTTGCAATAAGGTTGGAGTGAGATTGATACAATGTGTAAAATTGATTACAATGGATAGGCTATATAATGAAGTTTGAATATTTGAGAGATGTATATAATGAGTAGAGTTCAGGACTTAATTGAAATTCTTAAATCCCGTGGCCTAAGAATTACCCAGGCCCGTCAGGGGGTTGCTGCTGTTCTTGTGGTAAGTGAAGAGCACCCGTTAACGCCTGAAGAAATCTTTCAATCAATTAAAAAGTCTGATGAGTTTCAATGTGACCAGGCCTCAGTTTATCGAACTCTCTCTTCTTTTGAGGAGTTGGGAATAGTTAAAAAAAGTATCTTTCAAGGTGAGGCCGCAAGGTACTCTCTTTGCGGATGTGCCGAACATGGGGATGATCATGATCACCACCACCATCACGAACATTATTTTAAATGTAATAGGTGTAATAAGATTGAGCCTCTTGATGGCTGCTTTCTTTCAAAAAAAGAAGAGGAGTTGAAGAAGGCCGGTTACACTGGACTTAAACATCATATTGAAATAACGGGAATTTGTCCTAGTTGCTCTTAGGAAATAAAAAAGCCTCCGTAGTGGAGGCTTTCTTTTATATGCTGATTAAGCTTTCGTAATTGTCATTTTAAGATTCTCATCATCAACCTTAAATTCATGATCTAAAGTCTCACTGCTAACATTTAGTGAGTTAGCAAGAGTTTCTTTTGTGATGTAATCAGTGTGAGTTTCAATTGCTTTTGCAAGAAGTTCTGTAGCAGCAAAGCTAACTTCGATACGATCTTCAACATTGAAACCAGAATCCTTTCTTGTTCTTTGGATTCTATTAACAACCTCACGAGCAAGACCCTCAAGGATCAGATCCTCTGAAAGATTTGTGTCGATATCAATTGAGATATAACGATTAGATAGGGCCTGTGTTCCTTCTTTCGCTTCTCTAAAGATTAGAATATCAGACGGTGCAAAAGTTTCACCTGCAAGCTCAAGGCTTCCTTTTTCTTCTAATTCACTAAGTTCGGCCGCACCAAGCTTTGAGATCATTCCCATAAACTTACCAAATTCTTTTCCAAGACGTTTTCCTAGAACTGGTGAGTTTGGTTTCGCGTAGAGCTTGATGTAATTATCTTCATCAGTTGTGTACTCAACAGATTTAACGTTAAGTTCTGATTGAATATAGCTTTCAAGTTTTTTGATTTCATCAAGGAGCGCTTGGTCTTTGTGAATAACACTTAGACGAGCAAGTGGTGTCTTAACCTTGATTTGTACTTGATTACGCTTTTGACGTCCAAGTAAGATAATCTGTTGCATTCTATCAACTGCATCTTCTAGTACAGAGTTCTTTAGTTCTGTGTTTGCAACAGGGTAGTCACATAGGTGAACTGAAAGAGTTTCTTCGCTTGAATCAAATTTCTTAAGTTCAGCGAAGATATGCTCTGATAGGAATGGCGCAAATGGTGCCATGGCAATTGTTACTTCTTTTAGCGTTGTATATAAAGTTGTGTAAGCTTGCTTCTTGTCCGTTGTTAGTCCTTCTCCCCAAAAACGAGAACGGTTTAAACGAATATACCAATTTGTAAGATCTTCAATGAAGTTAAAAAGCGCTGGGACAACATTGTACAGTTGGTACTGTGCCATTTCCGCTTCAATATTCTCTTTTAGTGTTTGTAGCTTTGAGATAACCCAGTTGTCAGTGATGTTGTCACCACTTTCTGCGTGCTCGTTAAAATTCCACCCATCAATTGATGCATATGTTTGGAAGAATTTAAAAGAGTTTTGCCATGGCAGTAGGGCACGACGAACCATGTCCTTAACACCTGCATCGGTAAAGCGTTGTTCTTCACCTTTAACGAGACCTGAGTTGATTAGGTATAGTCTTAGAGCGTCTGAACCGAATTCTTCCATTAGCTCATCTGGAGCTGTGAAGTTTCTTAGAGACTTACTCATTTTCTTCCCATCTTCAGCAAGAACTAAACCGTTAACGATAACGTTCTTGAAAGCTGGCTTATCAAATAGGGCAGTTGAAAGAATTGTTAGTGTGTAGAACCAACCACGAGTTTGATCAAGTCCTTCAGCAATGAACTCAGCAGGGAATCCATTTTCAAACATTTCTTTATTATCAAATGGGTAGTGAAGTTGTGCGTATGGCATTGAACCAGACTCAAACCAACAGTCGAAAACATCTGGGATACGCTTATACGTTCCTTCTTCACCTTCGATTGTAAATGTTACTTCATCAGTGAACTCACGGTGAAGATCTGTAAGTTCAACACCTGAAAGATCTTTTAGCTCTTCAATTGAACCAAGGCACTTCATGCTTCCTGTTTCATCGTTGATCCAAACTGGAAGTGGAGTTCCCCAAACACGAGTACGAGAAACGGCCCAGTCACGAGCGTTCTCTAACCACTTACCAAAGCGACCTGCTTTGATATGTCCCGGTACCCAGTGAATTTCTTTGTTATTAGCTACAAGTTTGTCCACGATCTCTTCTACTTTTACATACCACTGAGGGATTGTGCGATAGATGAGTGGAGTTCCTGAGCGGTAGCAGAATGGGTAGCTGTGCACGAGGTTTCCGTGATCGTATAACTTTGTATTATCTTTTAATGCTTTAATGATTTCTTTATCAGCGTCTTTTACATACTTTCCTGCGTATGCTGGAACTTCCTTTGTGAATTGGCCAGCATCATCGATTGGGCAAACTTCGGCCATCATACCAGCTTCTTTACAGATTCTATTATCGTCTTCACCAAACGCTGGTGCTTGGTGAACAATACCTGTCCCACTATCAGTTGTTACGTAGTCGTCATTAAAGATTGTAAACGCACCTTCTGCTTTAAGATTAGCGAAGAAGTCAAAGAGTGGCTCATAAGTAAGACCGAGAAGCTCAGTTCCTTTAAAAGACTCACCAACAACTTCAAGGTTACGCTTCTTAGCGAATGCCTCAACTCTAGCTTCAGCAAAGATAATTGTGACACCACGATCGTTGTCTTTTACGCGTACGTAGTCGATATCTGGGCCAACACAAAGAGCAAGGTTTGAAGGAAGAGTCCATGGAGTTGTTGTCCATGCTGCAACATAATCAGCACCTGCTTTTGCGGGATCATCTAATTTAAAAAGAACTGTGATGGCCGGATCTTGCACATCACGGTAATCAAGACCTGCTTCAAAATTTGAAAGTCCTGTACCAAGGCCTGTTGAGTAAGGAACAACTTTTGTTCCCTTATAAACCATGTCCTTATCCCAAAGAGACTTAAATACCCACCAACATGATTCCATGAAAGTTGGGTCCATTGTCTTATAGTCATTGTCGAAATCAACCCAACGTCCAAGTCGAGTAACTGTTTTACGCCACTCCGCTGTGTAGCGATCAACAATCGAGCGACATTCTTGGTTGTAACCAGCAACACCAAGTTTCTCTAGTGCTTCGTGTGCTGTCATTTCAAGCTTCTTATTAATTTCTTGCTCAATCGGAAGGCCGTGCGTATCCCATCCAAATCTTCTTTGAACGTAGCGGCCTTTCATTGTCCAATATCTTGGAACGATATCCTTTAAAGTTCCCGCAAGTAGGTGACCGTGGTGAGGAAGGCCTGTGGCAAATGGAGGGCCATCATAGAAAATATATGGCTCTTTCTCTTTTGTTTGTTCTAGTGATTTTTGGAAGATTTCATTCTCTTCCCAAAATTTTAAGACTTCATGTTCTGTGTTAACAAAAGAAAATTGTCCGTTATCCTGACTCATCGTATCAACCTTGTCTGTTATAGTTTTGTGTAAATTAATATTTGGCCCAAAATTTATCACGAAACCTATGATTTTGACAGTTTGGATAGGGCATAAAGTGCCGAAAAAGTCTCAATTTCTTACAGATTTAGGGCCAGTGGCCGAAATTGTCGATAAAGTTCATGATGCTACGTATTTTATTGATTTTAACTATTACACTTTCAACCCTCGCTGGGCCTTCAGATCTTGAAACTAAGTTCAAGGATGATAGAAAGTCCCTAATTAGGTGGGATCAAATTAAGGCCAAGAAATGGTTAGACTTTGATGAGTGGAAAGAAGAGCTACGCTTTAAGGAAAGTTACCCTTTATGGCGTGACCTTGAAAAAATCTCGGGCATTGATGAAGAAATAGGTCGTGTCATAAAATGCGTAGGTGAGTGTACTCTTTTTAGAGCTCTTGGGAATAACCAAGTTGGATACCGATCACTTATAAAAGAAAATGATGATATTGAAACAGGAGTTGATAGCTATCTTTGGCTTATGCTCTTTGACGGTACCCTTATTCGCATGGCCCCTGAAAGCTCAATTTCACTTAAAGAAATGAATGTTCTAAAAAAAGAAGTTTTTTTCAATATTCGAATGAATGTCGGAAATATTCTTCTAATCTCACGCTCAAAAGAAAAACTTGCGGATCTCGAACAAAGAGATACAGATGCAGTTTTCTTTCCATTACCTATTAATAAAACGAATCCTGTCGTATTTGATAAAAATGTTTCAATGAACGAATATCTTTTTAAAGATGGACTACGTTATAAGTCTCGTGCTCGCTTCATTAATGAGGCCATTGAAAAGAATAACAAGAGTGTTGTGAGAAAGAGTCGATTCTTTATTCAGTCGCCACTTTATTCTTTTGAGGCCTACGCTCCATCATTTGAAACATATGTTTCAATAGGTGGTGATAGCTACCTAAAGTTTAGAGATGAAGAGCAACTTGGTTATAAGAATGAATTCGCAACGACTCCTAAAGTAAATCTACGCGGCTATGAAAATGATAGTTTTGAAGATCTAGAATATGGAAGCTGGTATAAGTTCTCATTCATTAATCGCAATATGTTTGTCACTAAAGACACTGAAGTTTTAAGTCAAAATGAATTATTTACTAAGCGTATTTATGGGATTTACTACACTCGTGAAATCTTTTTGGAGCGCTACGGAAAGCCTCTATTTGCTGAAGGTAATGAAGTTCAGCTTGCAAGAAATTTTGGCCTAAGACTGTGGAGTAAAGAAGAGCTTAAGAAGCGTCTCGATTTTTTATGGACTAACGTCAGGGAAGTTGAAACGACTAATCTCGCTATTGCTGATCGCTATCGAAAATCTGTCTTAAGTCGTGCCAATCGTCGCGATAAAGAGGTCTTACGAAAAGATTTTTACACGAAGGCGCAAGAAAGTTACTATAAAGTTGGTGCGATGGAGAATGCGAGAAGTTATTTTCCAAAGCTTAATTCTGAAAAACAAGAACTATGGAAGAAGTTAAATGGTATCTACACTGAAATTTATCCTGGCCTCAGGAAGTCCACGTCGCAAGGAACTACTCTCTTGGATGAAAGTTCCGATTCAAATTAAACCATCTGATGTTGAAGAAATAACAACGAAAGTACATCCTAAAGATATTGTTGAAGAGTTGGCCGAGCTAAAAGGGCGAGACATCTTTTCACAAGAGTTTCCCAAAGATGACAATGTCTTTGTTGTCGCTTCTGACACTCTTGTGGCCCTTGGTGATAAGGTTTTAGGAAAACCAAATGATCGAGAGCATGCAAGGCAGATGTTATTAGAGTTGTCTGGGAAAGAGCATGATGTTTTCACTGCTGTTTATATGGCATGCGGTGATAAAGAATATACTTTTTCTAGATGCTCAAAAGTTAAATTTACAGATATCTCACCGGAGATCTTAGATCTCTATCTTGAAAGTGATGAGGCACTCGATAAGGCCGGATCATATGGAATTCAAGGACAGGGCCTTCTCTTTGTTGAACATATGAGTGGCTCATATTCAAATGTTGTCGGTTTTCCTCTTGCTGACTTTATTGCTGAGATGAAAGCCTTTCTTGATGAGATGGGTCTTGATAGCAAGAATTGGAGAGAGTTATTCGTATAAGTGATTTTCTACATTCAAAAAAATTAAACTTCACTACTATTTCAAGTTGTGAAGAAGAATTGGTTTTGGAGGTTGAAGTCTGGGCGAAGCCTGGTGCAAAAGTTGAAAAGGTAAGTGTTGCTGAAACTGGACAACTTATTGTCAGCACTCAATCACCACCAGAGGATGGTAAGGCCAACGCCGGTATTGTAAAGCTTGTTGCAAAGAGATTTGGCGTAGCGAAAAATCAGGTTCAACTTACCTTTGGGCTTCAATCGAAGTTTAAAAAAATGGCCATAAGCTTCGTCTTTGCGCATAATAAAGATAGTGAATATTACTTATCAAAGATAAAGAAGGCCCTAAATTGAAATCAGTTTTAATGACTCTTTTATTCATACCGACTCTGACTATTTATGCTCAAGCAGAAAAAGGTGAGACTCCATCTGAAAAAGAGATGAGTAAGGCCATGTACGCAAAAATCGAAGAGGTGAAGAATATCCCACCAAAGGATTATGTGACAAAAACTCAGGTCATCAGAAAGGAAATTGATAAGTATGTTGAGCTTAAAAAAGGTGTTTGTTCTGGGGATTACTCGACATTTGTCTTAGATCATAAGGATATCGAATCGAGTCAGCATAAGTTAACGAAGATAGAGAAAGATCTATGCTACCGAGAGCTAAGAGCTTTTCAGGTTACTTATATCAATAATTTATTCATTGCCAAAAAGAATTACCTAAACCATTTACATGATGAAAGGCTAAAGAAATTAGAAGAGATACGCGAGGAAACTCTACGTAGCTTAAAAGCTACGTACGACAAGCAGCTAATTTCGCCTAAGCGAAACCGCAAGAGAAGATAAGTAGGAAGAAAGCTGTAAGCTTATTTCTTATTCCGCGTCTTCTTGAGTTGCTGTTCTACCAAGAACTGCGCGAGTTGGTCTTAAGCTTCTCACTTTTAAAAGTGATTTTCTTGGCTTAAGTGAAGCTGACTTACGAAGAGTCTGCTGCTTAATTTGCCCAATTACGCTGTTGTTAGTATTAGACGATAATTTTTCATTAGATGTTTCTTGTGATGACATCTCCATCTCCTTATTAAACGATTAAAGGTTAAAAAATCACTTACCTTAATCGTAATAAGATTCAAGAGACTCCAGAACTCAAATCCGATTAGGTAAGTAGTTCATCTACTCGTAGAAAAACTACTCTCAATGGTCACTCCGTGACAAAGTTTAATAACTTAAATATCTACTCGGCACAATCTCGCTAGAAATTAAGCCTTTCCAAATATTTTCCAATTATATCACGAGGTTAGAAATGGTGCAACACAGCTATCACTAAGGGATTTGGGCGTCAATGAAAATGCATTAACCACTTGTAATTACTAAATAGATAAGGCAAATTACTACTATATTAATTATAAGGATGGGCCGTGAATCGCAAAAAAATATTGGCAGTGGTGGTATTGTTCATAAATTTAGTTTCTTGCTCAAGTATCAAGAAAGTTGCCACGAATCAGATGGGGGATATGATTTTTGAAACATCTGAAGCCGTTTTTACTGAAGATAATTGGGACTTATTTGAGTCGACAATTAATAGCAATATTAAATTAGTTGAAAACCTTTACGCTGCTGATCGAGAAAATCCTGAATTCATTGTAACTCTAATGAAGGCCTATAGTGGTAAGGCATTTGCCATTGACGAAACTTACTATCTTAAGGATCAATTACAAGAACGATCAAATTCAAAGTATCGCACAAGTGCATTAGCAAACTACACACGTGCTCTTAAATACTCAGCTCTATTTTTTAAAGTGAAGGGTTTCAAAGATTTTGATTTTACTCGCTATATTTCATCGCCTGAGGAATTTCAAAAATTATTAAATGAGAACTTCAGCGATGATGCCACAGATATTGAAGGTGTTTTCTATACAGGACAAACACTTGCCGCAATTATTAATCTTCAAAGAGATAATATGCGTGCCGTAGCTTATCTGCCTCTTGCAAAAGTGATGTATGACTGGTCATGTGAGAAGAATGCTAACCTTGCTCAAGGGGCTTGTGATATCTTCAATGCTTCTTATGCAGCTTCAAGACCACGTGGTCTCGGCGGGGATCCAATTAAAGGCAAACGCTTATTTGAAGAGGCCATCCAAAAGTGGCCAAATAATATGCTCGTTAGACTCTCGTATATTCAATTCTATGCAGTACCTATGTTTGAAGAAAATATTTACCGTGTGCAAAAGTTAGAAATGAATAAATTTAACAGAGAAAATATGGAGTCAACTTATTGGAGTGGTGGAAAAGTTGAACTACCAAAAGTTGATTACAATAACCTATTTAATTTAATTGCACGTAAGAGATTAGAAATAATTGAAGGCTTAGAAGACGAGATCTTCTAATTGGAAAAATTATGTCAAAAATGAAAGCACTACTAATTCTATTATTAACGACTAATGTTATGGCCCTGACTTTGAAAGTTGGTGTTCTAACTCCCGAAGGAACGAATTGGGCGAAGAATTTAAAGAAGATGGCAAAGGCCATTAAAAAAGAAACTAATGGTGAAGTAAAAGTGAAATTCTACTTTGGTGGATCACAAGGAGACGAGCCTGATGTTTTAAGAAAGATTCGAGTTGGTCAACTTCACGGTGGTGTTTTTACTGCAAAGACATTAGGTGATATCAACGGCGATGTACGTGTTGTTGAAATTCCATTTAACTTTTTTCATAATCGCAAAAAGGCCCTTAAAACTCTTGATGACTTAACACCTTTTTTAAATAAGAAAATTAATGAAAGTAATTTTGTTAATCTAGGCTTCTTTGATATTGGAATGGTTTATTTTGTTTCAAAAACAAAGATCTCTTCAATCGACAGTCTTAAAGGTGTAAAAATTTGGTCTTGGGAAGGGGATCCATTAGTCGAAACAATTCTAGAAGAAATGAAGCTTGTATCAGTTCAGCTTCCTCTTCCAGATGTTCTCTCATCACTTTCTACTGGTATTATTGAGGCGGCTTATGCCCCGCCATTAGCGATTCTTTCAATGCAATGGAATACAAAAGTAAAGTACCTAATCGATTTCCCTCTAACAATGTCTGTTGGGGCGTTTCTAGTTAATGATAAGGTATTTAAAAAGATTTCACCTGAAAATCAAAAGAAGGTTCTTAGGATTTCTAAGAAGTATATTGATCTTGTAAAGGCAACGAATGAAAAAGATAATCAAGATGCTCTCGATCTAATGAAGGCATCAGGTGTTGAATTTGTTAAATTCAGTGAAGCAGATATCAAGCGTGGCCATGAAGTTCGTGAAGTAACAATTAAAAAACTTAAGGGAAAGCTATTCTCTGAAGAAGCTTATCAGAGGTTAGAAAAGAGCTTAAAAGCTCAGAAGTAAGTATGATACAAAAAGTAGAAGAAGTTACAGATCAGGTTGTTGGTTGGCTCGTTGTAGTCAACGTTGCTGTTATGCTAGGACTAAGTGTCTTTGCCATTATCTTGCGTTGGTTTGATATTTCTTTTTCTTGGGTCGATCCTATTGTTCGCCATTTGGTTTTTGCTCTTGCTTTCTTAGGAGCAGCTCTTGCTAGTGGTAAGTCGAGGCATATCTCAATCGAAATTCTACCAAAATACTTGGAGAGTGAAGGTAAGTATCGTTCTTTATTCTTTTTAAGAAAGCTGACACAATTATGTATTATTGTGGGAACAACTTGGCTCATTGCCTCAGGTGTTCAGTTCTATAATGTTGAAAAACAATTTGGAAATTTAACTTCACTTGGTCTACACTCATCTGTTTTAGTTGCAATTATTCCATGTGGATTCGCTTTGATCTTCTTTCGTACGATCTTGGCCTTTTTGAATTTTAAGGAAGAGTATGAGCCTCATAGCAATTAGTATTGCCGCACTTATTTTGGCACTAATTGGAGTGCCTTTATTTGTCGTTCTAGGCGGACTTGCACTTGCTGCATTCTTTCACAGTGGTATAGAGCCTTCGGCAGTTTCTGTTGAAATTTACCGGCTGGCATCTGCTCCAACAATTTTAACGATTCCACTTTTCACCTTTGCAGGTTATTTACTTGCTGAATCAAATGCACCAAAGAGATTATTTCGTTTCACAAATGCACTTCTTTCTTGGATGCCTGGTGGTGTTGCGATTGTAGGACTTGTACTTTGTGCCTTCTTTACCGCCTTTACTGGGGCAAGTGGGGTAACAATCGTTGCGCTTGGTGGACTTATTTATCCGATTCTTATGAATCGTGGCCATGATGATAAATTCACGATGGGGTTTATCACGACTTCGGGATCTTTAGGGCTACTCTTTCCGCCAAGCTTACCAATTATTCTTTATGGAATTGTAGCTGGTGTTGATATCGATCAACTCTTTAAAGCTGGAATTGTGCCAGGGATGCTTCTTATTATTGGACTTGCAATTTATTCAATTTTAAAGGCCCCAAAAGAGAATAGTGAAAAAGGGAAGTTTGATCTAAAAGAGGTTTTAGTTGGACTTAAAGGTGCGGCCTTTGAGTTATTTTTAGTACCGGCAGTTCTTGTAGGAATTTACGGTGGGGTTGTAACAGTAACTGAAGCTGCCGCCTTTACTGCATTTTATATTTTAATGATTGAGTGCTTTGTCTACCGTGATCTTAGCTTTACTAAAGATGTCCCAAAAATTGTTGTGGACTCAATGACCATGGTAGGTGCTATCCTCATAATCCTCTGCTGTGCACTTGGACTAACAAATTTCTTAGTTGATGAAGAGATTCCAAATCAATTATTTGGTGCCTTCAATCATATCCTTACGAATAAATATGCTTTCTTAGCATTTTTGAACATCTTCCTCCTAATCGTAGGAAGTTTAATGGACATTTTTAGTGCGATAATTGTAGTTGTCCCACTTATCTTACCGCTGGCGCAAGAGTTTGATATTCATCCAATTCACTTGGCCATTGTCTTTTTAACAAATTTAGAAATTGGTTATATCACTCCTCCTGTGGGGATTAACTTGTTCATTAGTTCGATTCGATTTAAAAGACCTATTACTGAACTATATCGCTCGGCCTTGCCATTCCTCTTTATTTTACTAATTTGTTTGGCCATTATTACCTATGTTCCTGCTCTTAGTCTTATCTGGGTAAAATAAAGAGGATGAATATTTTTAAATACTTACAAATTTTAGCCTTGGGATTTTCAGCCTCTGCCCTAGATGTAAAAAAGGGTGAGTGGGACTTTGAGATTTATGAAGGTCCACTGGATCCAAGATTAGTTATTGATTATCAAAATGAAAAACAAGAATTCTTAGATGAGGTAACTGGCCGTACTTACTTTAGCCAAATGCTTGAGCCTGCTATCTTTGATTTAACACAAGAATTTGATCGCTATATCTATCCAAACTTTGCTTGCTCAAAGCATGAAATGGCCGAGAATATTGAGTATATGCGCTATCTTGTTCGTTTAACAAGTATTGCTAGCTTATACGAGTTCTATCGTCAGTCGAGCATTGCTCTTTACCAATTAGGTGATGAAAAAAGCTGCTCTCTAAATTATGATGGTATCTTTAAGTCATGTAAACCAAAGTCAAAAGATATGAAGCTCTTCATTAAAAGGGTCTCAGATTATTTTCCAGATATTGTGGACTGGGGGAAGTACCCAATCAAGCTACAAACAGATCGTCGCTTTGACTTGGTCAATTACCACCCTAGCTTAGTTAAAATTTTAAATAAGAGCTTTGGTGGGGATAGTAAGTCTTCACTTATTAAAAGCTGCCAATTTGTTAAAAGTGAAATTCAAAGCTTATGTAGCGAAGAAGATTATTACTTATCTGCGATTAACGTTGAAGAAATTAAAAAAGAAATTCTAACGACTAGTGCTTATAAAATCATTAATGCTAGAGGGAAGGGAGAAGCTTGTTTTTCTCGCTATGAAGAATTAACTAAGGATCAGGTTGCCATTGATAATAAGAGTGCTGAAATAATTCGTACTGCTTTAAAAGATGAGGATGATCTAAAGGTATTCTGGTTTGGTTCTCTACGTGAATTTGATGAGAAAGGAATTACTCTCGTTGAAGAAAAAGTTGTTAAGCAAGAGCCAAAGATCGTTGCCAAGGTTGAAGTTAAAAAGCCTAAAGTTGTAAAGACTGTTGATATTAAGACGATTAAGATTGTCAGAAAGCCTAAGCCAGAACCAAAGAAGCCAGAACCTGTTAAGGAAATTGTTTTTTCTGCATTCGAAACGGCCGTCTTAAATTATGAGAAGTCAAAGAAGCAGACAGAAGTTGCCATGACTTCTTTTAAGAATGATTATAAGTTTTCAAAGAAGACTCTTGAGAGATTCAATGGTTCGTTAAGAAGTTATCAAACAAGAAAGCAACTTTCTAAAATGAAGAGAATTGATAATTTAGGAAGTCTTCAAGCTCCAATGAGTTTAACTTTTATTAAGTATCTAATCGATTATAACCTTCATCAAGGTCTCTATAATATGACAAGTATTCTAGGTAATGAATTCTTTGTTATTAATGATCTCGAGGGGAGAAGTCGTCCTATTAAGATTGTTCTTGATAATAATGAAGAGACAAAGTTTAGATGGAAGATATGGGTTACTCAAACTGAATAGATCGGTACGTCGATACTTTTGAACATAAAAAAAGCCCGCTTTAAGCGGGCCTTGTTTTTGTGCTTTAATTTTCCCATTGCTCCTGAGTCGAACTGCTCGGGCTTGAACCCTCGATTTCGCTCCTATTGTCTAGCTAAAGAGCAGGGGAGCTAGCACTGCAAACAATAGACTGGCCTAAGCCAGTCAATTTTGCAGATGCTTAGTATTTACGACTTAGTTTTTTAAGTCTCTTCTCGTATGCTGATTTAACAGATAGAGCTAGGAAGAAACCTGCGTTTTCACCATTCTCATCTTGACCAAATAGTGAGATATTTCCAACTCTCTTGTCACCAGCTTTGAATGATTTTGTCCATGCAAATCCGTAAAGGTTAAAGTTATGTAGTGGTACCCAAATACCAAAAACTTTTGGACCAACATAGAATGCCATGTTTTTAATTTTTTCTACAGTAAATGCTACTGCAGGTAGAGCACCTGCTGCTACACCAGGGATCATACGTCCACCAGGAAGAGTTTTAGGGTCTAGTCTGTTTACATCTGATGAGAAGATATCATCAAGTGAAACTGTAAAAGTAAGAACTGAACCAGCACCTTCAAGGTTAGGGTTAAGTCCGATGAATGACTTCTTGTACTTTGGTACTTTGTAAGTAGCACCTGCCATTATTGATACATCTTCAAGTACCATTGAAACAACAACATTATCTTCTAGAAGATTAACATTTGGTCCATCAACACCTGGGATGTCAACATTTCCCTCTCCACATGAAACAGAGAAGAAAGAGAAGCTTAGTAGAGCAATGACTGTCAGTAGTCTTTTTCTTAATGTGATTTCCATATCCATACCTCACTAGTTTATAGGAAAAAATTCTCTCGTATGTTCATCTATCGACAGATATGAAGGGGTTCTTAATTTTTTTTGAAGAAAAAAAAGCCCCTAGATTCCTAGGGGTATTTTTCCTGTATAGAATGTTTTGGTCAGATATTACAGAAAGTTTTGGGCCGCTAATTAGTATCTATCAGCAAGTTTTTCAAGTTTTCTCTCTTGTGAACTTGAAACTGTTAGTGCTAAGAAGAAACCACCGTTTTCACCATTTTCGTCTTCACCAACTAGTGAAAGGTTACCAACTCTCTTACTACCTGTGTAGAAACGAGTTGTAAGCATTGCTCCTGCCATATTAAGTTTATTTACTGGTACCCAAATACCAAAGATTTGTGGACCTACGTAAAAAGCAATATTCTTAATACTTGGTACTGAGAAAGCAACAGCTGGAAGGGCACCACCAGAAACACCTGGGATGGCACGTCCACCTGGTAGTGTAAGTGGATCTAAACGATCAACTTTGTCTCCAAAAATATCATCTAACGATACAGAAAACGCAAGTAGTGTACCGCTTGATTGAAGGTCTGGTGATATCTCAACATAAGAGTTATTGTAGTTAGGGATGTTGTAACGTGCACCACCTTCTACAGAAATGTTTTCTAGAACGATATCAACTAAGATATCATCACCTAAAAGGACAACTGTTGGGCCATCAACACCTGGAATGTCTAAGTTTTTAGAACTGTCTCCTGAACCACATGACGTCGTTAGTAGCGACAGGGTCATAAGTGCAGATGTGATTAAAAGTTTCGATTGCTTAAATACTACAGAATTTTTCATAATTACCTCAAATGACTTTCTATTGATTAATAATTTTCCTTTTAATAGAAGTCTCTTTGAAGGCTTGTGCTCTTTTACAACTAATTGAACTCCACTGACGTACGACAAAGACCACAAATCGTTCTCTCTTCAATTTCGATAAATGCATTATGAAGAAATCAAGAATTTAAACAAGGTGATGTTGGCCAGAATTAACTTTTTTTGAAAAAAGTGTAAATTTTTTGAAAACTTCGTCAGTGATTTTAAAAGGTTAGGTGAGGTGTCGATGTTTTTTTTTGAGGGTGAAAATCTTGTGGGCTACTTGAGAGTTTTACTTTGAAAACTGCCGTAAAAAATGGACACCGCCTTGCTAACTAGTCGAAACCTTGTCTGATTAGAGGGGACCTCACGAAATTTTCCACCTAACATCCCATGATGGAAAAGGTTAAAATAGAAGGGTGAGATTATTAAGTGACAGAACAAATTTACGAACGAATTCAACTCCGACAACAAAAAGGGTTATTCGCAATGAGGTTTCTTCGGATTCAATCTCTTCTCGATCAAATAGTGGACAAAAGATAGTACGCCTGGAAAAGCCTTCTGAGCTTAGTCGCGGTGAAATTAAAGCAAAGATCGAAAATCACAAAAGAGAAAAAGAAGAGAAAATGAAAGCTGCTATTGCTGATCATAAGGCGAGTAAGCAGGCTCAAAAACTACCAAAGGTTCCGGCACCAACGCCTTCTCAAGAGCAAAAGAAAGCAGAGGTAATCGAAGAGGCAACAAAGGCGGAAGTGAAGATTACTCCAGAAGGTGAGCCATTTGGTGATATAGCAAAGAATGATCCAAAAGATCCGGCAACTCAAGAAAAGCTTAAGGGTGTGTTAACTGCAGGTGCATTTAATTTCTCTGATAAGGAAAGAGATGTTCTGGCAAAAATTCTGAATCAATAGGGCCTACTACTCAATCATTAATTCAATTTTTTCAATGACCTCTGGAATAACTTTAGCAAGGTTTCCATCAATGATTGTCGCTGCAGAGTGGTTGTGACCTCCACCTCCAAGGGCCTGTGCAATGACACCAACATCTACAGTCTGATTAACTGAGCGAAATGAAATTTTAACCTTATCGCCAACTTCTCTAAACATACAAGCAACTTCAATTCCTTCAAGAATAAGAAGGTGATTGATAAAGCCATGCGTGTCCTCAGTTTCACAACCAAAGCTTTCAATCTCTTCTTCTGTTAAAGAAATCCAAGCGACCTTACCATTTGGGCTCATTTGACAGGATGAGAGTACCTTTCCAATTAGCTTCATATACTCAACTTGTTTAACACCGTTGATTTGATTAAATGCTTGTGGAGGCGAGATCCCTGTATCCATGAGCTTGGCGACAATTCGGTGAGTGTTACCTGTTACTGTAGGGTACCTAAACGAACTTGTATCGATAATAATTGAAGTATAAAGGGCCAAGGCCATTTTCTTATCAAGTTTTACTCCAAGCGCCTCAATAAGTTCTCCAACCAACTCACCTGTAGCTGCCTTAGTTGAATCCACACAATGAATGGCCGCGATCTCTTTTGGGCAAGGGTGATGGTCAATGAATAGAAGCTCACTTGATTTTAAAACAAGCTCCTGTACATTCTTTCCAATTCTTGGAAGAGCGTTAGTATCTGTTACGATAAATAGATCGATTTTATCAAAGTAGTCTTTTGAATCATTGTAATTTGTAATCACACCATCTGGATCTAGGTAGCGATAGCGATCGAATAATTTTTCTTCGTTAATACAAATTGCATTCTTACCTAATTTTCTTAAGGCCATGCACAGGGCAATCTCACTTCCAATACCATCGGCATCTGGAAAGATGTGAGTTGTAATAACAATATTATTAGCTTTTTCAATAAGCTTTTTGAAGCGATCTATATTTCTGGTCATATTTATCCTAGTCGGCAGAGTTAGGTAAATGATTAAATTTTAAGACTTTTCTTATTGTTTCATTTTTTGTTAGGATTTTAAAGAAGGATTTTTAATTTAAGGACTTATAGAATGAGTGACAATAACCTTGTAGAGTTGTCGGACATTAGAAAAACATTTCCTGGTAAAGATGTTCTCAAAGGGGTGAATCTCACAATCGGTCGAAAAGGTGTCTTAGGATTTCTTGGGCCAAATGGTGCAGGTAAGTCGACCCTTATGAAGATTATTCTTGAAGAGCAGGAGTATACAACTGGTGGCCTTACTAAAGATAGTGAGCTTACGATTGGATACCTTCCGGAAGAGCCTGCTTTATATCGTCATATGTGCGTTAGGCCATTTCTAGAATTTGTCCAAGAAATTTACCAAATTGCAGATAATACTTATGCAATTGAGGAAGTCATCGAAAAGTGTGGACTTAAAGAAGTAGCACACCAAAGAATTGAAAATTTATCCAAAGGATATAAACAAAAAGTAGGGATTGCTGCGGCAATTTGCCACAACCCAAAGCTTCTTGTGCTAGATGAGCCACTTGTTGGACTTGATCCCCATGCCATTATACAAATTAAAGATGTGATCAAAGAGCTTTCAAAAGATCATACGATTTTTATTTCTTCTCATCAATTGAGTGACCTTGCTTCAATATGTGATGATATCGCAATTTTACACGAAGGAGTCATTGTTGCTCACGGGCCAATTAAAGATATTGAGAAGAAACTTGAGGTCTCTCAAAGAGTTGAAGTAGAGTTTGAGTCAGTTGATGAAGACAAGCTTCAGGGCCTAAAAGAGATGGGAATAAACTTTAGTAATAAGGATGGCATTTACGAATTTAGTGGGCAAACTCAAGATAGTGATTTAAGAATTACTCTTTCAAAATACTTTGCTCAAAATGATCTCGCTATCTTATCGCAACAAAATATCAAAGTTGGGCTTGAGGATATTTTCAAGAAGCTAACCGCAAAGAAGGAGGAGATTCGTGAATAAGAAACTTCCACTCCTTAAAGGCATTAAACTTATTTATAAGAAAGAAATTAGCGAAAGTTTTTCTTCGCCAATTATTTATATCTTTGCGGCCATTTCAAACTTTATTATGTCTGCAATCTTTTATAATAATTTACAAATGGCCCCACAGTTAACTAATAAGACAATAGTAGACTTTGTGATTGCTCCGACATTCTCAGCACTCAATTTTATTCTACTTTTCTTCGCTCCAATGCTTACGATGGGCGCATTCGTTAAAGAGAAGAGAGAAAATACTTTTGGACTCTTAAAGCTTTCAAACTTAACAGATGACTCAATCTTCTTTGCTAAGTATTTGGCCGCTGCTACAAAGCTCATTTTTATTACCTTACCAATCTTTATTATTCCACTTTTCTTAGCACCAAAAGGCTTTAATGACTTTGCTATTTTATTTACAAATATGTTGGGAATTTACGGCCTAGGTTTATGCTACTTAATTGTTGGTCTTAATGCTTCGTTATTGAGTCGATCTTATATTGCATCTATTGTTATTTCATTTGGTGCACTATTTTCTTTCTTAATTGTTTATGCAAGCTCGAATGTTATTGATAATGAAATGATTCAGGCCATGATGAGATACTTTAGTTTCAGTTCACATATCTTCTATTTCGCTAGAGGAGCAGTTTCAAGCTTTGACTTAGTTTATATATTCTCTTTTATTGGCCTTTTTAGTTTCATTGGCATTCGCAACTTGGGGGTTAGAAAATGAAAAAGATTTCCCTAAGCCTATGTGCAATTTTCTATTTAATTGCTTGCTTCTTATTTCTTATCATCCCTGAGCATATATTCTTAGTTGGTGCGACATTTATTATCGCTCTTTGCCTAACGCTGCTAACTTTCTACTTTCATCTTGAAGAAATTAGAAATTTTGTAAGGAGTACCTTTGGAAAGAATCTTCTTTCTAATTTTACCGCGTTCTTCTTACTATTTTGTATCCTTGCTGTTTTAAACCTAATTGTCTTTAAACGCGGGCCAATTTGGGATTTAAGCAAGAGGCAACTCAATACTCTTTCTGAACTTACTGTAAAGACAGTAAAGAAAATTGATAATAAGGTTGAGATGGTGGTCTTTTCTAATAAAGACTCAAAGAATGCCATTCTTTCTCTTCTTGAACTTTATAAAAATCAAAATTCATCAATTGTGACAAAATTCTATGACCCAGAGTTAAGGCCAGATATGATTGCTCAGTATGGAGTAACAGTTTCACCTTCAATTGTTTTAGCAAAGCAGAATGGTGAAGAGCTTAAGAAAGTCGTGGTGACTCGAATCTTAGAATTAGGAATTACCAATGGCCTAATTCGTCTTGAAAGAGATAAAGATCCTGCAATCTGTTTTAACTATAATGCAAAATTTCAAGATAGTTCTGACAACGGTTTTACAGGACTATTACACGTATTAAAGCAATCTGCTTATCGCTTAAATATAGTGGACCTTCTTAAAGCAAATGAAATTCCTAAATCATGTGATGTCTTCACAATACTTGAGCCTACGAATGATTTTTCAAAGGAAGATATTTCAAAATTAGAAAACTACTATTTTAATGGTGGGCGTATTTTTGCTGCGTTAATGCCAAATTTTCATGGTGAGAAACTTCCAAATCTTAAGAAGTTCTTCTCTTCAAATGGTCTTAATATAGCAAATGATATTGTGATGGATCCAGTAAATGGGCTTGAGTCATCAAAGGGAACAGCGCCAATTATTTCTCGTTTTGATTCTTTAAATATTAACTCTGATTTTAAAGAGAGAGTTTTCTTTCCTCTTGTCGCATCAATTTCATCAACTCTTTCACAAGAAGAACAAGGGAATTATCACGCTTTAGCTACATCCACTCCAGAGAGCTGGGCGGAGAAGAAGATGATCTCTGTAATTGCAGGGGATGTAAAAAAAGATAGTGAAGATATTGAAGGGCCTATTGATATGGCAGCGGCAATTACAAGAGATGGTGTACCAGCAATGGTGGCCATTGGGAACTCGGCCTTTATTTCTAATAAATTCTTTAGCTACCAAAGTAACTTTAAGTATATTTCAAACCTTTATCACTGGTTATCAGGTCAAGGACAATTAACTTCACTTAATTCAGTGGTGTTTAAAGAGGTTCCACTTTTAGTTTCAGATATTGAAAAGAAAGTGATCTTTTACTTTTCGATTGTTGTTCTGCCTCTTGCTTACCTTGTCATTGCTCTGGTTCTTTTCCAGAGAAGGAAATTTTCAGCTTAATGAAGAATCGTTATCTCTTTATCATATTAGTTCTTTCAATATTTGCAGCTTACTTCTTAGTTGAAAAAGATGAACAAAAAGAAGTGGCATTAATAAATCAAAAAAGAAGTATTCTAAGTTTCTCAACTTATGGAAAAATTAATTCAATTAGTGTCGCCGGAAATACTATTATTGTTAAAGACGCAATTGAGGAAAATCTTAATCTTTTTTACGATGAACTTCAGAAGCTAAAGGTTGATCGAATACTTGAAAGTGAAGAGGTTAACGAGGACTTATTAAAGTTTGATGGGGCAGAGACTATCACATTTAATTTTGCTAATGGTAAAATTGTTAGCTTCATGGTGGGCAAAAAGATTGAATTAAATCAATCATTTTATTTGGCGGTTGTAGATGGTGCAAAGACGACGTGGCTTATTGCTCGCTTTGAAACGGCTTTCCCAGCAGATGCAAAGGATAAGAATCGCGATCGCTCAAGTATTCCATACGAGAAATTTCGTGAAGTTTTACAAACACCAAAAGAGTTCTTCTTTACTGAACTGAAAAAGTAGGTCATTGCCTAGTTTCAATTTATTAGGAACTCGATTAAAATAAAGACGTGCTAGAAATATATATTCAATACATTAAATATCTTCTTTACCCTAAACTTGTGAACTCAAATATTGCTGAGCATAGATTAGAGATTGATCGTATTAAAGAAGCTAGGCTTTTTGAGATCGTAAAAGAGGAGAGTGAGCGCGGAATTAATTTAAAATTCGCTGACTTCGCTCTAGCTTCTTGGCCATTTGTTTTTATCTATGGCCTTTACTCTTTAGCACAAATTCATATTGGAATTAATTTAGCAGGCAAGATGGCCGAAGATGGATATTTACCCGCTGTTTTTTCTTCGAGTGAGTTCCAACAAAAACTTTTTCTCTTTTCGACACTATTTAAAGTCGTGTTCTTTCCACTTTCTGCTTGGGTATTTGTAAAGTTTTGGCGTCTGATTATCACAATATTTGCTAGTCTCTTTGATAAAGACCTAAAGGATATTGAGTTAGAAGACGTAATTGCAGGTGCGTTAGTTGGGAACTTCTTCTTAATTATTCCAATCTTTGGAGATTTTTTAAAATTTATTTCTCAGGCAATCTACCTATACTTTGGACTGCGTTATAACCTGCGCTTCTCATTTGTGCAGAGCTTCTTTATTCTTATGTCTCCGATTTTACTCATTGTAGGCTTCATGCTCTTTATGATGATGTACCTGATGTTGATGATAAGCTTTATTTAGTCTTTACGCGTTGAGCGCGTTGCCTTCCAGTTTTGAAAGAAGATGTAAGTGGCCTAAAACTGGCCCGGCCGTCATAATAGAATATAGAGACACAACACAAAAAATATCTGACATTAAGAGGAGTTTAAGTCAATGTACGCAAGTCACGCACACGCAACTGGTGGCATTGAAGTCGTATGCGGCCCAATGTTTTCTGGAAAAACGGAAGAGCTTATCCGTCGAGTAACTAGAGCACAAATTGCTCGTCAAAAAGTTCAAATTTTCAAACCTGTTATTGATGATCGCTATCACAAAACGAATGTCGTAAGTCATTCAGAGAGACACGTGGAAGCTGAACCAGTTAAAGACGCTGTTGAAATCTTACAGAAGGTATATGATTCAACTCGTATTGTGGCCATTGATGAGGTTCAATTCTTTGATGCAACAATTATTAAGGTTGTTTCGAAGTTAGCACGTCGTGGAATTCGCGTTATTTGTGCTGGCCTAGATCAGGATTTCAAATCAAAGCCATTTGGTCCAATGCCTGAGTTACTATGCATTGCTGATGATGTGATGAAGATTCAAGCGATCTGTACTGTTTGTGGGGCACCTGCTTCGAAGTCATACAGACTACCAACTGACAATTCAAAAACAGTTTTAGTAGGTGAAGCTGATCTTTACGAAGCACGTTGTCGTGCTCACTTTGATTACTACGAAGAAGATGAAGATGTTAAGGCATTTTCGATTTCACTTGGAGGCCTAAAAGAGGTAAACTCTATTGGCGAGGTGAAATTGAATAATGAAAACACAATCTAAAAATTCGAATCATTACAAAATAAGTCAAATCGAACACAAATATGGAGAGAATGTTTTTATTCTCTCCAATCCTCTTGCTGAAAGCTTATTAGCGCGCTTTTCCAGTGAAGGTGTGATTCAGCCGGAATTAAATCATTTAATCCACAAACTCTATTTTATTCTTCTTGAATCAGTACTTGGAAACTCTTTTCCAAAAGAGGTTGTTGAGGTTCGATCTCGAATGGCCGGGCTCACTGATAAGGCAATTTTTAAGCAAGAAGTTATAAAGAGGGACCAACCTGTTCTATGTGTTGACCTTGCTCGGGCCGGAACATTTCCAAGTCACGTTTGTTTTGAAAACTTAAACTATTTTTTAAATCCAGAGCTTATACGTCAAGATCATTTCTATGTTCAACGTAAGGTTGATGAGAACGAACAGGTGATTGGTGTTGATGTTTCAGGATCAAAGATTGGTGGTGGACAAGAGAACGCTATCGTTCTTCTTCCTGATCCAATGGGGGCCACTGGTGGTTCAATGTCATTTGCGATTAATCACTATAAAGACAAAATTAAGGGGCGTGCTCTTAAGTATATTTCACTTAATCTTATCGTCACTCCTGAGTATATTAAGAGAATGCAAAAAGATCATCCAGATGTTGAGATCTATGCTCTACGCTTGGATCGTGGATTATCTCCTGATCACGTCTTAAAGACGGCCCCAGGGACTTTGTGGGATGAAGAAGTTGGCCTTACTGGAAAACAGTATATTGTTCCTGGCGCAGGTGGCGTTGGAGAAATTTTAAATAATTCATTTGTATAGGAATTAAGGAAGAACTCATGGCAATCGAAACT
This sequence comes from Bacteriovorax sp. BAL6_X, assembly GCF_000443995.1. Taxonomy (NCBI): domain Bacteria; kingdom Pseudomonadati; phylum Bdellovibrionota; class Bacteriovoracia; order Bacteriovoracales; family Bacteriovoracaceae; genus Bacteriovorax; species Bacteriovorax sp. BAL6_X. The sequence continues at coordinate 457,090 of NZ_AUMC01000010.1, forward strand.
TATTTCTCTGAAGAGAAAATTAATGAAAGAATTAAAGAATTAGCCGCTAAGATTGATTCAGACTTTCAAGGAGAGGAGGTTGTCGTCATTGGAGTTTTAAACGGTGCTTTCATCTTCGTCGCCGACCTCATTCGCCAAATGAATTCTCCTGTATATTTTGATTTCATTGGAGCGAGCTCTTATAAGGGGACTGAAAGTACTGGAAAGATTTCAATCACCAAAGATATTAAAGTCGATATCAAAGATAAGAATGTGATTCTTGTGGAAGATATTGTGGACACTGGATTAACAATTAGTGAGCTTACTAAGATGTTAAAAGAGAGAGGACCTAAGACAATTAAATTAGCGACTCTTTTACATAAGAAAGTTAAAACACAACATAATGTTGAAATCGATTACCTCGGTTTTGAGATTGAAGATAAATTTGTTATCGGTTACGGACTTGATTTTGATGGCCGCTACCGAGAGCTTCCGTATATTGGAATTTATAATGGATAATAAGATTGCTAGAGCCGAAGGATCAGTTCGCGTTGACCTTCTTGGTGGAACACTTGATATCGTTCCACTAAATCAGGTTTTAAGACATACAATAACTCTAAACCTTGCAACCTCTCTTAAGGCCAAGGTTATGGTTGAAGAGATTGAATTTGAAGGTGTTGAGTTTGTTTCAATAGATTACGACTCTGTTACTAGACACTCAAGCGTTGATTTTACATATGAAGATTTTGATAGTGATACTTTTGGACCACTGTCTTTTCTTGCTCAAATCCTTCATCACTTTAAGTTAACAACAGGTATTCGTTTAACTACTGAGTCAGGTTCTCCTCCAGGGGCAGGCCTTGGTGGTTCATCATCAATGGGAGTAACTGTTTATAAAGCACTATGTGAATACGCTGGTATTGAGTTTGATCGTCAAATTGCGATTAATACAGTTCAAAATATTGAGGCAAAGATTTTAAATAAGGGCCCATGTGGATACCAGGATTACTATCCTGCTCTTTACGGAGGCGTGCTTGCATTAATAGCGACAAATAGTTGTATTGAAGTTGAGCAACTTTACAATGAAGAGTTTAAAACCTTTGTGGAGTCACACTTAACACTTGTGTACTCGGGACAACTTAGACTGTCGGCAATTAATAATTGGCAAGTTTATAAAGACTTCTTTGATAACCAAAATGGTGTAAGAGAAGGGCTTGGGAAAATTCGTGATCTGACTTTTAGTGCTTACAATGCAATTCGAAATGGTGAGTACGATGACTTCCTCGGAATGCTTTGCCAAGAAGGTGTCCAAAGAGAGAAACTTTTCTCAGGTATCGTCACAGATGATATGCGTGAGGTCTATAATAAATTACGTGAAAAAGATTTGGTTATTGGAATGAAGGTATGTGGAGCAGGTGGAGGCGGATGCTTCTTACTTGCACATGGACCTCAACATAAGGCCCAAGTTTTAAAAGAGCTCTCACGTGCAAAAGATATGCAGGTGTTAGAGTTTAGTGTAGAGAAGCCATTATGAGTTTAAGCTTCAATCGTGTAGCAGGACTTTCAATGAAGGGTGGGCGAAGAGATAATTTCTTCTTCTGTCTTCTTGATCACCACGAGGGAAGCGGACGCTGGTTTCTTAAGTCGATTCTTCATGTAAAAGACGAAGTTCGTGATGAAGATGTTGAGGATGGTGACGATATCCTCAACCAGTGGATTGATAAGTATAACCTTGAGCATGTTATTATCGATTTTCCACTTTCAAAGCCTCCTTGTCATAACTGTGATCTTAAGTGCCCTGGAGTTGCGAAGTGTCCTGTAGGAGACGTGCAGAAGGTTCGCGAAGATATTGCATCAATCCTAGAGATGGATCGCAAGATGGAAGAATCGAGTCCAAAAGAGTATGAACGAAAAAGAAATTTTGAGGACCTCACTCACTTTGATCGCGACACATTCGGAAAAGACTCAAATGACTTTATGCTTTCTAAATCTTTTAAGAGAAGACTTAAGAAAGGCTTTATTCCTTATTGGAATCGCTCACTTGATTTTTGGATTTGGTGTTCTTACCACGACCAACTCTTAGAGCTATTTAATACAACTTTCGATTCATTTGGAAATACATCTCTTATGATGCTTTCACGTTTTTCTTATATGAAGAGACACTTTCCTGAAGAGTGCCAATTCTATGAAGGGCATGTGAATCTAATTCTACTAGAATTACTAAAGAGTCGAATCATTCTTAAAAAGAATATTCAAAACCTAACGGATCTTGATCTTGGAGTTGAGGCCCGCCTTGATATTGTTAAAAAGATTGAAAATAAATTGGGAATCTTTATTTACGACAATGACCTAGAGGTTATTGTAAAGAATGTAAGGGCCTTTGATTCATTCTTACTAGCAGTTTGTGGGCTACAAAAAGCTAAGGGGCAAGCTCGTAGCATGCCAGATTGGACCCTTCCTCACTTAACAAACTTTATTCTTCCTTCATTTGACTCTCGTGCTTAAATCCCAGTGCGTTAAAGAGTAGAAGTAATCCAGGAATTAAAAACATGGCAACCCTTGGTGTTTCAAGGTTGAAGAGCGCTGTAATTGTCATGAGAACTCCTCCTGTCCAGGCATAGAGTTTAATATAGCCGTAAGCAAATTTCTTATTATAGATTCGGAATATATAAACAATAAAGTGAATGATAAGGTAGATACAAATAATTGAAATCACTGTTTGGATCATCAGTTGAATAAGCTGATTTTGAAAATTTGGATCCTTAATTCCATCTGCAATACTTGGGTCAACTAGTCTTAGTGATTGATAAGCAATTTTGAAGCTTTCGTGATAGGTCTTCGGGTTAGCGTAAACTAAATAAAGATAAAAAGCGACAAAGGTATCCGCAATCAAGCATGTCGAAATATTTAGATATTTGAATGTCTTTTTGTTAAACTTAGAAAAAATGTCATTGAGACTTTTATTAGATGTCTTATTTGAATTAGTCATAAGCTAATTATTGGAAATAAAATATGGTTTTACAAGTTGTGTTATTAATTCTTGCTATTGTTATGCTTTATTATGGTGCAGAGTTCGCTCTGGAATCTGCAGAAAAGATTGGACTGGCCCTTGGATTATCACCACTTGTTATTGGACTCCTGATTGTTGGTTTCGGAACATCTCTTCCAGAGTTCTTTGTTTCTCAGTTGGCAAGTTATCGCGGTGAGCCGGGTATTGCCCTGGGAAATATTGTGGGTTCAAATATTGCAAACCTCTTTCTGATTCTAGGTGTATCTGGCCTTATGGGCCGACTTTTTATCTCTGGGAAAGAGATTAAGAAACAGCTCCTGCTACATCTAGCTCTTACGGCCATTCTTGCGCTTGTTCTTCTACAAGATCAAGTTTATTGGTGGGGAAGTGCTCTTCTTATTGGATTTATGGCCTTCTATCTATGGGATACATTCGCTTCTATGAAAAAGGATCGTGCTCACCTTGGAGACCAGAAGCAGCCTCAAAGTCAGGAAGAGAAAGTTGGGCCAAAAGAAATCATTCATCTCTTTGCTGGATTTGCTCTTTTATATGGTGGGGGGGAGCTACTTGTTAAGAGTGGTACGGCCGTCGCTCTCGAGTTTGGAATTTCGAGCTATGTTATTTCGGCCATCTTTGTTGCCTTTGGAACTTCATTTCCTGAACTTGTTACGGCCATCATGACAAGCAAGAAGGGGAAGAACTCGGATATTATCACTGGAAATATTATCGGTTCAAATATTTTCAATGCCGCTTTTGTTCTAGGAAGTTTGGTATTTTACAAAATTAAAATTGCAGAAAATTTTATACCTGAGATGTCTGCTCTAATATTTGCGGCACTATTTTTACTCGTACTTTGTTTTGCAAAAAGGGCCTTCTATCGTATTGCTGGCGCTATCTTTTTAAGCTGTTATATCGCCATGGTTCTTTACTGGGTACGCTAAAGCACAAAGTTCCTTCTAGTTTATAACCATGGAAGTGTTAAAATAGCCTCTATGAGTTTTAACGTATTAGTGGCCGAACCAGATTTTGAACTTAGTGATATTTATGTCTTGGGAATTGAGAACGCTTTCCAAGGTGTGAATGTCGTTCGTGTTTCTAACTTTAAGGAATTAAAGGCGAAGCTTCAGTCATCTAAAAATTATAAGCTTATCATTTCTGATTACTTCCGAGAAGGGGATGAAGATATCTTCTCTTTTTGTGATGCGATTGATTGTAATATTCCATCACTTATCATTACTTCTTATACGGAAGCAGAATTTATTAATTTTGAAAGAGATATTACTTATCACAAGAAAAGAGAGCATCTGCCAAAGCCATTTTCATTTGTTAAATTTGAAAAACTCTTAACACAACTTGGTGGGATTTCGACTTTTGTTCAATCCAGTAGTGCGTATAAGAAGATCAACACTGAGTACTTCCTTAGAGGTACACTGGCCATTTGTGATACTTACGTAAAACTTAGCGATTCAAAATTTGTAAAAGTTATTCATCGCGGAGACACATTCACAATTTCTCAAATTGAAAGCTACCTCGATCGTGATATTAATTATCTCTATATAAATAAAGACGATATTGATGAATACGTGAAGAAGGCCGGAGAGGTTTCATTTTTAAAATATGACCCTTCCACTCCAGCTGAGCACTTAGATATTGCTCAAAAGTCTATGATGACACTTAAGCGTCTGGTTGGCCGCTACGGAATTAGCACTGGAACGAGCACTGTGGTAGATAGCTATGTTTCAAATATTTCAAAACTTTCGCAGGGAAGTCTTAAGCTTAAGGCCCTTTTAAAAGAGCGCGAGAATATGACTAACTACCTCTATGACCACTGCTATCTGACAAGCCTCTTTGGGGTTGAGATTTTAAAGCAGCTAGCATGGGGGAAAAAAGATAATATAGAAACCATAATCCGTACATCAGTGTTTCACGATCTTCTTCTTGAAGATGAAAGCTTGGCCCGTATTTCTTCCCAAGAAGAGCTACTTAAGGCGGAGTTGTCTGATTATGATAAGAATGTGGTTCTGGGACATGGCCGCTTAATGAGTGAGATACTTGAGAAGGAAGGCCTAACTGATCAGAATATGTATGAGATTCTAATCAATCATCATGAAAGGCCAGATGGTTCAGGTTTTCCTCGTGGATTATATGCCAATCAAATCAAGCCACTAACGGCCGTCTTTATTGTCGCCCATGAGCTTGCTAAGCAAATAGAGCTGCGCAACTACAACCTCGACGAAAACCGTTCAATTTATCAGTACTTAGCGGATCATTTCGGACAGGATCACTTTGAAAAAATCATCAAAATTGTCGATAAAATCTTAAAATAATGATAGGGTGCATCTTATTATTTACTCGTAAGATCGGAATATTTCGTGGCCACTAAATATATTTTAGGTATTGAAACAAGTTGTGATGACACATCAGTTGCAGTTCTCAAAGGAGATCCTGATAAGATTTCTCTAGGTGAGGTTCCTGAAGTGTTGGCCTTTGAGTTATTTTCTCAAGAACAAATGCTTGCTCAATGGGGCGGTGTTGTTCCAGAAATTGCCTCACGAAATCACCTTGAAAAGCTAGCTCCTCTTATTAAGCAAACAATTGCTAAGGCGGGTGTGAATCTTTCAGATATCGACCTTGTTGGCGTGACAACTTTTCCAGGGCTTCTTGGGCCACTTTTAACGGGACTTAATGCTGCTAAGACAATTTCTCTTTTAAAGAAAGTTGATCTCTTTGCAGTAAACCACCTCTTTGCTCACCTTGAAGCGATTCATCTGACAGAGAAAGTCTCATATCCATATTTAGGACTTTTAGTCAGCGGGGGACATAGTCTCTACACTCTTGTGACAGCAAGTGATGAGATTGAAGTTCTTGGCTCGACAATTGATGATGCCGCAGGTGAAGCCTATGACAAGGGTGGAAAGCTTATGGGGCTTGGATATCCAGCTGGCCGTATTATTGATGACCTTGCTAAAGAAGGTGATATCAATCGCTTCGAATTCCCAATTGGCCTAAAGGCATCAAAAGATTGTAACCTAAGCTTTTCGGGAGTGAAGACGTCTTTAAGAACATTCCTTGATAAGAATCCTCAGTATCTTGTGAAGTCGCCGGAAGATATCAATCAAGATACTAAAGATATTTGTGCTTCTTATCAGCACGCCATTGTTTCAGCTCTTAAGCTTAAACTTCGCTACGCCCTTGAGGCCGCAAAAGAGAAGGGATTTAATAACCTTCCAATTGTTGTTGGAGGTGGAGTTGCTTGCAATAGCTATCTAAGACAAGTTTTAAAAGAAAAGTATAAGCAAGTGCATTTTGTGCAGCCAAAATTCTGTACTGACAACGGTGCCATGATCGCAAATTATGCTTTTAGAAATTATAGTAGTCGTATTCAATATCCGGACACGCTAAGTATCGATGCGAGATCACGATTTATTAATAAGAAAGAACATAGGAAGGCCTAGTCATGGATGAGTCAAAAACAAAACTACCTTGGGCCAATAAAGATCTCGGTCAGCACTTTTTAAATAATCAAAATATTATTTCAAAAATTACAGACGACTTTGCTGGTTCAGCTGGCAATATTATTGAAGTCGGGCCAGGCCCAGGAATTTTAACTAAGAATTTAGCTGCTCATAATGAAAATCTTCATGTGGTTGAAAAAGATGAGCGCATGATTGAATATCTTGCGCCAATAGTTAAGGCCGAAAATATTAATTTTACAGATGCCTTGGCGTTTGATTTTGAAGCCTTCATCGTTGAAAAGGGATTAGGGGATAAGACATGGCTAGTTTCAAACCTACCGTATAATATTTCGACCCCACTTCTTCTAAAATTCTTACAGACACCGTCTATTAAATATATGACACTGATGTTTCAAAAAGAAGTCGCTGATAAGGTCTTTGCCTTTGCTTCAAAGAAGAACTTCATGGGTTCACTAATGGCCTTATCACAAACATATTTTAAGACTTCTCTTCTTGTAAAAGCGCCTCCCGGTGCCTTTACTCCTCCGCCAAAGGTTGACTCAGCTGTTATTAGTTTTGAGCGCTTGGAGAGTCCAGTAATTCCTCTTTCTGAGTTTACGAAGTTTGAGAAGTTTTTAAGAGCAGTCTTTCAATTTAAGAGAAAACAGCTTGGAAAGGTTCTAAAGACTTATGCTCCAGTGGATAAAATTGAACAGGCCTTGGCCAAAATCAATCAGCCTTTGACAGTTAGAGCAGAAGCGCTAAAATTAGAGGACCTTCAAAATTTATATAAGCATTTAAATGAGTAAATAATGGGAAAGAAAATCATAGCCAAAAATAAGAGAGCGAAGTTCGATTATCAATTACTTGAACTTTACGAAGCAGGAATGTCCTTAGTGGGAACTGAGGTAAAGTCCCTACGTGCGGGAAAGGTCTCAATTGGTGAGGCCCATATTACAATTGATAAGAACGGCGAAGTTTGGGCCAATAATATCAAAATTCCTGAATATGAATTTGGAAATCAATTCAATCACGAAGAAGCGAGAAAGAGAAAGCTACTTTTACATGAAAAAGAGATTGCTGAGATTGCTCACCGTGCAAAGGCCGAAAGGCTTACTATTGTTCCAACGATTATCTATTTTAAAGGCTCACGTGTTAAGCTTGAAATCGCCCTAGCAAAAGGGAAGAAGCTTCATGATAAGAGATCTGATCAGCAGAAAAAAGATGTGGAAAGAAAGTTAAGAAGAGGGGACTATCAGTAAAAACTGAGGCCCCCTTATTATTTTTAGTGTGTCATTTTTTGATACATTTTATCGAAGTACTCGTCGTTTACCCCTGAATAAATTCCATCGCGATCTTTTTTATACCACTCAGGTGATTGGTCACTTGTATGGCAACCAAGACACTTATTCTTAATAGCGGCCTTTGTATGGGCCTTCTTTTGAGTCTCATCTTCAATTGCAAAGGGATGATCTGTAACCATAGCGTGACAGTTTAGACATTGTACATTGGCAAATGAGTGTTCCACTTTGTGTTTCTCATTGGCCTTATCCCATGCAACGCGAATTGATTTAATCTTCTTAGAGTCAAGCTTACGAACAGAGGTCACACCACTAAAGGCCTTTGTTACATCCTGCCAGTACTTGTCTTTGTGGGCCTTAAATTTAGCATCACTTGTTTTTAAATCTTTAAAGTGCACAATATCATTATGATTGATATAACCACCTTCTTCATTCATTCCAAGAGAGTGGCATTGCATACAGCTTGTTTTATTCTCTTCCTTGGCAATTATAAGTGTTCCAAAAGATATCGCGTGAGGTGTCTTTGCCCAATGATCACCTTGATCAGAGTGACACTCAAGACAGCTCTTAGTATCTGCAAGCTTCTTGATTCCAGTGTCAGCAAAACTTAGACTCTTTTGTTCCTGGTCACGAATCTTATCAAGCTCTTGCTTGTGATTATTAATAAATGTTGTGAATGGATTATTTGGAATTTTTTCTCCCAATTGCTCGCGCATCTCATGGTAAGAGAATTCCTTTTCTAGCTTTTCAGCTCCTGCAGAGAAGGCGACTTCTCCTAAGTAGTGATTCTTAGAAAGAACTTGTACAATTTGGGTATTTCCTACATCGATTGAGTAATTTGTGAAGCTTTGTGAGTGAGAGCCAATAATCCAGTCAATGACAGGATATGCTTCAGCAAATTTCTTATCATAATCAAGTCCAGCGTGAGACATTAAAACCAGCTTATGAAGTGGATTCTTTTCGTCAAAGCCTGCTTCTTTAAGTTTGGCTATTGTGTCCTTAAAGCTCTTAACTGGGTTAACAAATAGGTTTCTGTACTCAGGTTGTAAAGTGCCCCCGGCCACGATACCTGTTAGAAAAATTGTACTCTTTCCAAAGCTAATCTTAGCAAATTCTTGATGGGGTAGAGTGTTTTTATCAGCAAGGTTTGAAACGAGAACTTTAAAGCTGACTTGAGAAAGAACTTCTTTGTAGAAATCGAGTCCCGCCGCTAAATCCTGATCACCTGGAAGTGTATACTTAAGTCCCAGTTTATCTAAACCCTTTGCTAGTGAGACCGCTGCAAACTTTTGAGACTTTTCAATATGTCCTGGTACAACAGATGAAGGAAAGAGCATATCTCCTGTATCGATATAGAGGTATTGATGATCTTTTTTAAATTCACTCATAAAGCCCGCTACCTGAGGGAGGCCTCCTAGTGGAAATTGGCGACATCCACACGGGTGTGTTTCGCCTGAGATTGAGTGAGAAAATAGAATGGAAAACTTCGGTCCTTCAATCTTTATCTCTTCACTGTCTCGGTCTAAGTCAATAATACTTTGGCAAGAAAGTGCAAAGGTTAAGCTTAGGAGTCCTAAAATTCGTTTCATTATTTACATACCTTATTTTTTATAACTCGCTAATAACTTCTTAGCAGTAGGGACGTGACGGCTTTTTGGAAATGATTTAAGCATTTCTTCAAGAGTCACAATTGCCTGTTCTGTTTGGCCTTGTCTCTTAAACGTTCTTGCTAGATATACTAGCCCGTTACCGTTGTAAGCAGAATTTGGCATTGATGTATAAAGAGTTGAGAAATATGTGACTGCATCGTCATTTCTCTTTTGAATATAAGAAATCATTCCTAGATTGTGAATGATACGACCGCGTCTCTTTCCTTTAATTTTACCTTCTTTAAAAAGTTTCTCTAGAATCGGACGTGCTTCGCTATACTTGCCTTTTCCATAAAGGAACATTGCCTGATCATAAGGTGAGCGGTTCTTTGCTTTTGCTAATTTTTTTCGCTTACTTTCTTTTTTTTTTAACAGTGCGAGCACTTCTTTAATGAATTTATCCTGTTCTTCGATCTTAGCAGTAAGCTTTGTAACTTCATCTGTTAGGGCAGTATTTTGTTCTTCAAGTTTTAGAAGTTTTTGATCAACAATTTCAAGCTTTTGATCTTTTCCATTAGTGTACTCTTCAAGTTGTCCTTGGAATTGGAGAACACTGTCTTGCAGTTCCTGCATTTTTGAAAGAGAGTCTGCATTAAGCTTTTGGCTCTGTTGCATTTGGACAGACATTGTATTTATTTTTTGTTCGCGCTCAATTTGTTCTTGCGTTTTACAAGAGGTCATTGAAGCGGCCATTAATGTAGTTAATGTAATTGTAGTAATTAGGGAAGTTTTCTTCATGAGAAATTCTCCGAATAAGATATATTAAATGCTATCGAGTGTTTTCTTACGATATGCCTTGAACTCGGCCTTTTCTGAGAATTGCTTAGAAAGAATGGCGTACTTCTTAGCTTTATTAAAGAATTTTCTCTTGTAGCTTGATTTCGCTTTTAAGTAGTAGAATTCGGCCTTTCGGTAGAGGTTAGGAGCGAGTGTTTGTCCGCCAGCTTCCTTGGCCGCAAGGAAAGCAACCTGTGCATAAGTCATTTCTAACTTCGGGCGTACGGTCGTAAGACCGCAGCTTCCCAAAGATAGAAGTAAAATTAAAAATGTGATCTTATTTTTTAATTTTTTCATTTTTTAAAGATTACTTTGCAATAATTACGAAGTTTCCTCTTCTGTTTTGTGACCAAGAATCTTCATTGTGACCAAAAGAAATAGGTCTCTCTTTCCCGTAAGAAGTAGTTGAGATTCTAGATGCATCAACACCAAGAGCTACCAGGTAGTTCTTAATTGCACGTGCACGGTTTTCACCAAGTGCCATGTTGTACTCACGTCCACCTCTTTCATCAGCGTGACCTTCTACTTGTACTTCAACAGAAGTATTTTCTTTTAAGAAGTCAGCATTTGCTTCAAGAGTGGACTTTGTTGATGAGCTTAGTCCTGAAGAGTTAAATGCGAAATAAACAGTTCTAAGAGTACCTGCTTTACCAGAGTCTGAGTCACCATTTACTTCAAGTGAAGCATTGTTGTAATCAACAGATTCTACAGAAGATGTTTCATCAGTTTTTGACGATGAACCACATGAAGTCATAACTAGTGCAGAACCTAAAAGTAATAGTGTAAAAAGCTTTTTCATTTGTTCCCCCTTTCCATTTATGTAGAGTTTTTATTGTAAATTGGAAAATAGCTATACTTTAAAAGTATATAATAAATTTAGGTGTTTAGATACCGGCAGAAAAGGAGATTTCATTGGAGTGTTTTACTCTGTTTATTAATAACCCGTACTTAATTGTGTTTCTTTTAATAAAATTGTCTATTTTTCAAAACAAGAAAATTTTCTAATATCTGCCAAGAATTTAAGTAAAGAAAAGTTAAAGTTTGAGAAGAGCTATTTACAATGTGAATCAGTCAAAATAATGTTTATTTGAGGTTATTGAAAAGTCCTTATCTTGTGTGTAAAAGCCTGGCCGCCGTCTTTTCCTGTCTCTGCTTAAGTTGCGGCCAGGCATTTTTTCAATCCTCAAAATTTAAATTTAATCTCAAATTGCTTTAATACTCCTCACAAATTTTAGACGCAAATGAGACTGTTGGTTTTACCAATGGCCTTGTATTTGTGCACTAAGTTAGTCTTTTGATCTACTAAAAGAAGGGGAGAATATGAGTACAATCGGAATTAGTAAAAAATTAGTTATTTTATCACTTATGGCCGTTGCTTCACATGCAACATTACCTGATGAGATCGATTATCAAAAGTATTCAAAACTTTATGATAATTCAAAAACTCAAAGTCAGTCAGCGAAAATCAAAGTAGAAGAGCTTAAATCTGAAGTCTTAAAGATGACAGAGATGCTTGAAGTAAATACTCAAGATCTTGAGTTAACGATGAAGATTGTTGCAGATGCTACCGCTATGATCGATGAGTTGAGTGGAGAGAGTGAAATTCTTGAAGTGAACTTAAGTGAATTAGTAAGAGAGCAAGGGCAAATTGAAGAAATCTTAGCTTCTGTTAAAAAGGAGCTTAGTGAAGGTAGGGTTATCGTTAATAATAATGAGGCCATGCTAGCGTCATTAAAGAAGAGTGTTGAGGTTGAACAGTCTATCTTAAAAGAAGTAATGACGGAGTTAGAGTCCAATAAGACTTTAAGTAAAGAGAACGAAGATAAGCTTATTTCTCTAAAAGCAAGAGTGACACTCTTAGGAAAACAAACAGAAAATAAAGCAGTTGAAGTAAAGAGTTTAACGAAAGACTATAGTAGTATTTTAAAGGAAGTATCTGCTAATAAGAAGAAACTAGGGCTCGTGGTACCAAAGGTAAGACCTCTAGAGTTAGAAATGGAAAAGCTTGATACTTATATTGTAAGAAAGAGAGAGATCTATCGTGCAGCAAAGCTAAGAGCGGAAGATATCAATATTGAATATAATGAGCAAACAAGCTCAATTCGTCCTTTACTGAGAAAGAGAGATACTATTCTATCTAATATCAGTGTCGAAAAAAAAGAATATGCAAAATCACATGTCGCACTAATTAAGTACCAAGAAGTAATGGACTCAATTAAGGTTGAAGCCAGTGCATACAAAGCGGAGATGGAACGAATCGATGCTGATCAATCAATTAAGAAGCATGAATTAGAAAAAATTGAAATCGACTTACTTCAATTAGGTGATAATCAAACTTCTGAAAGAAGAATTCTTTTGGCCAAGAAGCTTGAAGTAGAAGGGGAGATTAAGGTCTTAGATGATGAATATGATGTCATTAAGAGTAAACTTTCAGTTGTTGAATATAAGATTAAAGATGGTGGTTTAAAGTTAATGCATCTTGGAAAGCAATATGAAAGTGCTGAAAAGAAGCTTAGATATCAGGAATCTCTTCTTGTGGCAGTTGATAAAAGGATTATTAGGGCGGCCCCAAAGTTTAAACAGCTTGAAGCTTCTTTAGAAGAAGCAAGGCTTGAGTTAAAGCGTTCACAAGATGACCTTGGTGTTTCGATAGCAGAATACGAAGAGGTAAAGCATCAGCTTAGACTTGTGAATGGAGAAATTGAAGCCCTTAATGAGGAGAAAGATACTCTTAGAAAGAAAGAGCTTCTTGCTAAAGATAAGCTAAGAGTTGTTCAAGTATCTCTTAAAGAATTAAAAGAAGATCATCTTAATACTCAAAACAAATTAGTTGAAACTGAAGTGAACTCTGGCAAACTTGCTAGAAATCACACGACGCTTGAAGCAAAGCGTGACTTACAACAGAAGAAAATCGCTGGTATTAATGATAAGATTTTCGAAACACAAAAAATGTCTCAAGATGCTCTTAAGAGAAGCGAAGAGTTAAATATTATCGCATCGACAAAAGAGAAGAGAATGTCTGAGCTTGTGGATGAAGTCTTAACGACTCGTTCTCGTCTAAGAACGAATACTGCTGCAATTGTAGAAAACCAGGCCGAGTTAAATGCAGGTCTAGAATTAATTGATAAACTTGAAAAAGAAAATGCTGAACTTACGTTAAGAAGAACGAATGCTGAAGATACCCTAATTATTTCTGAAGCAAGAGCTAATGAATTAGAGCAAACAACACAGGATGCTCGTATTCAGTATGAAACTCGTCAAAACCTATACAATGAATATGTTAGTGAATCAAAAGTTCTCGGACAAGTCGATGCTATCACTGACGGTGCAAGTATAGGTTCAGAGACAGCATCTGCTGATGCAATGGCCGATGCTAATAAATATGGTGGCATGAATGGGCAAAATGTTGGTGCGCTTGATAGCTACCTTGTTGGGCTAAGTGAAGGTCTAGAACAAGGTAAGACTGATGGTTATAATCAAGGTGTAAACTCACAAGAGGACTATGATCTTGGCCATGAGGAAGGTTATGCAATCGGATTACAGAATGCTAAGAATATTGCAATGGAAGAAGATTTTCATGCTGCCTTTACGCAAGCTAAAGAATTAAAAATGTCAGTCCTTCCAAATGATCATGTTGTTCTTACAAATAAGGTTCAGGAAAGAGAATTCTTTATGAGCACTTCTGAGCTGCTAAATTTTGTAAGTTTCGAAGAAGACGGCCACTCAGATGATGTACCTTTTAATTTAGGTGATTCAAAAGAAACATATGAAGAAGAGGTTGTTCGTATTGAAAATCAGATTGAAGCTCTTACAAGTAATATCGAAGAGATTAAAGGAAGCGCGGAATATGTTTATACTGCTCCGACTAAGATTACTGAAGGGAAGGCGAAGTTACGTTGTCAAAGCGTATATAAACAAGTCTCAGAATTAAGAGCGATTTGTGAAGATTCATATCATGAAATTTATGGCCAAGAATTCTTAGCCTCACACCGTAAGGTTTATTTTGAAGAGTATGACCAATTATTTGTTGATGCCAGAGAAGAAGCGAGAACTAATGATCACGCAGAAGCTCATAAGCAAGGTCTTGATCGTGGTCACCGTTATGGGTTTGGTGATGCAATGATTGAAGGTCAGAGAGTTGCATTTGAAAATGGCAAGAAAGATGGTGCGGCACTGGCCCAAGATGAAAACCTAGGTACACTTCGTGAGCAAATGGCCATTGAAGGGAAGGAAAAAGGGACTACTCTTTTTGAAGATCATGCTGTTGTAAGAATTGATAAATCTAGAGGAGCGATTCTAACAAGTGGTGATCCTAGAGGACTTGCTCAAGATAGTAATTTTGGAGTTGGTCTAGGACTTGTGAACTTTGGAAAGGTTGCAAGTGAGAAAGGTGTTATCTCTGCGAAGGTTATTTCAACAAGTGATAATATTGAGGTCTTTGATAAGAAGGTTAATCTAGCTGAACTTCCAGCCGAATCAAAGATTGATCTAAAAGATGTTATCTTTGCAAAGATTACCAATAATGCAAAACCTGGCTCTATTGTAAGTATGGATATTGAGCTGACTTATCCTGGTGATAGCTTAAAGGATAAGTATACAGAAGTGACAACTTTCAAATCTGTTGTTCTGCCTAATCCAGATATTAGATATGCAGTTGCTTTTGATGAGACTGTTGAGTATGGAAAGTGTTGGCTAGTTTGTAAGTATAAATCTCACGATATTAAGTTCCAACTCAAAGGAGTTCGTGACAATATTCCAGGTGAATTTCAAGTTAAACTTGATGTTCTTGAAGGTGGTAAGTACCTTGAATTAAACGAGACTATTGCAAAAATGCCAGTTCCTGGTCAAGGCAAGATCGAGTCAGGTAAATTCTCTTATAAGTTTAAAGAGAAGGCCGCAGGGAAAGAGTTAAAGTTCAAAATGGATGTCCTCTATAAGGGGAGCGTACTGCATACCAAAGTTTTCAATGTTAAAGTGAAGTAATGTCAAAAGGGCCCACTTAATAATAGGTGGGCCTTTTTGGCCTTTATTTCTTGTAAATAATTCAAACAATAATGTCATTTTCTTATAAAATCTTACAATTGTATTAGTTAATTAATTTCTTTTTAAAGAACCCTCAACATTCCCAAAAGGGAATTATAAAACACTTCTTATCAAAGTGATCAAAAGGAGAGGGAATCATGATGAGATCAAATGCACTAAGCAGAAATGTTGTTTTATTGTCAGTTATGGCCATGGCGGCCAGTGCACATGCGGGGCTACCAGACGAAATTGACTACCGTACTTATCTTTCGACTTACAACTCAGCTAAATCCCAAAGTGATGCGGCCAGAATGTCTGCCACTCAAATCAGTGATCTTATCCAAGAACTAGCGGCCAGACTTGAGGCCAATGGAAGCGAAATTTCAATCTCTAAGAGAGAGATCGAAGAGGCCATCGCTGTTGTTTCAGACTTAAATGCACAGAATATGAACCTAGAGACAACAATCTCTGAATTAAGTTTTGAAAACCAAGGGCTAGAGCAGGAGCTTCAAAGACTTGCTGATTCGCTCGATGATGTAAATAGCGATATCAATCGCACTGAGTCTGAGCTTGCAGGTCCTCGAAATACAGCTCGTAACCTAAGGCGTGCCCTCGATTCAGTTCTTTCAAGCCTTAGAACAAATGATGATCGCCTAGGCAACGCGCAAAAGAAATTAGATCGTACAAGAAATGAGATCAAATCATTAGAGTCAAATATCTCAAAAGCAATTGATGAGCGTGACCGCTTAAATATCAAGCTTCCAAAAATCCAAGAAGAAATGAAATCGAAGAAACAAGACCTTACTCAGGCAACTTCTAAGGTTTCAACGTTTGAGTCACAAGTAGCAAATGCTCGCACAAAACTTCAAGCTGCAAATACTGAAGTAAGTGAGGCCCAAGCTAAGGTTACTCAAATCGAAAATAAAATCTCAAAGCAAGAGCAAGCTGTTAAGCCTCTTGTTCAGAAGAGAAGTAATTTACAATCTCAATTAAGTTCAGCTCAAACAGCTCTCTCTGCTAAATCAAGTGAGCTAGAAAAGGCGAAGAGTGAGCTTGAGAGTGCCAAATCACAAATTGATGGCCTTAAATCACAAAGAGAAACTCTTGCTTCTCAAAAGACTAATCTTGAAAAGAAGAGATCGGCACTAGAAGCTGAAATGCAACAAGTAGAACAGGCCCTTAGGGATTTAATGGCAGGTGATCGAAATGACCGTGGAAATGCTAATCAAATTAAGAACCTGAGAGAGCGTCGTAAAATTCTAAGAGACAAAATTCAACAAACGAAAACACGTCTAACAAAGGTTGTTGGTGATTTTGAACAAGTTAATAAGAAGATTACGAAGGCACAAAGTACAATCAATGGAGGAAGTAGTAAGATTGCTATCCTTGAGTCAGAAGTTAATAGAAAAAAAGGTGAGGTTAGAAACCTACGTCAAGATATCAAGGCCGTTGAGGCCGAAATCGCGCAAGCCGCTCCTCAGCTTGAAAAGCTTAAGCAAAGGCTTACTTCTGCAAAGAGTGATCTAAATTCAACTAAGACTGCTCAAGCATCAGCAAAGTCAACTCTTGAAAAGGCACAAGCTAAGCTTGCACAGGTGAAGTCAGATATCAAACGCATTGAAGGTGATATTGCTTCTCTTAGAGATCAAAAGCAAAAAGCAACACAAAGAGTTGCACTAATCGACTCTGATCTTAAGAAATTTAGAAACGAGCTTAATCGCGAAAAGAATCAGTTTGAAACTCAACGCCGTGAAGTTGGCACTCTAAGAAATACGCAAAAGGCACTTGTTGCGGAACGTGATTCATACCAGAGAAGACTTTCTGTGGTTGAGTCAGATATTAAGCTACTTGTTGATCGTCTTGATTCACTTCACGTAACAAGACTTGAATTTGAAGAACAATCTCAAGCCAGAAGTGAAAGACTGGTTGCTAATCAAAATATCATCGCTGACTCATCTCAGCGAATCATGCAAAACTCAAGTGTTATCGCATCGAAAAGATCTCAGATGGCAAGTAACGAAGATCGCATCGCTGATCTTGAAACTGAAAGAAGCCGTCTATTAGAAGACAAGCTTGTCAAAGAAGAAGAGTTTGCAAGAGCAGATACTGTAGCAAGTGATCTTGAAGATATCACGAATGAGAAGTACCAAGCTTACCAAAGCCGTAGCAATCTTTATGTTCAATATGAAAGAGATGCAAAAGCTCTTGGAGCATCTCAAGGTGAGGCTGCTGGAGCAACAGCAGGAGAGTATAAGGCAAGTGCCGATGTCCAAGAAGATGCAAACTTCTTTGGAAGTGCAAACGGTAAAAAACTAGGTGAGCTACGTGGCTACCTTGCAGGCCTTAAAGACGGTAAAGAAGACGGGCTAACAAAAGGTTATGAAGCCGGTGTTAACTCTCAAGCAAGTTATGATGAAGGTTTTGCAAAGGGGTATGAGGCCGGTGTTGCTAAGGCCAAGAGTCTAGCAAAAGCACAAGAATTCCCAAGAGGATATGAGCAAGTTAAGAGTGAGTCTTTCTCAAGTAAACCAGCAAATAGAGTGATGTTATCAAATAGTGTTAACGGAAGTCTTTTCTTAGAAAAAGCCTTCTCAGTGGCACAAGAATTTGTTTCAACAAGCTTTGAAGCATTTGATTTTGTCGCTCCTGAATATTCTGCATCTCCTGAGTCTTTAAGCTCAGCTTTCAACTCTAAAGTTGATCAAGAGATCGCAAAGACAAAAAGAGAGATTGAATCTTATGAAAATGATCGTGCAAAAACAAAAGCGCTTCCTCAATATGCGTACACTGCGCCAACTCGCATCGATATCGATGAAGACTTCAAAAATTGCTTTGATGTTTACAAAGGTGTTAATGAGTTCAAGAAAGCATGTGGCGCCTCTTACGATGCCGCTTATAAAGCTGAATTTAATGTTAGCCACAAAGATACTTACTTCGCAGGCTATGTGGACTTCTTTGAGAGTTCTCGTGATGCCGCTGCCGCTGGTGATTTTGGGGCCGAAACGCAAAAAGGTTTCGACAAGGCCTACAAGACTGCCTTTGCTGAAGCTCGCTTAGAAGGTGAGGGTGTTGCCTTCAAAAATGGTGCAGCTGATGGCCAGGAAGCTGGATTTGATGAGAATATCCAAGCAGCTAAAGAAGAAATGCTTGCTCTTGGTAAGTCACAAGCAAAGAAGCTATTTGCTAGTAACGCTGTTGTTCGCCTAAATCAAGCAGCTCAAACAAGTGTTAAAACTGAAGATGCAAAAGGTCTTACTCAAGATGGAAAATTCTCTGTCGGACTTGGGCTTGTAAACTTCGGAAAGCTTTCTTCAAACCGTGGGGCAATCAGTGCAAAAGTTGTAGCAGCGACTTCAAATGTTGAGATCGTAAATTCTCGAGCAAACTTAAGAGTACTACCTGCACAAGCACAAATTGAACTAACGGATGTTATTCAAGCTAAGGTTGCAAATAACGCTCGCCCGGGATCAGATATCGAAATGAAGATAGAGTTAACTTACCCTGGAGATGAGCTAAGTGGAAGCTACACTGAAATCGCGACATTTAATGCAAATGTTGTGGTTAACCCAGAAGTTCAAGTGGCCCTTGATTTTGAAGATAAGGTTAAGGATCGCAAGTGTACGCTAGGTCTATTTAACTGTAAGTTTAGAAGCCACGATGTAAAAGTGAAACTAACAGGATTACGTGATTTTGTTCCTGGAAGTTATGATGTTGCAATCAGCGTTCTAGAAGGTGACAAGTTTGTTGAACTAAAGAAGGGATCAACTAAGGTTGCAGCTCCTGGTCGCGGAGTAACAGCAACTGGTGCACTAACTTACAAGTTTAAGAAAAAGACAAAAGACGATAAGCTTAAGTTTAAAGTCGATGTTTCTTACAAAGGCGAGCTACTTCAGTCCAAAGTATTCGATGTAAGAGCAAAATAGAAAAAAAGCCTCCGCAAGGGGGCTTTTTTTTTGCTAAGATTTTCCCATGAAAAAAATAATTCTCACTTCTTTATTTAGTCTTGCATCTTTTGCAAATAACTGTTCAAACCTTGAGGCCATTGCTGACACTTTTAAAAGTGACTTAAAGGCCGAGCTTGAAAAGACATTCTATCCTGAGGATGCTCGTGGCCAGGAGCAGTTTCGCGTGAAAGTGGGACAGAAGTTAGATTATTTAAAAAGTCTAAAGCACCAAGTTGATGTCTGCTATCAAGATTATCAAATGAAAGATGAAGTTTATAATTGTAGTCTCTCGGCAGATCTACTTAAGTCTCGACATCCAGGTGGCCTTACGACAAGTTACACCAATGCTCTTTCAACAGACGGGGATTGCATGGCCTATCTTTTTCTAGGCCATACCATGACTCGTAACTCTTCGGGCAAGGTGATTTTAAAAAGCCTTGGTGGAAAATTTGAAATCAACACGCTTTATAAGTGTCATGGTGATTACACCAATGAGGAAAACTCATTTCGTAAAATGATTCTCTCTGGGGATAATTTCTTTGTGATGGATCAGTATGTGATTTATCGAACAGATGTGAAGGTACTTGGAAAGAAGTATGTGTCACAAAATCTTCTTGCCGTGGAGTATATGGATGAGGAGATTGTCTTTAACTACGGCAGCGCTGAACTTGTCATTTCAACAAAGGATGGTAGTGTGACTCGCACTAATTTCCTGACGATGGATGAGGTGAGTGAAGGAAAGTGTCAGACGGCCTTTAGTGAGAAAAATAATTCGATCTATCCGCGTACAAATATCGATGAAGCGCTCTGGGGATTTAGGTTAGAGTATGTCTCATACTAGTATGCGAATGAAGAAGGTTTTAATCACAGGCTTTGATGCCTTTGGAAATAATCTCATTAACCCTAGTGGCGAGGTGGTGGAAGCAA
The DNA here is from genome assembly GCF_000443995.1 of Bacteriovorax sp. BAL6_X. Classification (NCBI taxonomy): domain Bacteria; kingdom Pseudomonadati; phylum Bdellovibrionota; class Bacteriovoracia; order Bacteriovoracales; family Bacteriovoracaceae; genus Bacteriovorax; species Bacteriovorax sp. BAL6_X. Next base: position 477,154 of record NZ_AUMC01000010.1, read on the forward strand.
CCACGGCCAATTACTCACATCTTGAGGTTCACAAATTAATTCTTCCGACGGTTTTTGAAAAGAGTCTGTCGATTCTTAAAAAGGAAGCCTTCTTCTTAAACCCCGATTTTATCATCTGCTTTGGCCTCAATGAAAAGGCGGCCGAGGTGAACCTCGAGGTCATCGCCCATAATTTAAATGATGCCAGAATTGCTGATAACGAAGGCAATTGTCCGGTGGGAGAGGCGATCTTTAAGGACGGGCCAGTAACGTATGATTCAACACTTCCACTAGGTGAGATTGAAGATGCCCTTTTGGCCGCGCAGATTCCTGTTGCCATCTCTCGCGACTGTGGCCGCTTTGTGTGCAATCACGTCTTCTACGGCATTCGCCACATTACCCAAGAGAAGGGCATGCGCGCCAAGGCCGGCTTCGTTCATCTACCAAGCTTTGAGACCATGGCGATGGCCCAGCAGGTTGAGGCGCTTGAGGTGATTCTCGCCGCGCTAAATTACTAGAGTCTTTTCTCTTTTAAAATTTCTTATTTCATTTTGGGAATATTTCGTTTTTGGAATGAGATTGGAGTAGCTTTCGTTAAATTCAATGTTTACGAGGGAGACTCTATGAAGAATTTGATGATTATTTTAAAGACTAGGAAATAGAAAATGAAATTTTCAAATAAAACGAGCTTATATTTATGGCCATGCCTTTTACTCTCACCAGTACTAGGATATTTCTATTCAATTAATTATTTACAGGGGAAGTTTAGCATAAGCATTTCAATCTTATTCTTTCTCATTGCATTTATGATTATCGTTTCAATATTTGGCCTCATTTACAATTCAATATTAGGACATGAGAGTGGGGTTAGTGTAGGAAAAATAACCCAATTTAATCAAGTTCGTTCACTATTGGATTTACTAGAATATTATGCTGGCGTTTCACATATTGTTGGTGCGATTACTGTTGCAGGTATAACTTTTTATTGTCTTGCTCTGAAAGGTACAAGTTTTGAATTAGGAATGGCCTTGGCCGTAATTGCTTCACTTTTTAGTGGTCTACTTTATCTCTTTGTTTCCCAGTTACTTGTGGATTTATTTAATTATAGATCAAAGAAAACTAAGGAGTAATAAGATGAAGGGGATGCATCACAGAAACTCTGGTAGGCTACAGCTTGGAAACTTGGAATAAATTATGAGAAATAAAACAATGAACAGCTTAATGGTTTACACTCCACTTATTGCAGCAGCATATTCTATGATAAAAAGTTATAGTGAGTATTCAACCCATGACAACTCAATTCTCATATGGATTTTTATTTTACTTGAGGCTTTGCTTTCTCTGTTTTCTGTATTTGCAATAGAACTCATTATTCTAGGGATAATCTATAACACTGTAAGAATTATGAAGCCTACAGTAAGAAATGATATAGAAAATTGTAATGAACTTGGCCCTCTATTTAAAAAGGTGGTTTTAAATTCTCACAATGTGGAAATACTTGGTTATATTTTGCTACTCAATCTATACCTATATAAGAATGTCGATTTAGAGCTCGGTTATATTCATGGAATTATTCAACCGCTACTTGCTGCAATTTTATTAGTATGTGCCCTAGTTCTAATTAAGAACCTGATCTACTTTGGTGCTTCTTTAGTTAATCTAGAAAATGTAGATGAAAAATAAAGATGTGCACAGCGTTGATTGTCGATGGATTTCTTTCCAGATATGAAATGCTGTGCTATACTGCCGCTTACGAATATTTGTTCCAAATATCCGCTAGTCAAAATCTCATGGGGGTGCCCTGGTTTCGACGGGATGGTTGACAGGTATCCGGGCGTGTCCAGGTTGGTCTCCACGGTCCTGGTAAAAAGGAGTCCACCGTTAATTGCAGACGATTATGCAATGCCAATGGCTGCCTAATTAATTAGGATTAGTCTTGTGAGGCGCTACTGCCAAGAAACAGAATGTAGCAATCCAGTTGAATCTGCTGGTTAACTAGGTTTCGAGCCTGCCGGGGCATCTCGTTAATCACTCACCGGGGTTCGCCGAGGTCACGTATCACGGACAGTCTTGTCTTCTGACGATAACCGAAGACTACGCACGTAGGCCGCTATCAAGACGTCATTTCGGACGTGGGTTCGATTCCCACCACCTCCACCATCGGATTCCGGTGGTGGAAGCCCTCTTTCCTTAAACATTATTAAAATCAGCTGCTTAATTACAGTAACTTGCGTTTAAATCGGACGTTGAGACCTGTCTGAACTTGTCTCAAACTGTCCCGATGTGGCTATTTGTGGCTAACTTTTTGGCTACATGCATTTTTGATGGACTATTCAGTGTAGCAAAATGCCAAAAAACGGCCAAAAAACGCAGTTAAGTTTCTGATTTTAAACAACTACTCAGTGTATCGGTCTGGGCCATTTAAACGGCGTTTTTACACAAAAGGAGTAGTTATGACGGCCAAGAAAAACGAGAAAAAACAGACAAAGAAAAAGAACAGAAGATGCGATCTAAAGGTCGAAACGAGAGAAGGGAAGCTTCTTAAGTACCTTCGAGAATCACGAAATTTATCAGTCAGAGCCGTAGGCAGAATCATGGGAATTTCTGAGTCTACGGTTTGCCATTCAGAAAATGGAAGGCGAGACCTCACTAAACAAATCATCGCAAGCTATCTTGATGTTTATGGTTACAGCTATGACGAATTCGAGAAGATGCTCCACGGCGATATTATTCTTCCTGAGAATATGCGTGGCGAATGTATCGAAATAATTAAAAGGCTTGAACCATCTAAACTAAGAGCTGTTAAGGCTTTTTTAAATACCTTCATCGGTTAATTGGAGGTAGCAATGGGAATTAAATACGACAGAGAAAAGAAACATTACGTGGTCACATACCATAGAAGGCATCCTGTAACGAAGCAATCTAAAAGCATAAGGCGTCAGGGAATTAAGACTAAGTATGAAGCGGAAAGGGTCTACAAAGAATTAATAATCAAGATGGGGGAGAAGTTTAACGAGAACCTTCATCCTCTTTGGCCCGATCTCGTTGAAAAGTTTTTAGACTACTACGCCAATTGTGGAATCGCTAAGAACACGCTTAAAAATTACGAGCAATGTATAAAAGCCAATACTTTTCATATTTGGGGAAAGAAAAGAATTAACGAATTTAGTACTTCTGAAATTAGAGATTTTATTTTAGATGACTGTGCTAAGTTTTCTGAGGCCCATCGAAAAAGTATGCTTAAGTATTTACGAGCTGTCTTTAGGTATGCAGTAGAGCATGACATCATTTATCGCGATCCTTGTCCCAGGCTTAAATTTAAAAAGAATGAGAAAATCAAAAAAATGCTTAAGGAAGAAGAAATAAAGATCCTTCTTAGAGAAGCACAAGAGAGAAACCATGAATGGTTTCCTGTCTGGGCAGTGGCCTGTTACACAGGACTTCGCAACGGAGAACTCTATGCTCTTAAGTGGGAGAACGTCGATTTTCAAAATAGGCTTATCTATATCACTCATTCTTGGAATAAGATTAATGGCCTTAAGACCACCAAGTCGGGGGATGATAGGGTCGTAGAAATTGCTCCTAGCCTTATGCCAGTTATCAAAGAGCTTTATGATAATAAAGAAGGGGAGTTTGTTCTTCCAAGGATTAGAGACTGGGAAACTGGCACTCAGGCAAAACCGTTAAAAGATTTCTTAAAAGAATTAAATCTCCCTCTTATTCGCTTTCATGATCTAAGAGCTTCATGGGCGACGATCATGCTTTCTAAAGGAATAGAGCCAATTAAGGTTATGTCTATGGGAGGTTGGAAGGATTTGAAGACGATGCAGATTTATATTCGCAAGTCAGGGATTCATATTCAGGGGATTACTAATAATTTAGATTTTTTATAGGAACCTTTTATGAGTGTTATTGTTTTTATTCTATTTTTTTTTAGGCTACGAAGATTATCATCGAGTTATGTTCCATTGCTAATATCTATCTACATGGGGTGGGCGTTTATACGCCTATCTCTTTGTATAATGTTTTAGAGCTATTTTTGAATGATCCAAACTTTTATGTCTAGGTTGGAATATTTAATAACTTCCTTCAAAAGCTTTAAGTATTCTCTATCTTTTTGAGACTTAGAGGTTATCAATGCTATACCTGGCTTCTTTTTTGATAAATAGGCATATTGAAGTGATTGGCCTATGGCTTCTCGCCATTTCTTAGCTCTGTCTACTTCGATTGCGTAAACATTCGTCACGCAGTCAATTCTTTTCAATTCCGTAATACCTCCTTGTAATTTACAAAATTTCTCATTGTAGGAGTCTTCACTTTTTCCTGTTGTGAGAATTTTAAGATGGGGATAATTACGATTTACATAGTCTTTAAAGTCTTTTCCATTACAGGTTTTCTTCCCAACTATATTTGATATCTTTTTTGCTAATGGAGAGGTGGGGTAGTCCCATCTCCCCTTTCTCTGTTTACATTCAATTAGGTCATTAGCACTGATATTAAGTGATAGTAGAGATGTAAACACTATAAAAAGAAAGTATTTCATATTAACCTTCAAATAGGTTAAGAAAGCCATCGTTATAATATGAAGAGTTTCTTTCTTTTTCTCTTTTTACAACTTTCTTTAAGAAAAATGAGTATTTGTACCAATCTTGCATACCTTTATGCCAACAGCTCCATACTTGTTTATCTATAAAACCTTTCTTGTACCAATAATATTGCTCGGAACATAAATTGATGTAGTCAAAAGTGGCAGCAATGTATGGAGGGATACGGCAGGGTTCGTCTTCAAACAAGTACTCCCATACTTCATCAAGTGACCTCTCGTTATTAACTTGGCTATTAATCTGTGTTTCAAATTCGATATGCAAGAGTTCTTCTAGGTGATCATTTAGCTCATCATAGCGTTCATTTAGTTGTGTGAACAATTCTCTCTTTGCATTTTCTTTATCAAGCTTATACTTCTGCCAATAGTATCCAAGTGCAATTAATGACGCTACAAATGAAGCAATTAATGTTTGATAATCTTTTATAGTATAATTAGACATTACTTATCCTTGAGTTCCTCTATTATTGAACCAAGTAACGCACCTCCTGCCGATGTGAGAATATATATTGGTATTCCGACTCCTATTCCTGCTGTAGCTACTCCAGCCATTTTAGTTCCACCAACGGTAGCCCCAATCGTCAGTCCTGCTAAAGCAAATCTAGCTGGCCATGCACGATCATCCCATGAATGCTTTTTTAGTAATCTGAAAAATCTGACTATTACATTAGAGGTAACTTTACTTCTTATAGTGATTTTTGTGATTCGTTTGATTTTTTCAGTGCGAGATATATCGTTACTATTTCTAATTACGTAAGCTTCATCTGCCCATGACTTTAATTCTTTTTGCTCTTCTTCTGTTAGGTTGCTAACTATTTTCTTGGCAAGATTACTCATAACTTCCTCTTTTCGTCTTTATTTCGCTTAGGCTGCCTTCTGGGCGTAAGTATTCTTGAATACTTCCACCTTTGTAATAAGGTTTATTAAGTTAGATTTTATTGAAGACCAGTCTTCTGATAGGTCTATATTCATAATATGGATATTATAGTCCCAAATATTATTTGAAACTTCGTAGGTCTGGTCAATCGTTGGATATAAAAGAATCCCTATTGCCTTTTCTTTACAACTCCGTCTTCTGTTTTCAAGATATGTCATGAGTTGCATTAAATATTTAGAATGAATCTTTTCTTGGCCATACATATTTTTAGTTAAAGTCTCTTTCTCGAATTTAGTGTCAATGATAATTCTTTGACCTGTTTTAAGAGAAACTAGTTCAATATCTGTTATTAAATAAGGAATAGTCTTGCTGTTTTTCAATGAGTTTTCGATCCCAACATATTGAGATTTACTGTTTTCAACTTTATGAGTTCCACTCAGTTCTTTTTGATAGAAGTTATAAACGAACTTCTCATATAACTTCCTCATTTTGTGAGGGGAACGGATAAAATCTATAAACTCATACTTACCGTTGGACTCGTTTTGAGATGTATTAGTTAAAATAAATGAACTTACAGATAGTAATAATTTATAAAATTGAAAGTTCTTAGGAAGTCTTATTGTTTCTATGTCTTTAGGTGCACTTGATAGGAGACTAACATTTTTTAATATTGAAAGAGTATTTTTAATTTCTATCGCAAGTTTAGGACATAAGTTATCAGAGCAGAACACTCTGTATAGGGCCGTTTTAATAATTCTATTTGGTTGATTATCTTCAGTGTATTCATCAAATTCACAAATTGCTTGGCATTTCAGAAATGTTTGCTTTTTTAGAGAATCACTAAAGTTTATCTTCCCTTTTATTGTCGCCGTTTGTTCGCTTCTTAAAAGATAATCTTTATAGAGACCTCTTTTAAGTTGGTAATTAACAGAAGAGTTTAGAATACTTCCAAGGAAGTCTAGGTCTTGTTCGTAACTATCTTTTGAGATTTGAATCTTATCTGCTTCGTCTAGGATATCCCAAGCGTATGTTAACATGTAATATAGGTTCTTTATTGGAATTTTACTCATTAACCAGCTCGTAGAAGTTCTTCAATCTCTTGTGTTGCTGTAGCCTCATTATCAAACCAATACTCTCGCAGGAGTGGTGCGATTTCTGTTTTTATTACTGATTGATACCATTTAAAATTATATGGTATATCCTCAGGAAGTGATGAGAAAAAGCTATGTCCGATAGCAAAACCTTCTCCCAGTTGTTTGTATTTGTTAATTATTTTTTCATTCAAACTGGTCATTCTTTGCACTATCATATTTGCGACATCGCTTGGCACACCATTGTCAATAAGATGACTGTGAAACTTTTTACTTTGGTATTCTGGTGATAGAGAAATAAAAGCAAATCGTCGTCTAAGTGCAAAATCAACCATCGCAAGTGATCTGTCTGCTGTATTCATCGTACCAATGACGTAGACATTATCAGGTATGAAGAAAGATTCATCATCTTCTGAATAAGTGAGCTTTATTGAATATTCTTCAAACCTTTTATCTGATTCAAGTAGCATCATAAGTTCACCAAATATTTTAGAAAGGTTCCCTCTGTTTATTTCATCAATAATAAAGAAGAACTTTTTATTTTTATTTTTACTAGCAGTTTTGCAAAAGTTGTAAAAAACACCGTCTCTTACTTCAAAAGTTCCATCTTTATTAGGTCGAATTCCTTGAATAAAGTCTTCATAAGAGTATGATTGATGAAACTGAACCATTTCAGTGACACTTGTATCTTTAGTCCCGTTAAAGAGCCAAGCGATTTTTTGTGCGATGAATGTTTTCCCAACACCCGGTGGCCCTTGAAGAATAATATTCTTTTTAATATTTAAAGCATCTATAATTGATTTAAGCTTGTTTTCTCCTAAAAACATAGTTTCAAGGGCCAGTTCAAAGTCATATACTGATTCTGCTTCTTCTTCAATCTCCTCTTCGAGTTGATGCTCCTTTTCTCCTTTTAGGGGTTCCTTAAGTGATATATTGTCATTGTAGGAAAGTAGTTCTTCTTTGTGTTTCCATATATTTTCGATAGCCTGTTCTGCTGAATGAAATTCTTCAAAGTTATCTTTGTTGATCTTAACATTTGAACCTGTTGCGATACCTGAATGAAAAGCATCTCCTCGTATGCTGAGAAAAAGCTGGTAAGCATGTTTATGTTTTGTTGATTCAGTAGGGTAGAGAGCTATCCAGCAGCGTTCTGAGCCGAATTGTGTAGAGCCTTTGAAGTTGTTGTAGTGATAACTATAGTCTTTGAGCCCTGACTGCTCTTTTAAAAAGTTCCCAATATTTTCGAGGTGGTTGTTAATTTTAGATTCTACTTCTTCATGGAAGTAGAAGGTATTAAACATTCTCGCAGGCTTTTTCCAATTAGAGAAAGAATCTCTTTTTTTTTCTTTGAACTCTTTAATAGCTTGTCTTGTGTCGCTAGGAGAATTTATAAATAATTTGGTATTATTATCTCGAATATTATCCATCATGTTATTAACAAGTTCTATAGTAATAGTCTCTCTTTTCTGGAGACGTAGTAAAACCTCCAGCCGAACAGCATTTACCATCCTAAGCTTTCCTTTTCTATTTACGCCTTTATCTCTGTATATGTTAGTAAGACTTACTATAAGCTCCTTATCCATATTGTTGATAAAATCGATTACTGCTTGAGGTTCTTGAAAATAGTGTTGAATCTTTTTTGCTTCTCTCTGTACATCAAGAATATGCTCTAAGATTTGGCTATTGTTGGTCATGTATACAGTTCCCTTTTTCAGATGAAATCTTAATCCCTTATCGGATTAGTTCTGTATTTATTTAGTCAATTTAACAGCATAACTTACTGGAAATATGTTAAGGTGCTTTTTTTGTACTGATAGAAATTACCTATTTCTGTGCAATATTAAGTAGTTCCTAAACACTAAATAATAATTCACGAAAAGATTCAATATGTTAAAAAATTGGAGAGAAGTAGTGGAAAATATCATAAGCCTAGAATCATTATTTCATAGAAGTAAAGAGCGAATAAAAGATTTAGGAGAAGTCTTTACTCCTGATAAATATGTTGAAGAAATGTTAGACATGCTCTCAAAAGACAGAAAGAATTTTTGGAATGATGAAAGAAATGTCTTTTTTGAGCCCTGTTGTGGCCATGGAAATATTGTACTTGCTATTTACAAGAGAAGATTAGAGTCAATATTTGTAAAGGCCTCTAAAGAATATTCAAATGAAGCATCTCTGTATGCAGTTTCTAATTCTCTAAATACCCTATGGGCAATCGATATTGATCCTGAGAATATTGAGAGTTGTAGAACTAGGGTTTTACATATTACACTTCAATTTCTCAAGTCTAAGTTAGGCTATGATTCGGAGTATTCAATCATAGAAGAACATCAAGAGTTTTTTTGTCATATTATATCAGCTATTAAATGGCAGATTTATGTAAATGAGACACTTACATCGTTAAGCTGCTCTGAGAGTTATGAAAAGCAAGCATTGAAGACCAAGGCAAGTAAGCTGTGGGCATGTGAAAATGAACATCAACCCGTGGAGTTTCATACTACATGGGCTCAGTTTTTTGATGAATGTGAGACTAACGATCTTTTACCTCTTGAGTACGAAAGAGCATCGAAGCTTATAGAGTCTTATTTGGATGGAAGTAGGAAGAATGTTAAAGATTTTAAGTTTGCGGAGATTTTATATAAATATAATGGTGGTAATTATATGGAAGTGAGTGCGTAAAATGGGGGCTTTATTAAAGACTAATGCACATGTTGTAGATGTTTTAGGTAATGTTATTGGTCGAGATCAGCCAATTCTTAGGATGGAGAAAGCTGTAGAGATGGTTTCCCTTATAGGTAAAGAAAACTTTATGAACAAAGATGTAGTTTTCTTTGATCCTTTCTGTAAAGCAGGGGAACTCTTGCTCTCCTGTGCGTATCAGTCCTGCCTAAGTCTATTGAAGGAAGAATCCAGATTAATGAATACTCAAGAGATATTTGAAGAAATTTTCATGTCCAAAAGGTATTATGCATTAGCACCAGATGAACGTCATCATAAACTTAGTTTAAGAACATTTTTAGGTAATGAAAATTCTCATCGGGATGAATTTAATCATGTAATTAGAAATGGGAATTATTTATCAGAAGTTGATGGGACACTAAACAGAGCAGTATTTAAAAAGGAGTTTGAAGATATGATTAACTATATTAAAAAAGATTCGGGTGCTAAAAAGATAATCGCTGTGGGTAACCCTCCTTATCAAGAGTCTGATTCTGGTTTTGGTGGAAGTGCAAGAGCAATTTATAATCATTTTGTTGAGGCCTTAATGGATTCTGATGATATTGATGAGTTTGTGGTTGTTATACCATCTAGGTGGTTTGCAGTGGGGAAAGGGGTTGATAAGTTTCGAGAAAGGATTCTCGCATCATCTGAAATAAAGTCCTTACACTATTTCAGCAAGTCGAAGACGGTATTTCCAACTGTTGATGTTCTTGGAGGAGTTTGTTTTTTTCATTATTCTAGTTCTCATAGTGGAAAGACATCATTTGTTGAAGGTGATGTGGTTTCTAAGATAGATATTTCTCAGTTTGATATTATTCCAGATGATCCAAAAGCATACTCTATTATTAATAAAATTATGAGTAATCATAATGTGTTTATTAATGAGATTGCATGGAGTCGAAACCCATACGGACTTCCTAGTACTTTCTTTAGAGATAACGAAGAGGCAGATAGTAATGATGTTAATTCAATTAAATGTTATTCAAGAGGAAGGAAAATTAAACTGACAACGACGAATGAGATTCGTAAAAACAATGATAAGGTCAATTTTTATAAGGTAGTGATCCCGTCTGCTTATGCCCCAGGTTCGAAAACAGGAGTGAGAAGAGTAACACTTCCTGTGAATCAGTTTTTTATTTTAAATAAAGATGAAATCACGACGGAAACTTATAGTGTCATTGATATTTTTAAAACAAAGACTGAGGCTGAAAGGTTTGTTAAGTATTTACAAACTGACTTTGCAAGATACCTGTTGGGACTAAGAAAAATTACTCAACATATACCAAAGGACAGATGGGCATGGGTACCTTATTTAGATATGAAGAGTGAATGGACTGATGAGAAGCTCTTTGAGAAATTTAACCTTACATCTTCTGAAATTGCAAATATTAAGAAAAAGGTCGAGGAGTGGTCTTAGATGTCGTGTTTAGAGTTATATGCATATTCAACTGATCAATATTTAAAAGAAGGAATAATAAAGGTCGGCCATACAAAATTAGGGCGAACTGATCAGAGGGTTAAAGAACAATTTGGTACTAGCAACCCAGAAGTGCCGAAATATGTTCTTATTGGTACACTTCCTCGTAATATCACTGACAAGGATATTCATAATGCTATGATTATGAATGATTGTGAGCATATTAAAGATGCACCGGGAAAAGAGTGGTTTAAGGTAAAAAATAAAGCAGACCCCTTTGAGGAAGTAAAAAAAGCTTACAATAAGGTTGTTTATGGGAGCAATAGACCTGACAATTTTACATTAAGAGAAGAGCAGGAAAGTGCTGTGAATAAGGCAAAAAAATGGCTGCTAAAAGAATATAGTGAAGATGTAATTCGGTCAGCTACTCACCCGGAGCGATTTTTAATAAATGCTAAAATGAGGTTTGGAAAATGTTTTACAAGTATTCATCTTGCAAAATCTTTAAATTCTAAAAATACTCTAATTGTAACGTATAAGCCTGATGTTATTGGTGAGTGGATTGATACTGTAAATAATCAAGTCGCATTTGATAAGTGGAAAGGAATAAGAGCTAAGAAGAAAAAGGGGAGACACGATCCTTGTCTTTCAGATAATGGTGAATTTCCTTCTTCGGATGGGCCTATTGTAATGTGTGTATCTCTTCAAGATTTATGGATTGGAAATAATGGTGAAACAAAGAAGAGACTACATAAAATTCCAAATATTTCTTGGGATTTGATAATTTTTGATGAAGTTCATTATGGTAGTAGAACTGAAAGAGCTAAAGATATTTTAGATAAATTGGATTATAAATATCGTTTGGATCTTTCTGGAACACCTTTTCGCTTGATTGAGCAGGATGACTTCTGTTCTCAACAGGTTTTTACATATAGTTACTTGGATGAACAGGAGAGAAAGAATAAGGAAGCAGAGAACGATCCAAATGAAGAACTAGAAGGTGTTTATAGGCAACTTCCAGATTTAAGTATTGCAACAATTGAAATTACAGAAAGAGATATTCAAGAGCAGAGGGATAAGTTTGAAACTGATGATATCGACTTTTCCTTGAATGCCCTATTTGAAACTCAAAATGGTGAATTTATACACGAGGATGCTGTAAGTCACTTTATTGACGGTCTATGTAAAAGAGATCATGATGCGAGAGCTGTGAGTGTATTTGGTAAACTCGGAGAGCAGTTAGGCTGTCCTGCAAAGAGACATAGTGTATGGTGGATGAATAGAGTTGACTCAATCTCTGCACTAATTGAAAAACTAAAGAAACATCCATATTTTTCTAGATTTGAACTAATTAATGCTTCAGGAAGTGATAGTAAGAAAAATGATGATGACAATAATATTATTGCTAGGGATAAGTCTGTTGTTCAGCAAGCAATACAAAGAGTTGACTTGGATTCGTCAAAACTTGGCACGATAACGTTTACTTGTGGAAGGTTTTTAACCGGTGTAACCATCAGAGAGTGGGAAAGTATCATGATATTATCAGATGTTCAGTCAGCAGAGTCCTACTATCAAGCTATTTTTAGAGTCCAATCTGCTTGGGTTGATAAAAAATCAGGTCAAATAATGAAAAGGAAGGCATGGGTATTCGATTTTGCGATAACACGTTGCTTGAAGGTTACATATGATTGTGCTTCCAATATCGCAGATCAAGTAGATCAACAGGAAAGTTTTGAGCAGAAAACGGATGCTAATAGAAATAACTTGGAAATCATTACAGAGGGGTTATGTGAATCCTTAGATATAAAAAGATTTTATCAAGGAAGACTTATTGGAGATTCAACTAGTGCGAAAGATATTTTTGAAGTTCTGAATCACGAGGGGTCAAAGATCGCTCTTGCAAGAAGGATAACTTCAAATGTTCTTGTTAATTTTAGTTGTTTGAAAATGCTAGAAAGTAATCCTGAACTTCTTGATATATTAAAAAAGGTAAAAGGCTATAGAACGCAGGAAGTTGCAGGTATTACTGCGGAAGAACTTGTGAAGATAGGGGTTGATGCATCTGATTTAGAAGATGTTAAGAATGACCCAAATACAGCTCCAGAAGAAAAAGAAAAAGCTATTGAAGACTTTATGGAAAAGGAGAAGGATAAGGAGAGACAAAGTAGAAAGAAGTGGTATGCAACACAAATTAAAAGACTTGCAATTTGTATGGCAGACTTTATTTATATGACAATGGAGAGAGAGTATAATATTGATGATGTCATACAAACAAAATCGCCGGAATTTTTCGAAGTGATGACTGGAATATCTAAAGATGACTTTGTGTTGTTGTGTGATTTAGGCTTTATGAATAGGTTCGCATTAAACAGAATTGTAAGAGAGTTTAGAGATCAAGAGGATACCTCTCTGAACCCTGAGGAATATATTTATGAGAGTCTTAAGCAATTAATTGCTTAATTTGTAAAAGTTCAGGCTTGATCTGACAGTTCCTCCTTCAAAACCCACTGTCAGATTATTATAGTTATTTTGTAAGCAGGCTCTCTAAAACTTAGATGACTTTTTAGGTTCCCCCCTCGCCACCAAGAGTCATGCGAAAGTTATGCATAGACTGCTCTAGTTGCTCCATTTTCTCAACTGGAATCTGAATTCTACCTCCACCATCAACACCATTTAAAGGCTTGAGAATAACCGTATCAATCTCACCCGAGATAGGTAAATCTTTTATCTTAAGAGCTTCTGAGACCTTTGAAGACGGGACATATAGTCTATTATCAAAAGAACGGATATATTTAACGTCTTTTAGCTTCACATCTTCCACGTTGTAAAAAACTTCACTTTCAAGCTCTTTGTAAGAAAGGGCCACGTTAGCTTCTTTGAAAGTTAGAGGACTATTTGCAAAACTGCTAAGACTTAAAAGCATTAATACTGGAAATAGAGGTTTCATTGTAATTCTCCTAAATCTGGCGCAGTGATGGTATCAGCAAGAATTGTAGTAAAATCTGGTATTCCATCCTCTGTTTCGTGTGTGTTGTAAATTTCTCTAAGCTCTGCAATATACTTTTGAGTCACTTCTTTTCTCTTTCTAATCCCCTCTGGTGTTAAAGAACCCCAGAAAACTTTAATATCGTTTTGGCCTTTTTCAATCTCAGACGTTTTAGCAAAATGAGATAAATATGCAACAGCTGATTTCGTTTGCTCTGCATCTAAGTATAGACTTTCGACATGACCAGTAATTTTCCCATTATCTTCTTTCAGGACTTCGGCTGATAGCATTTTCTCTAGTTCTTGTAATGCAAAACCATCTAGTAGCTCTTTGATCTCACTTCTTGTTGTACCTGATTTGTTGTGGGCCAATAAAGCAATGATCATTGCGTTTTTATTTGTTAGGTATTTATCCAGTTCCGGCTCAGTCGAGAGTTTATTTGGCATTAATAGAGACTGATAAGCAGACTTTAGGAGTGCTCCGACCTCGCCCTTAGCTTCTTGAATAACTGAGGCTGGATTTTTAGAACCACTTACTCCACAGGCAACTTTAAGGACTAAATCAGCTTTAATCTTGCTCCGTCTATCTGATTTTTTCAGATAATAGAGAGAGCTTGGCGAGATGCCATTCTTCTCAGCAAATCCATTAATGGTAATGTTGGAGTGTTTCTCAAGGTAGTCATCCAGAAGGCTTAAAATTTCACTTCCTAAGACTTCATAGTTAATCGGCCTACATAGCTTTTCAACTTTTCCTACTACCGTTGCCTCCACATCATGAATAGAAATCATAAAGGCCTCTCAAGGTATGTTTGGCATTGTGTTATCGGCCAGAAAACCTACTGTTAAGCAAAATAAATTTAGGCGTGAAAAAAGTTCACTAATTTGCAAAGTGTATTGCTAAAGGATTTTGTGTTTTTAACTGCTTACAAATGAGATGTTTGCAAATTTGCGAATAAGACCACTTAGGCAATTATTTCTTCGCAAAGTTACAAGATAGTGCTTCGACTTGAATAACGGCCTCAGAAGCTCCCCCATAACCTTGATATGCATTATTACTAGAAATAACTTTCATTCCATTGCCACCAAGCTCAGCAACTTTATTGCGAGCATCATTCATCGCATTTTGACTATCATGAGCAGCATCCCAGCCTAGCTCATTTGATGTGGTGATTATATCTAAAGTTTTACAGTGTTTTTCTTTTTGGTTTTCTGTTACCAAACGAACATTTTTTCCACTTTTAGTAAGTTGTGTAGAACAAGAAGAAAAGAAAAGAATTAAAGTTACGAAAGAAATTATTTTCATAAAATATCCTGTTATTAATTAAGCTAGTATTACTATAAATTATAAAATGGATTCGTAAATTTGCAAAGATTCGGCAAACCAAAGCCCGAGTCTTCGCAAACTTGTAATCTTTCTTCTCTAAATTATAAATTGAACTTGTAATTTTAAAAATTAAATTGGTAAGACATTTTTTATTGAACAAGAGGCCAGATCATCCTGCCGGCAAGCTGAGTAATCTGACCTCTAAAGAGCTATTAAACTCTTGTCCTTGTTATATCTTTTAATGATTTCCAAGACAAGATGTTTGTATCTTTCCATGTAATAAATGAAGGAGAAAAAACTATGGAAAATGTCATGCCTTTGGAAATTATTAGAAATGGATTTATTCCACCAATTACCAATCCAGATTTAAACAAAGAGAAAGAATTAAAAAATGTCTGTGCAGAAATGATAAGAAAAGACATTGAACTATTAGTTCTTCAGCACAAGCTTCAAGATATCTTTCACTCTTGTCAGTTCTATAGTGTCACAGGTGATGATTTTTCCTGTATCGAGCACTCAATAATTATAGCCTCTCAGAACGGTTTCAATTCGGTAGATCAGATAATTACTGAGAACATCAAAGAGGAAGCTACCAATCTTATTTTTGACTTATTTGAGCGAGGGAATACTTCGTTATATGAGATCAATGTCGTTGCGATAAAAATAGCAAAAGTAATTTTCGATATTCTGAAACAAGAACATGTTGAATTTGCCCTAATGGAAACCCAAAGACAGTTCACAAGTATTCAACAGTTTTTAGATCGAGAAGTATAGAAACTAGAAAATAACTAACAAAGGCTTTCCTATAATAAAAGCAAAAAAGCTTTAAGGGATTCCTGCGTCCAAAAAAGGAGATTAAATATGAAATACCTACTAATTATGTGCCTAACTCTACTAGCGAGTTGTGGCTTTAACTCTTCCGATGAAGAAGGAAGTAAGGAACAGCGTAGCATTGATACGCTTAATGCCCAGAGGTCAAGCCAAGACTCTGACGGCGATCTTGTAAACGATCAAGAAGAAATCAATAAAGGAAGAAGTCCTTATGTCGCAGACATTCCCAAAGTTAAGGTTAACTTTCTTCAAAACTATAATATTAAGCAAATATATGAGGATCAAATGATCTTTGAAATTGATACTCGTACGGCCAAAGATGATCCCGATTTTAAGTATCGTGTCGGTGAGCTTTTCCTTAAAGAAAATAGCATTGACAATACGGCAAAACTTGGGCGCTTCTCTGGTGTGACTTGGGGAAATATTCGACAAGAAGACTATTCGTGGGTGAAGTACCCTGAGATTGACGAAAAGTTCTATTTCTCTAAGCGTGCCGAGTACGAGGACTTTAAAAAGAAAAAGCTTTCTGAATCACAGATCATACTTGAAAATACCCTTAAGCTTGTTGAATCGCCTTACTTTAATTCTATAGAAGGCCTTGAGCTAAACTTCTATTACTACAGCTACTCAAAAGAAACTTATATCCAGCTTCACACTCAAAAGATTGAGCAGTCCTTTCAAAGTGGGGTGCGTGAAGATTTTGTAATTACTATTACCAATCCACCAAAAGAGCTTCTTGATGACACTTATATGAGACATGGTGAGTTTATTATCTCAGAGGTAAAAGATTTCTATATACCAGACCTTAAGATGACTTATAGAGAGCTTTTAGCGTCTGTTAAGGCCAAAACTGTACCAGTCTATAAAACAAACCCATTTGAGAACGATCTAAACTATGTAGCCGTATCAAAAGATGGCGACTCTCTTATAAATGTTCTCTCTCATCTTTATTCAGAGAAGTTTGAGATTCAAGAAGACAAACTTACAAGGCTTGAACAGTTCTCTAACAACCTTCCAAGCTTCAAATACCTTCATGAGCTAAAGGCCGAGGATAAAAGCGGTCAATGGTTTGTGATGACCAATCCATTGAAACAGCACTATCTAAAACACAAGTTCAAGAATAAGGACTCGATTACGCTTTCTTTCATTATGGGGAGCGACTTAGCTAAAAGAGAAGCAGAAGTTATTCCTAGCTTTAGAAATTCAGTTTATAGCGGAAGCAAGGATAAAACTTTACCTTTAGGTAATATCACCAAAAATTCAAAATTATCTCTATCACTTTATTTAAAATCAATTAAAGGAGTTAAGCTTTTAACAACGAATGAACAATTTGCTTATGCTCCAAATTGTAGAAAAAACTGTGTTGGAGCGAGGTGGAATGTTTGGGCAAAATTCTCTAACAACCGATTCCAAGAAATGGAATCTAGTTGGAGTGCAAATCATTATAGCGAAGTCCTACCTTCATTTGATCTCTACATTAATAATACTAAATTAAATTTAGATGATCTCCTAAAGCAAAATATACTTTCAATCAGTCTGCAAAAAGACAATCTGGGACAATTCTTATTTTTAGAAATTTCTAATTTAGAAGATATCGATGCAATTAAGCTTGGTCAGGAAAATACTGCTTTCATTAAGATTAAGCCATTAAGTGAAGGTTATGCAGGAGAAGGCCTAGAGATAACCGACATCGGTGGGAATAATATTGATAAAAATTGGCATGCAGGCCTTATCTGTATCAGAGAAGCAGACGCTCGAAAAGTTCCTCTCGCTGTCACAAGCTGGGGGTTTGATAAATGGAAACAAAACGTTCAATGGGGTGTCAAAAATCCTCAAACTGGTTTCACTCCAACACGTGGTGAAAAGAAGAAGTACTTCAATGGCGTTGTCGTGGACATCATCTCTAAAGTCACAAATTTTTATAACTAAGAGGAAAATATGAAAATTTTAACAAAAAAGAACCAGAAACAAATTGATATTGCCTGTCCTTTGACGTGGACAATGGCAATAACGAGTTTGATCTATTCTCCCCATACTTTTGCGTTCAGTAAGCTCAAGAATGGTTTTGAAACCATTACCTCCACCTATCTCATCCCCCTTGCGGGGGCGGTGGCCGGAGCTTCTTTTATTATGTTCGTCACTCTTTCATTTTTTAAGCAGGACGAATATCAAAAGAAAGCGGCAAATGTGGCGATTCTATCAATCTTTGCTGGCTCAGGCCTCGAGCTGATTAGAAACCTAATTCAGAGCTTTAGCTAGGAGTCTTAGATGAGTAGAAATCAATTTCCAACATTGCTAAACCAGAAGGCCACCATGCTCGCAAGTCTTACAAGAATTGATCTTCTCGTAGTTGGTTCAAGTTACCTGATCCTTTCATGGATGAAAGTTTCAGGTCTTTATTCACTCGCAACTATTGCTTTGATTCTAGTGTTTCTTAAGTTTGTAAATAAGAGATTAAAACAAGGTTTTTTTGCTCATTTAAAAGATGACAAGAAGCTTTCTTGGCAATTTAAGCTTGGAGGTCGTCATGAGTAAATCAACTTTTCCAGTATTAGAAGTTCAAGGTAATAGGCTGACCTCAATCCATGGTGACGTATCTTGGTTCTACTCAATGCTACCATCAGATACTTCTCAAATGGATGATGTTGAACGAGCTGGATTCTTTGAATCCTTGGCCCGTGGGCTTAACAACCTAAATCTTGAGAGTTATTTCAAGTTCTACAAGATTAGTGATTGTTCTTTCCTAGAAACTAACGGAACTCAGCTTCCGAGCTTTTCAGGGATTGAATTCAAGGAGCAAGATAGGCCCTTAGAGTGTTTCTTTCAAACTAGAGAGATATTTTCAGAAGTTGGAATCTATGATGACTACCTAAGTTTTAACGGGAAATACCTAAGAGTATTTTCGGTAAGTGAGTTTTCAGATGATGAAGCCCATGAGCACCTAATCCCTCAAGACGTTGATTACGTCCTAAGCTTTAAAAAGAAAGCTAAAGATAAGTCCATTAATAAGCTTGAGCTAATTAGAACAGGACACCTTACTAGCTTTCTTAAATCTAAAAGAGATATTTCAAGTGAAGGAGCCTATTCTCAAGCAGAAGACCTCATGCACGATCTTATTCATGGTAGTGAATCCATGTTTGAAATGGAGATGTTCTTTCTTTTGCGTAGTAACTCACTAGAAGAGCTAAATTCTATGAGCGAGGCCTTTGTTAGTGAAATGCTTTCACGTGGAATCAAGGTCTTCGCAGAAGGACAGTCTCTAAGGCATTTCAAATCAGGTCTTACTTCTATCTTTAACGAGCTTATTCCTGGAGTTAAGTCTCGTCTTGGTCTTAGAACGCTACCAAATAAAACAAGTCATCTTCGCTACCTCTTACCTGTAGAGAGAAGCTTTCTTATGGATGAAGGAATGGAGCTTCATGATAACTCTGGGAGGCCAATATACTTTGATCCTTTTACAGACGCTATTAAAAATAGAAATATGCTCGTAACTGGCATAAGTGGTGGTGGGAAGTCTGTTTTCGTAAATAAGATTGTCCATCACCTTATTGAGGATCACCCAACTGTAATCCTTGATAAGGGAGGCTCTTTTCGTAAGCTCACAAAGTATTACGGAGGAAGCAATTTAGAGCATGAATTTAATCCTTTCCAATTTAAAGACCCGATGTATCTACGCGAGATTATTCTCTCTGTTGTTGATGTAGAAAGGTTTGGAAAGCTAGAAAAAGGAAAGCTTTTAAGGGCCATTAAAGAGACCCTACCTAAAAGCGAATCCTTTTTTGGTCTTATAGATAATCTAAAAGAAGATTTCCCTGAAATTGATCTCTATTTTGAAGATTTCAAAGATTATATCTGTGATGATCATATAGATACAAAGAGTATTCTATATGTTGACGTAGAAAACTATCCAAAGAGTGTTATTGCGCCAATTATCATCTTTATCTTGGAATACTTTAAAAATATTCCAGAAAAAGAAAAGATTCTCGTCTTTGATGAGTGTTGGAGCTTTCTTGGGGATCACAGCTCATATATTGATGAATGTTTTAGGACATTTAGGAAAACAGGTGCTTTTCCTATCGCTATTTCCCAATCTTTAAAAGACTTTTCTAGTCTTGGAGATGATCTAGCTAATTCAATAACAAATAACTGCTATTTTAAAGTCTTCTTTCCTCAAGAGATGGAAGAAAGGCACGACATCAATTCTTTTGATGTCGAAAATATTGGAGCCCTAGAGTTTCAAAAGGGAGTCTTCTCAGAGTGCTATCTGAAATCCACAGATAATCGTTTTAGAAAGATCATTAGAAACTACTTAACTCCCTTGGAGTTGGAGCTATTTCATACAGAAGCAGGCAAAGACAAGAAGCTTGAAAGCTTTCTTTCTAAGTTTGAAGAGTTCTTTGATTCAAGTAAAGAGGCCATTGAGGCCTATGTGAGGTTACGACATGAAAATTTTCAAAATAACAATGTCATTTATTTTGATATTTAGCATGAGAATAAACGCAAGTACGTTCTTTATGCCAGACAGTGATACAGCGGCCCTTGTGATGCTTGTCTCTAATACGGCGTCAACCGTTTCAAACACTCTTAAAATCCTAGAGGTCGCTAAGAAAACAAGTGATCAGATAGATAAATATAATTTTATCGCAATGAGGCGTTATTTCATTGCTCGTCGAATCGAACAACACGTTGTCGATATCGCAGAAGCTAACAAGATGAAACCTAAGAATCTTCAAGAGCTAAACCAAGTAATGCTTAGGCTTAAGATGAATCTACAAGGCTTAAAGAGCAATATCGACTTTATGGCAAAAGACGTTTTGGAAGCTCAAGACTTTACTGATCGGTACTGGGAGAAAGTCGTAAATTCAATGGCCGATGAACGAGAAGCTCATAATCAAGAGTTAATAAGTGCAAGCGAAGGTTCAATTAGTAAACATACGCAAAACACTGCCATGAATACGGCCCTTAATGGGAAAGTTCTATCTAAAATTAGACGAGACAACCTTGAATACCAAAAGGTTGATCTTGGTATGAAGAAAAGCCAGACGGTCGAAAAACTTCGCCGTGAAGAATTTTATAAGAACTGGATTGGAGTTGATGGCAAAAAACAAAACGAAGCACTAACAAAAGGTGGCAAGCTATGACTAGCATCATGCGTGACCTTCTTTTGGTTCAAAGCTTCAATCTAAGCACGCTTATTGAAGAATATAGGCTTTTCTTTTTAAGCCTTCTTCCAAGTGTATTTATATTGGCCGTAATCATTGAATACTTTGATCGCTTAGAGCCATTTACGTTGGTGAAGAGAGCTTTTATATCAATTCTGATTTTAACGACGGTTACAAGTGTTTATGAAAGCTCAATAGCATCATCTATGGATACAGCCGATCAAGTCCTGAGAGAGCAGAAACAGGGGAATATCCTTTTAATGGATTTCTTTGATGGTTTTAAGTATTGGGACGCAATTACGGAGGATAAGAAAAAGGACTTCTTCAAAGATCGAAACGCATTTACAGGTGCTCTAGCATTTTTGAAGTACCACATGTTTGATTCATTCGTTAATGATGGTTTCACTATAACGATTTATTTCATCACAAAGCTTTGTTTTGTGATTTTAAAAGTTGTGTATTCTCTCGTTTACTATCTTGGATATGGGCTCATTGGAATTCCATGCCTAATCTATCTATTTCCATCTATGGGAAATGTCCTTAGAGGGGCAATTCTAAGCTATTTGTGGTGCTTAATTATCCCTCACGTCCTTGTCTTTATCATCTCAATGATTGGAACAGAGATTAATAAGGGTTATGTCTCAGGGCATATCATTGGTGGCTCTATGATGGGAACGACACTACTTTTTATCCTGACTTTATTTATCGCTTTTACTCCACTCATTGGGGCCATGATTTTAACTGGAAGCGGTATCTCACAGGCCGGTGGAATTATCGCAAGTATAGGGGCCAATTACGTGATGAATCTACCAAAGAACACCGTCAATAATGCAGCAATGATGGCAACAGGAGGCCCACTTGGCCCAAAGGCTACATTTGCTAAAGGAATGGCCAAAGGTGGCTATCAATTTGCCAAGAAGGCTAAGATTGCAGGCATGAATAAATTTACATCAAGTGGAGGTAGTTCTCGTCCAGCACCTAATCAAGCAGAACGAATTAAGCCAACAGGTCTTGGGCATACGCATATAAAGGGTCATATCCCACCTCATGTGAACGATTCTGATTATGTGACTCTTAAAAATTCTAATAAGTCATCAGGAGTTGACTTTATTTCAGCTCCAACAAGGAAGAACCCTGCTTATAAGTCTCAGCAGGCTCATCATATTAATCCAACACAAGCGACTAACCAGCAAAGTAATAAAAGGAGTGTAAGCAATGGAACAGTACAAAAGCATGGCAAAGTCCATCGACCACATCAAAAGACCTCTAATATATATCGCTCTAATAAGCGCGCTAACTCACGTCCTCATTCTAGGAACAGGAATATTAATCAACCACAGAGAAGACAATAAGAGGTTTAGTGCTATGGAAGCGTGTTACATGGGCATGAAAGAGTTGTTTGAGAATAGTCCTACGGAGAAGCTTTTTAACAAGTCTGTTTTAAAGGACGTTAAAGAGCATACCTTTGAGATTGAAGGAATTGGACTCATAAAGCAATTAAGTGGCTTTCGTTGTGATGTTGTGGCCAAAGATAGCAAAGGTCATCGTAGTTTTAGAATTGCCTTGGAGAAAAATGCAAGCTTTCCCCATTTCTACAAGATTGCAGATGTAAAAGAGCAAAGACTGGCTTCTCGTTATCAATGGGAGGACTCACTATGATCTATTACATCATTACAGGACATATATTTACAATTTTCCTTTCCATGTCACACCTTACTAGCGTGAACTTTCCAAACAAAGTTCAAGACTATGTAGGAGGCCAAGAGGGAGACTTTAAGATTTATGAGCTAAATAACGGAAAAAGTCTTGTCTATGAGCCAAAGCAGAAAGGCTTTAGCCGAAACTTCATAACGTTTCTCAAAGAGGAAAAATATCATTTCAATCTGAAATACAGCGAGAACTTTTCAAACAAAGACGTTGAGATTCGTAAG
Organism: Bacteriovorax sp. BAL6_X; assembly: GCF_000443995.1. Lineage (NCBI taxonomy): Bacteria > Pseudomonadati > Bdellovibrionota > Bacteriovoracia > Bacteriovoracales > Bacteriovoracaceae > Bacteriovorax > Bacteriovorax sp. BAL6_X. Next base: position 500,075 of record NZ_AUMC01000010.1, read on the forward strand.
GCAGAGAGATGCACTTACTTTACTCTCTTAAAAGAAACAAAGGACTATCAGCTCTTTGAGTGTCCTAAGTCTTTATTCTTTGTAAATAAGTCTAAGAGACCAGTTAAGGTCAATGAGCTAACAATTAAAACTAAGAGCTACCTATCTAAAGGGCCTCCAATCTATTTAGATGGAAAGATGATCTACTACCAAGGGCGTGCTCTATGAAGTGGTTAATTGTCTTATTTCTTCTAAATTCAAACGCTCAAGCGGGATTTAGTGAGATCCCTGCTTCAAATCGTTATCAGTATAAGAAGCCAGTTTCTAAGAAGGTGAAAAAAGAACAGTTGGGAAGAGTAAAAAGAATCAGCTTGATAAGCATACTAAGAGCTTACTTGAAAAGGATCAGGCCATCCTTGACCTATTAAAAAAGTCTGAGAAGCGAGTCATCGTCAGAAAGAAGGAAGAGAAAATCACAGCTCTTACTCGTGTACGTGGGATTATTCTAAATTCAGTTCTGGCCATGAATGTTAAGCCATCTAAGTTTATCGTGAGAATAAATAGTGAAAGCTCGGATTTAAACGGAGCAGAACTTCGCTGTCTTGGCTTTAGCTTTGAGAAACGAGTACCTAGTCAATGTGACCTATTGGTTATGGATGGTGAAGAATATGACGTTGATGTGGATATCTGGGACTTAGACGGTGCCGAAGGAATCATTGCTGATTACTACTACTCAGGAGAAGAGAAGACCTTTCTGACTTCTTCGTTCGCATCATTTCTAGGAGCTACCTTTGATGTGGCCAAAGGTGGAGTGAGTTCTCCTTTTGGGACATTCAATCAAAATACGGCCAAGAATAAGATCATGGACGGTCTAAGCAGTATTGCAACTAATGCCAAGAACAAGATTATCGAGTCGGGAGAGAAGAATTTAACGATCTCCTATGTGAACTCTGGAAAAGAGGTACTTGTCTTTTTTAATAAGTCTTTAAAGCTAGGTGGAGAATAAAATGAAACGAATATTATTAGGAATTTTAATTTTGAGCGTGACCTCATGTTCAACAATGAAGAAAACCCTTATCTATAGTTCCTTGGCCGGTGGAGCAACAGGGGCCACGGCAGGAGCAATGCTAAGCCCTAACAAGGAAAGTCGTGGTGCAAACGCAGCCGTTTTTGGACTTATTGGAGCAGGACTCGCGGCTCTTGCTGGCTATGCACTTTATAAGGATGATCCTCGAAACTATAAGCTCGATCAAATGCTTATGGATAAGAAGAAAACGAATATCCCGTATGATCCAAATGCAATTGAGATAGGACTCGGAAATCTCAATATAGACGCCAATCTTAGCAAGGAAGAAGCTTATAAGGTTCCAGTTAAGGAGCTACCTGAAAAGCTTAAGGGCAAAGTAAACAGACAATTTCTAATCAAATATCAATCCAAAGAGCGTTACGTAAAAAAAGGGAACAAAACTTTCTATATTCCAGCATTTGATGTTTACGAGCACGCTTACGGTGAAACACCTGATTCTATTAATAGCAATCCGGAAGGAGAAAACAATGAGCAATAAAAAGCAATCAGGAGACTTTGGGCTTGGAGAGGCCTTAGTACCTGTAATTGATCTAATGTCAGAGATTCTTTTAAAGCTGAGCCAATTAATGGCCACAGGACTTGTACTTGGAATGGATAAGTATGTCTTTAAAAGAAATAATAAGAATACCATTAAGAAGATTGAAAGAGATGATCTTAAAAATGACAGACGCACCTTGCTTGATGAAGCCATCGGTTATTCCGTAACTTCCAAAAGAATTATTATGGGCAGTGAGATTAATAAGTCAGCTCATACGGCAGTCGTTGGGGCCAGTGGTTCAGGAAAAACCGTTCTTCTTGATGCTCTTATGTTTGAAGATATGAGACAAGGAAAGCCCGTGGTCTTTATTGATCCAAAGGGCGATAACGGCTCTCTTTTAAACTTTATTAATCTTTGTAAGCTAACAGGACGGGACTTTTATGTCTTTTCTGAATACTGGAATGGCGAGGGAACTAGTGCCTTAAATCCTGTTAAGGATGGATCAAGTACAAATATAGCAGACCGTATTTTTAAGTCCTTTACTTGGAGTGAAGAGCATTACGCCCAGATTTGTCGTGATGCCATCGAGGATGCGGTTTCAATCCTTAAAAGCAAAGATGAGTTAGTTAATCTTGAAAGTATCTACAACAAGCTTATCGAAATAAGTGACCCTAAGAATAAAGAAGAAAGTCTTTATAAGCGAGATGATATTCAAGGGATTTTATCAAGGCTTAAGAAGCTTATGAGATCTGACTTTGGACAGAAGCTTAATAGGGCAGATGGGCTTAGCTTTTCTGATATCAGAAAGAGTAGTAAATGCGTCTATATCGGATTATCGGTTCTTGGCTTTGCAGAAATTGCCAGGTCTCTTGGGAAAGTGATTTTAGGAGACATCTCATATTCAGCTTATAAAACCTATCGAGATATAACTCCCGTTAATGAGGGGCAGCTTAATAAGATGGGGCTTTATATTGATGAGCTTTCGGCTATTATTACAGATGAGTTTATCGAAATTCTAAATAAGGTAAGAGGGGCAAAGATGGAGCTTACTTTTGCCTTTCAGTCGCCAAGTGATATTGCAAAATATGACCCTGAGCTTTGTACTCAAGTCTTAGAGAATACTTCTAATTGGTTTCTTTTCAAACAGAGAATAAAAGACGGCGCAGGGTTATTTGCTGAGTCTATCGGAACGATGGAGTCAAAGAAGCAGACAATGCGAGTACAAGATGGGGAAGAGCAGGCCCAAGGATCACAGAGAACTGTTGAGGAGTTAATTGTTCATTCCAATATCTTAAAGAATTTAAATGTGGGGCAATGTGTATTTTTAAGGCATTACCCAACAAAAGTTGATCTTCTTAACGTGAAGTATATCGACCCTAAGATCGTCTGGGATAATGTCAAATTTATAAATAAGGAGGTAGTTATCGAAAAAGATAGTCCTAAGGAATCCAAAAAGAACAAACCTTATTCAATAAAAAAACGTAGGCCTTTGTTAGTAGAGGGTAGGTGATGAAAGCTAGTTTTATTCCCCAAGGGGTTTATGAGGACATCATCAATATTGTCGGCCAATGGAAAGTCGTAGACATGAAGAGTCTAAGTGAGATGTGCAACTACGATGTTGGATATCATAACCTTTTAAAGAAAGTCCGAAAGCTTGAAACGCATGGACTTATCAAAGGCGTTCTTCTCGGGAGAAAGAATAAGCATATTTATTTAACAGATAAGGGCCTTAAGTTTACTGGCCATGATTACACCTATGAGATTTGTGATGAGAATTTAACTCATGATCTGATTGTAAGTCGAGTTCTAAAAGAATTATTAAAGAACGACTCATTTATGAATGGAAGAATGTTTCATCAAATATCAGGAGATCAGCTCTTACCAGATGCTGAGGCTAGCGTGCGTAAGGGAAGAGATATATTCAGACTTGCATTAGAGGTTGAGCTTACTCAGAAGTCACAAAATAGAGTTAAAGAAAAGTACCGTCGTTATGCAACAGGAAGTGTCTTTACCTATGGCGTCTTTATCACCAATAAGGAGACTTTATTTAAGACTTATCGACGCTTCTTAGAGGAGATGAAGCAAGATATTCAAGAGGCCATAGTTCTAATTCTAGATAAGCAAATGACGGCAACCAAGTTTAATTATGAAAAGTCAGAGTGCTTCTATCTTAGACGAACATTAAGCTTTAAGAGTCTTTTTGGTGATGAGAAGAGTTAATTTAGAGTCAAATGAAGTTAAACAAAATTCGCCCCTGCCATTTTTCTAAATGATTTCGGGCCATTATCGAGATGATTTTTGACCTCCCTCCCTCTACCAGTTCGTGAAGGAGGTCAAAAAGTCCCTCTCTATGTCCCTAGAAAAAGAAAATGGCAGGGGCGAATTAGAAAACAAGGAGTGATTAGTAATGAATATGAATGGTGTTGAAAAAGAAGAAAGCTTAGGTGCTAGTGCGAAGCCTGTGCCTCCTAAGAAGCGCGGAAGAAAGCCTAAACATACAAAGACCGAATTCCAAATAAATCCTGACCAGACAAAGTTTTTTGTCGATCTATCAAAAGATAAGGAAAGTCTTAGCAAGGTATTTGATCTTCTTGTAGCTACTAATAAAAAAGACTACGGCAAAGAAATTACTTTCAAAGACTTGGCCTTATTTGGAATTGACAAGATTTCATCAAAGGACATTGAGAAGGTCCAAGAAGGTAGCCTAAGTAAAAGAGAATTACTGGAAAGGGCTTGGGAAGAATTCAATAAGAAGAATAAGCAAAGCTTATCCTTTGATGATTTCTTACTTAAGAAGGTTGGAATTAATTAAGAGAAGGAGAATTAAAGAATGGAAATTATATACGAAACATTTATGGGAAGGCTAGGTAAGAATCCTGAACTTAAGTATACAGCTAAGCATGAACCAGTGTGTAAGTTATCTGTTGCTATTGATGTTAAAAATCAAGATAAGCCTGATTGGAAAAGAGTTATTGTCTGGGGAGAGCAAGCTGAGAGCTGTAAATTATATTTAAAAAAAGGGAAAGAGGTTTTTGTGCAGGGCCGTATGAGAGTACGCGAATTTAAGGATCAAAATGGAGAATTAAGAAGCATTACTGAATGGAATGCAAGACTTGTTGGATTTCCAAATACTTAAAAAAGATGGAGGCTAATTGCACAAAATGAAGATAGAAAATGTAACAGACATTCCTAGGACTACACGGTATAGTAGTCATGTTGGAGATATTGAAAATAATCCAACGGTGCTCTTTGACAATTTAAAATGGATGACGACTAACGAAGCAGCGACTTACTTAAGAAAGTCTACTAATGCAATTAGGACAGCAGTATGTCGAGGACATATTAAAGCTAGAAAATTCAGAAGAAGACTTTACTTTAAACGGAGCGAACTTGATCGACTTATTGAAACCTCAACAACCATAGGAGGTTAATATGGCAATCAGGTGTTATGAAAAGGACGGGAAAAAACTTTATCAGGTCTATGTAAATGCGAGAAGCAAAACAGACCGAAAGTTAAGAGTCCAAAAAACAGTTTCCGACTTAAAGTCGCTATCATTAGCAAGACGAGAAGAGAATAGAATAAACCAAGAGCTTGGTAAGAAACTTACTGAGCTAGAAGGCTTATGTGATACATGGGAGTCTGTGATTGATAAATGGGAACATGAAGCCAGAAGTGGTTTTCTTGGAACATACAATCCTGCAACAATTATGGATCATGTGGCCAGTCTAAGAAATTGGACAAAAAGCTGGCTTAAAACACCAGCATCTGAACTCGGTAAAGCAAATGGCCGTGATCTTGTAAAAAGAATGACCAATGCGGAGAAGTCTATCAGCTTCATTAAGAAAGTTAAAAACACAGTAAACTTAGTTTATAACTTTGGTATTGAAGAAGGACTTATTAAGGGAGTACACCAGTCTCCGGTTTATGGAATTAAATTACACCATAAAAAAGAGAAGGTTCCAGATATTCTAACTTTAGAAGAGATAAAACAATTTCTTTATGAAGCAAGAAGACAAGAGCACCCTTGGTATCCAATTTGGGCAACAGCACTTTTAACAGGTATGCGCAGTGGAGAGCTTTACGCTCTCGAATGGAATGATGTTGATTTTGAAAATGAGATTGTTCGAGTTTCAAAGTCTTTTAACAAAAGAACTAATGAGATCAAGAGTACAAAAGCTGGTTATTGGCGTAATGTACCAATGTCACCAGAACTCAAAGAGCTTTTTATTTCTTTAAAGTCATCGTCTAAAGATAAATTTGTTTTACCAAGATTCAACGATTGGAGAAGGGGAGATCAATCAAAAATATTAAAAATGTTCTTGATTGGTAACGGCCTTCCCAAAATTAAATTTCATGCTTTAAGAGCTTGTTTTGCAACTCAGCTCTTAGCAAAAGGAACACCTGCTGCAATCGTGATGAAAATCTGTGGTTGGAGAGATTTGAAAACCATGGAGCTTTATATTCGGGTAGCCGGTGTGGACGAGAAAGGTGCGACTGATTGTCTTAGTATTCTGCCTTCTGAGGTAGATGTCGCAGATAATGTAGTTAGTCTTTTTCACAGCTAATTTATAGACTGGCAAAGATTTTTTCGCTTTGTCAGTCACTTTTTCAATTTTAAAGAATTAACGTGTTTGTTTTATTGAAATATCTAATTGTTGAGATGTAATCTAATTTATCATCGATGATTTATATGTTAATATTATATATATTTATATTATTTAGGAGGAACAATGTCTAAAAGTCTTGATACGAAGTCAATGATTTTGTGCATGATAGCAATTGATGGTGATACTATCACTGGTGAATTGGGGGGGATTACTCGACTTCAAAAACTATTGTTCTTGTTAGAAAACGAACTATCAAATGGTGAAAGGTTTGAAGAACTTGAATTTACTGCATATAAAGCAGGGCCATATTCATCAAGAATTTATGATGAGCTTGAATTTTTAGAAAATCTTGGCTTTATTGACTCAGAAATTGTAGGCGAAACGACAACAGAAGAATCAGTAGAGGTGGATGCTTTAAACTTTGAAGATTTGATGGGGGAAGAATCCTCTGCAAAAGATGACGTTGGGTATGCTGATGCTTATGTCGAGCGAAGTTTTAAAATTACAAAAAAAGGAATGTCCAAAGTTCAAGAAATTTTAAACTCTGGTGAATACACACCATCTCTTGAAGGAATAAGAAAAATCAAGTCTAAGTTTGGTAAGTACTCATTATCTGATTTGTTATATTATGTTTATACGAAATACCCTGAAATGACTGTAGAATCTGAAATTAAAGATCAGGTCTTATCAAAGCGAAGAAGGGCATAAGAATGGAGAAAATTGCTCTATTTCATGGAGTTATAGCAACAATTAGTATTGGATATTTTTTTAAGGTTAAAGGTTTAGATTCTAGTTTCTTAACTGAAAGCTTTGATAATATTGTAGATATAAAAAATCGTATAACTTCTGAAATAACAGAAGAGATAGTAAGGTTAGCTACTCCTATTCCTGATGTATATGTTACAGGTGGGGAAGTTAATGAAGTAAGTTATTATGAAGGTGTATCAAATCCGCTAAAAGGCGATAGCTTTAAAAACTGGTTAGATGATTATCTAGAGAAGGAAATATCCTTCATAGACTATTACGCTAAGTTTAAAAAACTCTTTTCAAAATGGAAGAAGTATAAGAACTTGCTCATGAACTTCTCAATTTTTTTGACTATTATAGAATTAATAAATATGGCAACCTGTTTTTACTTAAGTCAGTTCTGTTTCAAGTTAAATAATGGAGAAGTGAAACTTCTAGCAGAACCTTTCTTGTGCTCATCAAATACAAAAATAATTATATTTGTATCAGGTGCTTTTACATTAGTTTTGATTTTTATTGGATTATTTCTGATTATGAGTCTTAATCGTGTTGAGTCTAAAGTTTTAGACTTTAAAGGGACTTATAATGGCTTATAGATGGGAAGTAGATTTATATAAGCCTCTTAAACGTTATCTTGGTAATAGAAGCTTTCGAATAATTGAAGAAGAGGTAGACTTTTTTGAAAGAAGAATTGATTTATTTTGCTTCTCAAGAAAGTTAGATAAATCTATTGCAGTAGAAGCAAAATTAAAAGATTGGAAAAAAGCATTAAGACAAGCACTTTTGTATCAACTATGTTCAGACTTTGTATATGTTGCAATGCCAGCTGATGTTTTTAAAGTTATAAACAAGGATACATTCTTTAATCATGGTGTTGGATTCCTTGCACTGTATGAAAGTGGTGCATGTCGAGAGTTAATTCCTGCCAGGCCTTCATCGGTGTTGACAGAAGTTTATCGTACCGAGTTAATAAATTTCCTTTAGGAGTTTTTTTGAAGTTATTACTTAGATATGGAAGTCATTCAGAAAAAGATTATTTTGAAAAAATGTTAAAGTTTTTTGATGGTGTGACATTCGCATCAAATTTATTGGAGTCAACTCCTTCTGCGACAGTTAGTCTAATTGCTAAATTTTCAAGTGATAAATACAATGTTCCATATATTATTGACCCGATGACTTATTCTTTTGGTGAGTTTTTTGACATAAAAAATGGCGAAATAAGTGATGATTTGAGCTGGCTAATGTCTAAAACAAAAAAATACGGACTTGACTTTAAAAGGTCGTATAGGGCTCTCGGAGAAAACTTAGGCGGAGCTTTTTTAGAGTCAATTCAAAATAAAAGATCTATTTCTCTGGGGGATTTACAAAATGAAGCAACTCGAAAAGATATATGTAAATCTACAGTTAATTATCAGAAAAATAGGATAATAAATATTTTAAAAAAAGATGAAGAGTATGCTCAGTATGCAGAAGAAATGTCATCACCGATACATATTTTAGCACCTTATTTCTTCATACAACCTGGGCGAGAGAATGAGTGGATTGATGTCATTAGGGGAATTGCAGAGGAATCTTCAAAGTTTGAAGAAGATAACTTATATATTAAATTATGTTTTGATAAGTCTTTGTTAGATGACAATGAAAAAATTTCTCTATTAGGGGAACTACGCTCTTTAAGTAAAGTTAAAGGTTTTTGGATTTGGGCAAGTGACTTTAATGAAACCGAGGCAAGCGAACGACAATTAAGTGGAATGAGAAGTTTAGTTGAAGCCTTAAGCAGTGAAGGAAAAGAAGTCTTCAATAGACATGGGGGCTACTTCTCGATGATGCTAACAAAGCTTGGGCTATCTGGGGTGTCCACGGCCGTGGGCTATGGAGAACAGAAAGATGCTATGCCTGTTGTGGGAGTCGCAACGCCTGTTGTTAATTATTATTTCCCTCTACTTCATAAAAAAATGGGAATTCCAGATGTCCAAAGATCATTTTATGATTTAGGGATCAATAGCTCTACTGATTTTTTTAGACTAATTTGTGGTTGTGCTATTTGTAGAGGTGTTTTGAGTACTGGATTAGTCGAGTTTAGACAGTTTGGTGAAAAACATCTTGCTACAGAAAAGTCAAGAAGGCGAACACAGACCCCAGCTGCTGCAAAAAGGGCCCGCTTCCATTATCTGTTATCTAAAGCAAATGAAAAGAAGATTGTTTCAGAAAGTCAATTGAATGACTTGATTGATAGACTTAAAGAATCTCAAAGAGTTTCGAATTTTGATTATTATCAATTGGATTATATTGATAGATGGTTAAAAGTAATTGATTAGTTGGGAAATCTTTAGAGCTGTTTTTGGTATAGATTTACTTAAGTAATTTTATAGTCGTGCTCTTTGTATTTTTATAATAATATTCTATTAAGGTTGGAGAGCTGGAATAATGTCGAATGTGAGGGACGTATTCATATATATTGATAACTCTGTGTTAAAAAAACATAATTATTCTTTCAAGTCTAACTCTTTTAAATCTTTAAAAAATCATTTAAATTCAGGAACGATTCAGTCAATAACGAATTCAATACATCAGCTCGAAATAAAAAAGCATATAGGTGAGCAGATCTCAAAAGAGCTGAAGTCGGTAAAAAAGATGAAGTCTTACCCCGTTCTCTCATCGATTGGTGTGGTAGAAGTAAGTTCTGGATTTATTGATTGTTCACATCCTGATTTAGTAGAAATGAAGTTAAAAGAATTTAACGACTTTTTTGATAGTAAGACTTTAAAATACGGTAGTCTTGATGGTGATGAAGTTACAGAATTATTCATCGATAGAAAAGCCCCGTTTAGTAGTCAGAAAGCAGACGAATTTAAAGATGTTTTTCAGTTGAAATCGATTGAGAACTTTATAAGTGAAGCAATATCTACTCAGTTAACAATTTTTCCAGAATTGAAGAATGAAGTTGAGCAGCCAATAGTTGCTATAATTACTAAAGACAATGGAATGAGAGACTATGTCGAACGATCAAACTTGATTAGTCATGTTTTCGAGGATATCCCCAATTTTCTAGACTACTACATTAAGACTTTGTTTGGTGTTGATCACTTCGCAAAATATGAATATTATGCACGAAAGCTATCTGAAAAAAACGATCATTGGTTAGATGAAAACTTTATATTTGATGAATATGTGTTTTTGGATGATTTTGAAGCTGAAGTAATTTGCACTTCATTAATTGACTGCGATATAGAGGAGATAAATTTACAAGGTTTTGATGAAGAATATGGAAAGTTTATTGAATATTCAATAGAAGTGTCAGGTAGTATTGAGGTTGATGTTAATAAGCCTGAGTTTAGAATTTGGGACCCTGAGGCTAAAGAGTATCAATATTCTGGCTCAGAAGACTTTTCTGAAGAAGTAAGTTTTGAGTGTACCTATACGTTAACTCTGTATACTTCTGATGGTGGAATCTCTTTTGAAAATTATGACGTTGAGATTGATGAAATCTTTTGTGATGATATTGTAATTTCTTGGGATGATTAATTTCAATTATATAAAAAAAGTTGGGACGTTTAAGTATGGCCCTACAAAGAAATTGGGATCATGGTATTCCAATTCGAAATAATCTTTTGATATGTTCTATCTCTTCAAATCTTGTATCATTTTTAGTTTATTGTTATCCTATTTATTGATTTTGGCTTATCTTGGCTTTGCACCTAGGTAAGTCATTGAATTAATTATCTTGTGGCCGAATCCACCATATTATGAATTATATGAATAACTACTATTACAAAAACTCTCAAACATTCATAGATAATACACTTGAAATAGACATGGAGTCTTTATATGGCCCATTTCTAGGATGCGTAAAACTGGGCGGCACAATCTTAGACATCGGCTGCGGGCCAGGGCGTGATTTGAAGTATTTCACAGAGCATGGATATAAGGCGCAAGCTGTAGAGCCAAGTCACAAGCTTGCGCAATTTGCACGAGAGCATAGTGGATGCGTTGTGCACGAGGGCTTGCTTCAAGATGTGGAATTTGAAGGTGAGAAGTTTGATGGTATCTGGGCGTGTGCATCTCTTCTTCATGTGCCAACGAATGAGCTTTCAAGTGTGTTCAAAAAAATTGCAACAATTATGCATGATGGGGCCGTATTCTACTGCTCTTTCAAACACGGAGAGTTTGAAGGAGAGCGAGGTGGGCGCTTCTTCAATGACCAGACTCTCGATTCAATTAAGGAATTCTTGCCTTCTAATTTTACGATTAGTAAGGATTGGGTAACTGAGGATAAGAGGCCTGATCGTGATGAGAGGTGGCTTAATTTACTTCTCACTAAGAACTAGAATCGTATAGAACTAGATTTTTTAAGTATTTACCACTTAAACCATAATGTTTTCATAAGTGATTAATTTTATTCAACTTCTTCCTTGAAATGTCGATTAATAATTAAGTTTTAAAACAATCTTATTAAGGGGGATTAATGGAAGCATTAACAGCTTTAGGCTTATTTCTTTTTGTTACAATATTTTCGATTCTTATTACAAGATGGCTTGGTGCATGGATGTTAAGAATTAATGAGGTCATCGTGCTGCTTAGAAGAATTGATTCCAAACTTACAGATGAGTCGAAAAATAGTTTTATTAAAAGTGATGTATAAATGAAGATAAAATCTTTCTTTATAGTTACTCTCTTCTTCATGTCTTTTGTCTCTTTTGCTAATTCTGAGCTGGATAAAGTTAAAGAAGCAATGATTCGTCAATCAATTATGCAGTATTCAGGTAATTGTCCTTGCCCATACAACACAATGAGAAATGGTCGCCGATGTGGAGAACGTAGTGCGTATTCTAGGCCAGGTGGAGCGAGCCCGCTTTGTTATAAAAGTGATATTCCTGACAGTACGGCGAAACAATTTATAAATAAATTAAAATAGAGAGTATATTATTGACTACTCAGGAGAAACATAATGAGAAAAGTTGAATCCCCTTTTCGTCAAGTTGAAAATACAGATCTTACAAAAGTGAAAACTCTGATTGTAGGGCTAAATCCTGGAAAAGATGAGGAAAGGATGGACCTTGAAACATCTGGAAGGAATCGCTTTGTCGGGGTTGCAGGTAAGAACTTGCGAGAAAAAGACTATTACGAAGGTATGTGGAATAAATTTGGTGTTGGAGAAGAAGTGTTTGTATGGAACTTATTTGATACATATTCTTCGACAGAGAAAGAGTTGAAAGAATTTTCTAAGAGAGATCTAGAGAATGCATTCTTTAGCGATTACGGATTAGGTACAATCATGAAGAGGTTAGTAAATCTAGAAAATATTGTTGTATTGGGTTTACATGCGCAAAATTTCTTTGTTGGACAAAGAAGGGTTGATAAGTTTTCGAATTGGAAGAGTATTTACTTTTTAAGACACCCTTCATTTATTCATACTGATAAAGAAGCAAAACAAAAAATTGAAAAAGCTTTAGAAAATCCGTACTTGTCTAGATGAATTATACTAGTTTAGTAATTTTGATTATTACAGTTCAGGTATTGTACTTATTCTTGTTCGGCTGTCAAAACTATCCAAGATGTAAATTTACTCGGAGTTTTTGAATTAATTATGAAAAAGAATAGGTCTGGTTTATGATGAAAAATAAAAGAGTATGCCTCAATTGCAAGAAAGAAATGATACTTCCTTATTTCTTAAACAAGCTTGAAACTTCTTGTGAAGAATGTGGGAAAGAGTATTCCTTTAAAAATGTACATTCAAAAAAGACATGGGGATATTTCTTAATTCTTTCTATATGTTATCTCTCTCTTCAATTCATATTCAAAAATAAAAACATTAATAGTATCCTCTTCTTTATATACTTCTCTGCTATTATATTGATTAATAATTTTATGAAAGAAGTCGTCCAGATTGAAAAGAGTGAATAAATCATGGATATTGAAAAAACAACAAAACATGCACAAGCTCGATTTTTCTCTCGCTATGGCCGTGAAATCTCTGTTGAGGAGCTAAGGCATATTCAAGATATGCTTAGGCACCAACTTGGTGATACGCAATATATTGGCCGTGTTAAGAGAGGAGAAGAGGATTCATACTTAAGCTGCTATCATGGTACTTATGATGAAATCGAGTTCTTTGCATTATGTGATCCCGAAACATTAGTGATTGTGACCTTCTTAAAAGAGGATCAAATCAATCACTTTGAAGAGGTGGAACTTTAAGATGATGATATTGAGATTCATCCAAAAAAGTGTTTAGCTCGGAATCTCTTCTTGAGTTGCTCGATTAAGTTATTTGTTCTTATTATCCGATAAGTTATGTATGAAATACATAATCCTCACACTTCTAATCTCATTTTTCCAACTAACAACACTTGCAACATCAGAATGCACCCACGATGCCAATAACTTCCGCTGTGTAAAGTACGTAAAGAACTACGACGCGGACACGGTGACGTTTGATATTCCAAATGTGCATCCGCTGATTGGAAGTCGAATTAATGTGCGAGTGAGTGGAGTGGATACGCCGGAGATTCGAACGAAGAATGCGTGCGAGAAGAGTAAGGGGCGAGATGCGAAGAAGATTGTGACGAATCTTTTAAAGCACGCCAAACGCATTGATCTAGAGAATGTACAAAGAGGTAAGTATTTTCGCGTGGTGGCCGATGTGAAAATTGATGGCCAGTCGTTGTCATACTATCTTCTAAAAAATGGCCTTGCCTATGCTTATGATGGTGGGACTAAGAAGAAGGTTGATTGGTGTAAGACAAATCGTGAGATAGCTTCAGAATATAAATAATTGTTACAAAAAGGTACGTGATACTTTAGAGAAAGATGAAAGAATATCTAAGAAAGTGGGATCTTAAGTTAGTTGATCTTGTTGCACAGACGACAACGGCAAATCTCTATCTTGTAAACTCACAATTTGGTGATGCTATTTTAAAAGTGTTCACAGATATTGGCCGAGTGGATGAAGGAGGAGGGACTCTTTTTCTTAAGAATATGCAGGGCAGAAGTTGTGCCAAATTATATGCTTCAGATGAAGGGGCCCAGCTTCTTGAGTTTCTTCCAGGAAGAAATCTCAACGAGTTTTCAAAGTCTGCTCAAGAAGACAAGGCGACAGATGTCTTTGTCCAGGTTATTAAAAAGATTCAAAGTTCTTCTTATAATGGCCTGCCTTCTTATGAATTTCTTTTTAAAGAATTTGATAAAGTTACATTTCCGACTCATCTTAATGAGCAATTAGCTTTTGGCAAAAGCCTTTCGAAAAAACTTCTTGAGACACAAACACAAACAGTGCTTTTACATGGTGATCTTCATCACGAAAATATCATGCAAAATGAAGCAGGTGAGTATGTCTGCTTAGATCCAAAAGGCATGGCAGGCGATCCTGCATATGAAATTGGAGCAATCCTTAAGAATCCTTGGGGCCTGCCTAAGATCTCACAAAATTTAGAATTATTTAATCAACGAGTTGAGTGTTTTGTTACTGAATTAGGGCTTGATCGGGAGCGCGTCGTAGGGTTTGCTTATGTGCATTTTTGTTTGAGCCTTCTGTGGGCCGTAGAAGACGGCTACGCCTATCAGCACCAAGAGTCTTTGATCAATATGATATTTGAACGTGTTGCGGCCCGAAAAGTATCCAGGTGACCTTCCTAAACATGATTAGAGATAGTAGAATAAGTAAATAATGAATAAGAAATTAAAATATCACTTTAATTCAGAGATAGAGAAGGCTAAGGCGTTTATTAATGAATGATGAAGATTCTAAATTAGGTTAAAAATAATTATGGAAGGAAATGTTAGAGACCATATTGAAAGAGGCGAGCGAGTTCGCATCGTTTTAAAGAAAGATCAGCGCACAGGTGAGTTAACGGAAGGTATCGTAGAAGATATCCTCACGAAGTCTGATTACCACCCACACGGTATCAAGGTTCGTCTTGAAAGTGGTGATGTGGGACGAGTTAAGGAAATCCTAGATTAATGAGAATGATAAAGAGTACAATTCATCCCGATATTGGGCCAAGAGAGTCCATTGAAGAAAAGAGTGTTTTTAAGCGCCTTGCCACAAGGGCGATTGTTCTAAGTGGTGAGATGATTCTCATGCTCTACACTGAAAGGTATGACGACTACAGTCTTCCTGGTGGGGGAGTTGATAGCGGTGAAGATATCAAGGATGGAATGATTCGCGAGCTGCAAGAAGAAACTGGCGCGCAAAATATCCGTGAGGTCAAAGAATTTGGAATCTATGAAGAATTTAGGCCTTGGTATAAACCGGACTTTGATATCATGCATATGATTTCATACTGCTTTACATGCTTTGCTGATGAGGAGTTGGGTCAGACCAATCTTGAACACTACGAAGTGAGTAATGGCATGACACCGAAGTGGATTAATATTCACGATGCAATCACTCACAACGAAAAAACCATGGCCTCAAGTGAGAAGAAGGGGATGTCCATTGAGCGTGAGACATATCTTTTGAAGCTTATTCGTGAGGAATTTCTTTAGTCTATTGGATTTTATAAGTACCTGTAATTACAGGCGAGGAAATTCTTAAGTATGTTTTGATAGTATCATATGATACTATTGATAAATGAGACCTCCATTTCAAATCACATCTAAAATTATGAGTTTAGTCGCAGATATCTCGAGACTAGTGGGTGGGCTAGAGGCCACAACTCTTACGATTCCAAATCCAAAATTAAGAAAGAAGAATAAGATTCGTACTGTTAAGTCTACCTTAGCAATAGAGGGGAATACTTTCACAGAAGAGCAGATCTCTGCGATTCTTGAAGGTAAGCGCGTGCTTGGAAGTGAAAAGGAATTGCAAGAAGTTCATAATGCTATTGAGCTTTATGAATCGATTGATGATTTCAATTCAAATAAGGCAGAGGACTTTTTGAAAGCACATAAGACCTTGATGAAGGGCCTTGTTGCAACGGCAGGTAAGTGGCGTACAAGAAATGTGGGAGTACTTGCGGGAACGAAAGTAAAACACCTCGCGCCTAAACCTATGCTCGTTCCTGAACTTATGGAAAAACTATTTAAATGGTTAAGCTCTGAAAAAGAATTGCATCCTTTAATCTTGAGTTCCATTGTTCATTACGAAATTGAATTCATTCACCCATTCGAAGATGGAAATGGAAGGATGGGGCGATTTTGGCAAGCACTCATTTTGACCGAAAATGACAACTTCTTTCGTTACGTTCCGGTGGAGAGTTTGATTGAAAAAAATCAGCAAGCATACTACCAAGCTTTAGAGGACTCGGATAAAGCGGGTGATAGCACGATCTTTATCGAGTTTATTCTGGGAATCATAAAGCTGACCCTAGAAGAGATGTCGAAAGAAATCGTCGGTGTGACAAATACTTATGCTGATCGTATTCAAAGAGCGAAAGATATTTTTGGAGATAAGTTCTTTTCACGTAAAGAGTATATGGAAGAGTTCAAAACGATCTCATCTGCGACCGCAAGTCGTGACTTAAAAGACGCTGTTGATGAAGATGTTGTTGAAAAAGTAGGGGAGAGGAATCAGACAAAGTATCGGTTCGTTGTTTGATTTGTACACCGTTTACGTAAAAGTCTGCTGGAACCCTTCTTGAAAGAGGATTGAGGATGAATACGAAGAATATTCTAATTGTATTTGGTGCGTTTATATTCATTATTGTTGCAGGGGCCATAGGGTACGGACAATATAAGGAATACGTTGATTCAAAGCTACTCTCAAAAGAAATCTTTATCGATAAAGATGGAAATGGTCTGGCCGATTACTCAGAAGCTCCGCTTAAGGAATTACTAAGTGTTTCACAGAGGATGGAGATTGGGGATGATGCAAAGAAGATTATTAGAACGGGCCTAAACAAAGTAATCCCTGCAATTGAAGACCTCTATACTAGTGATGAATTAGAGACGAATGCTGAGTCGGTGAAAACCATGAGATGTTTCTATCGTGAGCTAAGCTATTATCATAAGGAATATCAGCTTGATATGTATCAGCTTATGCCACTTGTGAAGTACTGGGATCAAATTCAATATCCTAATGGTGCATCAAAATCATTCCTGCAAAAGAAGATTGGCCGAATTGGTGTGAAATCAAAAATCAATAATAAGTACTGCTTTAATAATGGGTTTGCTACTACTGTGAGGCCTGAGCCGAAAGGCTTTGGATTTGGCATTTTGAAAAAGGGCGCCGGGGCCGTTGGTGGCGCTTTAATGATCTTTGGTGGTGATAAGTGAGCCTCTTTTGCTACGCATCCCGAAAAGTATCCAGGAACCCTAAAAAGCATTGTTCAGCATGACTTTAAGTAAGTTATTGAAATGATAAGAGATACTTGGCTTTTCATAGTAAAACTTAAAGAAAGTGAATTTTATTAATTAGATTCATCTATCCTTGCGTCATCTTAGTGATTATAACTGCCTCAACAAAAACGAAATAAAATAATCAGGAGGTAATAGATGAAAAAGACAATGATGATTTTACTTAGTGGCCTAATTCTCTCACTAAATACTTTTGCGACAGTAGAGGCCAAAAATTCAAGACTTGATAAGATTGTAACTCAACTTGAGGTTTTTATTGGTAATGATAGTGAGCTGATGGCCGAGCCTGAAATTGGCTTAATCTATGAAGAGAGCTTAGAAAACTTAGATGATAGAAAAATTATTCTTTCTAATATCCTCGAACTAGATGAAAAATTTGAAGTAACAATGGATGAAGATACTGCTAATAAGTTGGCAATTTTCTCAGCACTACTTCATGAAGTTATGTTAGCAACTAGACCTTAACTAAACTTTAAAGAGATCCATGGTGTAACAGAAGACATCCTCTTGGTTTGTCTTCTTCACCACTTCTCGAATTTCTTCAATGGCCTTTACCATTATGCCATTTACTTTTGGTAGGTCTTCTTTGGAGAGAGTGATAACAGAAGAGTAATGAAGCTCGTCTTCAGTTGTTCGATCCATGCTTTCCATCCCACGCAAACGCCAGTTAGAGTGGTGTCTTGCGATCATTGGAGAGTTCTTTCCAAGATGAAAACTTTTAGAGGTTAGCTTTATTTTATCCCCATCATTAATGATTAATCCTGCATCTAAAAGAAAGTCGATAACCTTGGCCACTGTCTCTGTAGTAATTGAAAATGTTGCAGCGATTTCTTCTCTGTCATATTGTTTTGTAATTGAAAGATAAGCGTGGATCGCAAGATAGTGCCAGCTAGAGTAGTACTCATACTGTTGCTCTTTTGTTAGCTCTTTCTTATCAATAAAACGTTTACTCAGATCCTTTGAGTCTTTTATCAGCTGCTCCATTTTATCTTTATAGTAATCACTTAATCTCTTATTTCCCGCGCGTTGGTAATTAACAAGGGTGAGATAAAACTCTGTCTGCTTATTAGATAGAGATAGAAAGTCGGCCGTCAAAAGGGCCTGCTCCAAGCTAAAGTGAGCATCTTTATTTAGGACCTGAGAGATATAGGCCGTTTGGCAGGCAAGCTTCTCTGCAAGTCTAGACCTAGTCCCTCGAACCTTCTTAGCAAGCTCATCAAGAGCATCAATGGTGAATTTCTTATAATTTTGATACCTGTAAATATCCATAAGTGACCGTTATTATTTATGTTTCCCTGTTGTTCGTAGTGTTAGTTAATATTTTAGCATGTTTTTAGTTAACTTAAGCTTCAATATGTATTTATTAAAGACAGGGTCTATAAATTAAACACTTTGCCCTTTGTTGCATTGTTTTTCGCATATATTGGAAAAATGAGGACTAAGAAACTTATTTCACTATTTGGACTATGCTTATGCTTGAATCAGCAGGCCTTTGGAGTGGAGTTGAAGCGTAAACTTCAAGTTGATTTATCAAAGTATAAAACACTTCTTGATATTAAGAAGATTCATCCTAATCATCTTAATAAAGACAAGCCTCAGCAATTAGACTTAAATTCATTTTTAAAGAAGAATATCCAAGACAATTCAGATGACGGTGGTTTTGAGAGTTCCGGCGGTGGAACTATTGTTAAAACTGGAGTCGGAGCTCCTATCTTATTAGACTTTGCTATTTATGATCAAGAGTTCGTTGATGAGTTTCATTATTCAAAAGGTTCTTCTGTTAAACTTAAGAATTATGCGAGCATCTTGGGTTACGAGAGGTTTTCATTTGATCGATTTGAAGAAATGGAAGTATATCCTCTTTTAAAAGAGAGAATAGAAATTTGGCAGGAAAGTAGTCCTGTGATCACTCATGCTATTAAAGCAGCTTTAAAGGGTGCTGATTGGAGGTTTACTCCACATCGAGTAAGAAGCTTTTATGAAGGTGAACTTTTTGAAGGAGCAGTTTTTTATTCAGGTGGTAAAGGTGCTTGGATCTCGGCGCCTGTTTGGAATCGCGTTGGTGATTTCACAAAGGTTGGCCTTCTTATTCATGAGGCCTTAAGGCATATGAGTATAAGCTATGGTGATAAATTAAGCGAAGATACGATCCACGACTTAACTTATCGAATTGTGCTAACAAACCCTGTTGCTGGTGAGAGTCTTGATTCTCGAAGCTACTATCATAGGGACTCAATTACGGCCCTCCACTTTAGGAGTCAGGATGAGCTCTCTCAAAGTAAGGCCAAATTAAGATCTCTTGCCTTAGATGAAAGGCTGAAAAACAGGCCCGAGTTACTTTCAATAGTTCAAGAAAGTATCGATAGTATTACAGATCCTGAGGCCCTAGGTGAAAGAATTGATAAACTTGATCGCCTTTACGAAATAACTTTTGATTCAAATGAAGCGAAGCTCTTATTAGAACTTTCAAATGCGATACATGAAGTAGTTGTCAGTCACTTTCGTGAGAAGGCATCAACTCCTGCTTTAGAGTTTATAGATACGATACGCTCTCTCGATTCAATTATGAGTTTAGGTTCAATTGGGGAGAGTATGATCATTGATTACCTTGAAAGTGGAGAGAACCCTTTTGGAATTCATGAATTAAAAGAGCGCCAGCAATTTCAACGAGAAATAAAGAAGCTCAAAGTATATCATCAGGGACTTCTTGAAAGAGGTGCCTTAATCGAAGCATACTAATCTAAAATACTTATACATCCGTTCGCTTGTAATTTTGATAGACTTTATAGATAAGTAAGTGTGCTACGTCGGTTTGTTCCTTGGCCAACACTGGTGGAAGTAAGGTTTCAACCTTTAAGAAAATGGAGATTACGCAAGACTTATTTCTCAAGGTGTTTAGATGCTTTTAATATTGTCTTAATTAACATTTTTACATGGTCTTGCAAATATTCCCAATGATGAAGATAAAGTGGAATATTAAAATCCATACTAGGGTTCATTTGTATAAGCTTTTGAGATTTTAACTCTTTTTCAATATCCATATATGGTAATAGGCCATATCCAAATCCACTAGTCACAGCTTTCTTAAAACTCGAAACAGAAGGGAGATTATTGATTCTTGTGAAGCTATCAATTCCAAAATTATCCTTTAAGTATTTATGTTGAACCTTATCGTATTTATCAAAAACAACTAATGGAGCATTAGCGAGAGTCGTTTTATTGACTCCATCCTTGAAGAACTCTTTGTAGAATCCTTTTGAACATACAAGTGAGTACTTCATACTCCCTAAGAAGATCGAATTATGACTAGGAAGTGACTTTTCTGACGAGCTAATACACATATCGACTTGGCCACTTTTTAAATAGTTAAGTGTGTTATCCTGATCATCAGCAATTATTTGTAATGTTATCTTGCTTGCGAGATCTTTATTTCCCAAAGCCTCCAAAAAGTAGAGGTCAAGACTATCCCTATTGATGGCCAATTTAATAATAGGTCGTATTTGTTTATTATGAATGATTTCAGCTTCTAGGCTCATAACTTTTCTTAATAAATTTAAATACTCCTCTCCTGACTTTGTTGCTGTATAAGGGGCCATTCTAACGAGTAGTTTACTTCCCACATATGATTCAAAGCTTTGTATTCTCTGAGAGACAGCTGGTTGGGATATTCCTAATGCTTTTGATGCTAGTTCAAAACTTTGAAGTTCAATAACTAGTTGTAAAGCTCTAAGTGCTTGATAGTCTATCATAAGATTTCCTTATTATTGATAATAATTATCAATTTTATTTATATCATAAATTGGAATAATATATAAGTCAGTAGGAGTTATTATGTTTGCTATTTTTTCACAAGGATTTTTATTACAAGCTAGTCTAATCCTAGCATTAGGAGCTCAGAATCTATTTGTGATAGATGTGGGTTTAAAAAAGAATAATCATATATTGGCAGCTACCATTTGTTCGATTTGTGATGTCGCTTTAATTCTACTTGGTGTCTTGGGTGTATCAGCACTACTTGTTAAAACTCCAATTTTTAAAGTTGGAGTCGGTGGAGTGGGAGCATTGTTCTTACTTTACTATTCATATTTAAAACTTAAGGAGTCATTCTTTGGTATTGAAATGAAAAAAGATGGCAAAACGGAAAGGTTATCAAAAAAGCTAATTATTTTAACTACATTAAGTTTTACGTTGTTGAATCCACATGTCTATATTGATACTTTTTTTCTCGTTGGAGGTTACTCTACGAAATTTGAGTCAATAAAAGATAAGCTAACTTTTGGATTTGGAGCAGGTCTATTTTCAATGCTTTGGTTTTATTTTTTAGCATACTTCTCATCAAGGTTTTCAACATTTTTAACGAAAGAAAAAAATTTAAAAAAAGTCTCTTTTTTTACTGGTCTAATACTAGCATATTTAGCTTATATGCTAGGGTTTGATGCATATAGAGAGCTAATCAATAACTTATAGGAGATTAATATGAATAATAGTTCCTCATGGATTATTCTTATTTTGGCCGGATTATTAGAGATTTGCTGGGCCGTTGGACTAAAGTATAGTAGTGGTTTTACAAAACTAATTCCTTCGTTATTTACAGTGTTTACTTTAATTGGAAGTATGTTGCTATTAGCGAAGGCCACTCAAGTTCTGCCCATTGGAACTGCTTATGGTGTTTGGGTTGGTATTGGTGCACTTGGGGCGGCCATTCTTGGAGTCGTGTTATTTAAAGAAGAAATTACATTATATAGATTTATCTTCTTAGCACTTTTACTAATCTCGATTATCGGTTTGAAAATTACATCATCACCTCAAACTGATGTCACTAGTCTTGAGGAAAATATTCATGTTTAGACCTAAGCATTTTAAAGAAGATGAAAGGGAGAAGCTCTTAACATTAATTGATAATTACCCACTAGGACTAATTGTTACAGATGACTTTGAAGCTAATCTTGTTCCTATGACCATTTCAGTTGAGTCAGGAGATTTATACTTAAATTGTCATGTTGCTAAAATAAACACCCAGTTGAAAAGTATTGAAAGAAAAAATAACCTTCTTATTGTATTTAGAGGACCTGAGGGCTACGTTACTCCAAACGTTTATGAGACTAAGAAGAAACATGGAAAAGCTGTACCAACTTGGAATTACTCAATGGTGCAAGCTCAAGGAACAGCTTCGATTATAAATGAAAGAGAATGGATTTTAGATCAAATAAATGAGTTAACTAATAAAATGGAATCTAAAGAAAGTAACCCATGGAAAGTTACTGATGCACCAAGTGAATATATAGAATCAATGTTAAAGGCTGTTGTAGGCATTAGGTTAAAAGTTGAAAAATTAGAAGGTGTCTTTAAGCTTAGTCAGAACCAACCTGTTGAAAATCGTTTGGGTATTAGAAAATACTTTAAAGATCGAGGAAATACTTCGATGTCAAAACTAATATAGAATATAAGAATATTCATCAGCTGATTTGGAGCCGAATAGTGAGATTGCGCCGGAGAATTAAGATGCAATGCTAGAGGGGGATCTGGAAAAGAGACTATTGCATATTTAGAACAAGAACAGAGTTTAAATCAAGATGATCTTCGCGCGGGGACGAATTAGTTCAAATTGAATTAAGGTGTTAGCACAGGAGTGTTAATGATCTATACACTCACAATTTTTTTCAACACTTTATCTAGCCGACAATCCATAACTAGCTGATTATCCACGCCTCAAGAGCCTACTTCTTAGTAAAAACTGGCTTTACTCTTGCATTATCTATTTACTGATACAATTCTTTTTAAAGTTTGGGGATTATGAAGCGCTCATTATTTTTATTCACAATTTTTGTCATGCAGTCATCTGTGTGCAATTTAGTAAAAGCGAGTGGGCACGTAATACCGTCCACTCTGGATTTAAGAAGTATTCAGTCTTCAGTTAAAAATCAAGGAAATCGAGGGGCGTGTACATTCTTTAGTGCTACCTCTTTATTAGAAAGCGAAATAATCAAACAGCAAAATATTGAGATAAATATCTCAGAACAATTTATGATTTACACTACCAAGAACTATGATGGTTATGGAGCATTGGAAGAAGGCTCAAGTGTTATTAGGAATCTTTATGCAGCAAAAAAGTATGGGATTACTTTTGAACAGGATCTTCCTTATCAACAAAGCTGGTTCTCACCAGGTATGCCATGTTCAGAGGACTCAGCTGGCACTTCATCTGGTTATGAATGCTACCACCATAATAGCAGTGTCGATAAAAATAGAATTATCTCATTAGGCAATAATTTAGAAATCATTGATATAGACGATAATATAAATCAAAGATCAGATCTAATTATTTCATACCTCTCTAAAAATAAAAGGCCAGTATCTGTTAATATCGTAATTAACGATGACATAATGCTTAGTTCGAAAAATGGAGATATCAAATATAATTCGAAGCTAAGAGATGAGTGCAATACTTATAGTATGTGTTTTGCTCACTCCATCGTCATCACAGGTTATAACCTTAAAGATAAAACTTTTAAGTTTAAAAATAGCTATGGAAACAGCTGGGGAAGTAATGGATATGGAACAATTGCTTTTGAGTATATTAATAAACTCTATGGGGCCCCTCAAATTATGGCCGTCGAGCTAAAGAAAAAATGGAAGCTTATTAAGCCGAAATTGCCTGTTACTATATCTCCTAAGGTATCAGTGAAATCAGATATTGACTTTGATGGTAGAGATATAAATGTAAAAGTCAATGGTAGGGTAGAGTACTTACCAAAATCGCAATTTAAAATTCAGTTTTCAGTTGTAAGGATTGCTGATGCTGGTGAACCAAAAATAGTTTCACTAGATAATAACTTTATTAACTTGTATCAATATGCAACAACCGATGACTTTGGAATCCTTGTTTTAGATGAGATTAAAAAAGTAAGCTTTAAAAATGTAAGACATAAACTCACGAAACTAAATGAAGAGCTCTACTTATTTACTCTTATTAATAAAGTAAGTGATAGAGAAGATGAAAATCTTGACTATACCTTTAGTAAACTCACTTTTCCCGCTTATGTGGAAACATTCAAAGACTGTTCTGAAGCATCAAAAACAGGCCTTAATCCTGACAAACAACAATGTTTTGATAAGTTTAAGGGCAGCTACACACTACAAGAGTGTCTATCTCATGCAACGGGGTTTGATATTATCTATATGGATAAGATTGCTAGTTGTTTTAAAGAGCTTAAGGGGCAATCTAACTTTGGACAATGTAGTAGCTTCATCAGATCAATTCCTGAGAGCATGGACAAGTATACTCAACTCGAAAACTGTAAAGATATCTATGAGGGCGAATACACTATATACGAGTGTAATCATTCTGCAAGATTAATATCTGATGCATACTATAGAGAAAAACAGCTAACGAGATGTGAATTAGGGTTTTAAGATGACCGCATAAAAGAAATCTCGATTAATGAAAGTCGATTGAAGAAGTAGAGTTTCTATAACTACTAGATATTTTTTTATTAATTCTTTCTTTCGAAAATTCATCATAATGTACTAATATATACCTACTGACAGCTCTGTCAGACCTTGCCTCTAATGGCCTTTTGTATGATCATTTAAATATTATTAGTTTTTAAAAAAACAATCGTCTGTTTTACATTGAGGTATTAGATGAAGGCCAAAGCCTTAGTTGTAGACAAGTGGGTGAATTGTAAAGATGGCCATGAGTTAGATGTAGAAGGTCCTGGGATAAAAATAATTCATGCCTTTCAAATGCTATGCCCTGGCTGTGTTTATCGTGGAATTCCTCAGTGTATTGAATTATATAAAAAATATAATTCTGAAAATGTCATAGTCGTAGGACTTCACACTGTTTTTGAAAACCATCATGCAATGACTCCTGATTGTTTGGATGTTTTTATCAAGGAATGGAGACTTCCATTTCCAATAGGGATAGATAAGCGAATAGAGGGGAATAAGATTCCTGAAACGATGAAAGCTTATCAACTTCAGGGGACGCCAAGCCTAATTATTATTGACCACTTAGGAGAAATTCAACTCCAGCATTTTGGTTATATTGAGCAAGAGAAATTAGAAACATTTATCGATCATCTTATAAATAATATGACATAACTAATAAGGAGGAATTATGTCTCGAATTGAAATAAAAGAACCTTCTCAAACATCAGGAAGTCATGCCGAAATCTTCTCTCAAATAAATGATGCTTTTGGTACAGTTCCAAATATGTTTAAGGTAATAGGTAATTCTGAAGTCGCTCTTGAAAGTATGTGGAATTCTTTTGGAGCATTAGCAAAAGGAAAACTTGGAGCTAAGTTAGGTGAGCAAATTGCTGTGCTGGTTGCAGATATTAATAGATGTGAATATTGTTTGTCAGCGCATACAGCTCTAGGGAAAAAAGCTGGCGCATCAGAGGATGAAATGAGAGCAGCACAATCTTGTGAATCAAACGACCCTAGAACTCAGGCGGCCCTTCTTTTTTCAAGAAAGATTGTTCAAAATAGAGGTGCCATTGATAGTAGTGATGTTGATGAGGTAAAAGCGGCAGGGTTTAATGATGAAGAGGTCGCTGAGATCTTAGCTCATGTTGCGCTCAATATTTTTACAAATTATACTAACGTATCCTTTGCCGTACCATTGGACTTTCCAAAAGTTAATCTTCGTTAAATTTAATAAAGAATAGGCCGAGATTTTCAAATCTCGGTCTCTCTTAATATTCGTTATTCTCTTCAAATATAGATTGAAATTTACTGAGTTAGCTTAATGTAAGTGTCTAATATTTAGACATTATTAACATATTTTCACTCCCTGACAAAGATGATCAAAATCATATTATAGTTAATTTAATTAACCATTCAACTCAGGAGAAGATATGAAAAAGCTATCAGTGGCCCTAGTTCTAACTGCCAATATTTTTGCTAATAATTATCAAATTAGTCATTCGCATTTAAATGAGATCACTCAAGATAGTGAAGCTGTTTTTAAGCCTATTGCTATCGAGGAAAGGGCGGTAGATGAAAAGTCTAGGCTTGATGGTGTTAGAAAGAAAATTGTAATTACATATTCCAATTTAAGATACTCTGATGTTGAAACTGAATATAATGTTAATCGCGAGGATGAAAATCTTTATAACCTTAGCAATGAAGAAATTAATGAAATGCTTAAGGAGAATACTGTTTTAGAAGATGGTAGAAAAATCTCCATTGAATATTTAGTAACAGATAAATTTAGTATTGAACTATCAGATACCTATAGAAAGTATAGTATGAATGGGCGTCATGTTGGGTACACGGAAGGAGGTTTTTTAGAAGAAGACCGTAGCGATGTGTATGAAATAAAAAATACGACAGAGTTAAATGATATACAGTTAGGTGTTAAATACGCAATTCGTCTGATAGATACGCCAGAGTTCAAACTTGATATTAGCCCTGGAGTGAGTGCTGGTGTTGTGCACGTGAAGTCTGATTCAAAAACTTATTATAATGGAGAGAAGTACGAAGAAAATCATTATAACGATATTGGAGGCTACTCTTACGGTGTCTCTCTTGAGGCAAAAGCAATTTTCTGGGACCGTTTCTTTGTTTCGGTTGGTGCTGAAAGTAGAAGTTATGTTATTGCTCCTCAAGAGTATAGCGATGGGTTCTCTCAGCAGATTGATCAAAGTGGTGTAAATATATTTCTAGGTGTCGGTGTCCGATTCTAATTCTATTTCATACTAGCTCCTATGTTTAATAGGAGCTAACTTTTTCTACTTTTCTTATCTTTAATTCCAAATACTTTTAATTTATTTGCTCAAATTCTAAACTTTCTTGGCTTTATTTCGATAAGAAGTTAGGAGAGAGGTTTAATGTTTAATGATATAAAGAATTTTTCTTACATTTTTTTTTTGATAATTTTTATGAGTTGTGATGGGAGTATATTCTTCGAATTTGACCTCAGAAACTCACCGTCGGCCCTTACTAAAAAGATCTTGTTCGGAGCGAATTCTCTAAGTGGAGGGAGTGAGAGTTTTGGTACGGCAGGACATGATTTATGTAATGCCATTACAGTGGATACAGGCGGAAATTTATATTGTGCGGGATTTACTACTGATGCGATAGAACCTGGGGCCCTTGTTGATTCGACAGGAGATGCCTTTGTTATGAAAATAGGTCCTTCAGGTGATTTAATATGGGTTACACAACTAGACTCCACTAAACCAGAAATTAATAACTCTGAAGAACTTGATGTTTGCCAAGCTGTTAAAGTCGACAATATGGGAAATGTTTACTGTGGAGGTTATACTCACAGTAACTTTGTTGAACCCAATGGGTCGGGAAGTAGTAAAGATGCGTTTGTAGCGAAACTCTCAAGTGATGGCTCGATAACCTGGGTCAGGCACTTTGGTCAAAATACTGCATCATCTTCAATTCATATTAACAATCTATCCGGTGAGGATGGATGTAATGATATCGCTATAGATGGAGCTGGGAATATATATTGTGGAGGTTCCTCAGATGGTAATTTTGCAGAACCTAATGGTGGAAGTTACGATATTATAGTTACTAAGCTAGACACAGATGGTGATATTTTGTGGGCCACTCAGCTTGGTAGTACTAGCTTAAGCTCAGGTGAATCATCAGCGAAAGATAGTTGTGAAAGTTTAGATATTGATAACTCTGGTAATATTTACTGTGGTGGATATACCGAAGGGAATTTAAATGAGGCTATATCTGGATCTTATGATGCTGTCGTAGTTAAATTTAATAATAGTGGTGCGCTAGACTGGATAACACAATTGGGGAGTGCTACAGGAGTTTCTCGTGGAGATGACTACTCTGCAGGAGAAAATTGTGGTGCATTGTCTGTTGCCAAAAATGGCAACTCTATATACTGTGCTGGAGAGACTCAAGGAGCAACTTCCGATATAAATGCTGGCGGATATGATTTATTTGCTTTTAATATCAATCCTTCTACAGGGAATGTAAATTGGGTTACCCAATTGGGTGATACTCGTGAACAAAGCTTTGCTGGCCACGATTACTCAGGTAATGAAAGCTGTACTTCTAAAGTCGTAGGTCTAGTAACAAGTGGAATTTCTGACGTTGATACGGATGGTAATTTTTATGTTAGCTGCTCTACAAACGGCAGTACAGTTGAGAGCTACACTGGGGCCGGAAGCTTATTTATAACTAAGTTCTCTCCAACTGGTAATATAGACTGGGTTACACAATTTGGTGACTCTTACGATGGAACTAGTGGTTCAGCTATCCCTATGGGACTCAAAGTTTATAATGATAAGTTAGTTGTTTCAGGTCTATCCATTTCTCAAGATTTTCTCGGAGAAACTTCTAATAATACAAGTGGCTACGATCCCTTTATATTAATTATGAATACAGATGGTTCGTATTAGAGATATATACTTTATCATTCTATCTCTACTTTAACACGTCGGTTTTTCGAATAGGCCTCTTTATTTGTTCCAAAGGCCGTTGGGTGATCCTCTCCCCAGTTTTCTAATTCGAAATTGGTCTTCACTGATAGCGATTCGAAGCACTTCTTTATTGCGTTAACTCTTCTTGTAGATAAAGCTTTGTTGTATTCTTTAGAACCCCTAGCATCAGCGTAACCAGTTAATCTAATTGTATTTATTTTTTCTATTCTACTAACGATTGAAACGATCTTTATTAGCTCTTCATCAGAAATTTCATCACTGTCAAATTCAAAGTGAACTTCAAACTCTTTTTCGATGTCGATTTTTTTTGATTTTAATTCAATTGAACTATTTAATCTCTCTTGACATGATTTTCTTATCTTTTCTTTAATTGATGATTGAGGAGGAGTCTCTTGAATGGCCTTATCGTCTTTACGCTTACAATATCCTAAAAGTAGGAGGGCCAATAAGATAATAAGAATTATTATATAGTAAATAGACTTTTTGTTCTTATTGTTATTTTTATTTGTTGCTAATTTGTCGTTAGATTTTGTCATCGCTCTTTCCTAGAATACAAAAATGTCTGCGCTTAATCGATATGACCAATTATCATAATCATTTTGAAAAAAAGAAATATAACCAACTGAAGCATCGAGCTCAAGCGCTTCGAAAATATAGAAGCTCGCTCCTAGATACAGCTCTCCAGAAAAACGATTTGGAGTATCGACGCTAGCGTCTTTTAGCAACTGTATATCATCAGCAGGTCGAATTAAGTCAGCATTCATTGCTGCTACAATATAACCTTTAAAATTAAATTTTGATGTTATTTCAAAAATTCTATTAAACTCATTTGATAATGTTAGCGATGAATATCTATAGTTATCACTTCCTATCTTAATATTTACACTAGTTGAAGTATCTGGGTCTGTTCCACTATATGTATAACTATCGTTCTCAATGTGCGCAAAATAAAAAGTTGCCTTAGGTACTAGTGTTAAGTCGTTCCAATAGAATTGTGTCGTTAAGTTAGATGATAGAAAATACCTAGTACTGTCGAATTCACCATTTAGCCAATCAAGATTAGAATTTACATTTGCTTTTCCAAGGCCAATCCAAAAATCAAAAAACCATCTATCTTGAAACAGTATAGAAGCGTATGGGCCAATATTCCAGCCATCGCTGTCAGCAAGCGCAGCACCACTGAACGCATTATCTTTTAAATCTTCTAACGATAGGGCCATACCTGCATATACTTCATTCTTAAGTTCAGTATCCGCTCCAATAAGAAGTGATTTCTGAGATGTCATTCTGCCGCGATCTTGATCAGTATCTGTCGACTCAAGAAGTCTAGTATCTGCCCATAGTCTAAGGCCATGCGTATCTGTTTTTAGAACTCTATCTGAATCAATTTGATTTCTTCCTAGATAGTTTTGTAAAACTCTTCTAGAGATTGAACGGCCATGATAATTACTTGTCTTTAAAAGTTCTTGTTGTGATGCCACAACTATTTCGCCTAGGCCTCCATTTCCTCCACCTGAACCACCACCTACAGGAATTGTGATTCCACCTTCTTGTGATTTCGTATCTATCGCACAAGGTGCATTCCCACTATTCTCGTAGAAAATATGATCACCGTCACTGCCAGTTGATACTTTATTTGAAATTTTAATTTTAAAACTATTTGAATTAAGCTGAAAATCATTTGAGTATGATGCATCCTGTGACTCAAGTCTAAAGTCACTTGATGCTTTAAAGTTATTAAAAACAAACCATACAGATGAGCTATTATCACTAGTTTTTCCAATGTAACTTAAACCGCCGAAAATTCCACAGTCTCCATTTCCTGCGAAAATTGGACTAGCGCTTAATAGATATAAAAGAAATATAAGTTTTAAATGAGAATTCATAATTACCTCGTCTACTATGAACGATAACAGAGTAAACACATGTGGTAAATAAAAAATCTTGTTTTGGCGCCGCTTGCCTTATCAGCTTTGTACTAGCTCTTAAAGAGAAGATTTACTTCTTATCATTTATTCTTTGTTGGTAAATTTTTACTTAATTATGCTATAGGTGGATTTTCTTTCGGTTTTTCTGGCTCTTTTATAGGTGGTTCATTTGGCACTTCTGGTGGTGCTTTTAAAGGAGTTCTCGTTGGTGCTTTTGGTGGCACAGGAGCCTCTTCTGGTACTTCTTTTGGAACTTTTGGTTTGTTATTCATGATTACCTCCATCCCTTTATCATACGATAATTTTAGAATTAATTCCAATTTGTTAAGTCACTAGGATTACTCATTAGTTTAAAGCTTAACTTGGTCATAAAGTTTTAAAACTTATGTATGTTATTATTCTGTGAATGAAGACAAAAAATTATAAAAACAAAAATCGCAGAGTAGGTTTTGAGATAGAGTTCCAAGGTTTAACTCCTGAGAAAACGGCAGTGTTAATAGCTGATAACATTGGTGGTGATGTCGATAAGGTTAGCGATGCTTGCTTTAAAATACACACAGAACACGGAGTCTTTCAAGTCGAAATTGATGCGAAATTCTTGAAGGAATTAGCAGCATCTTCTGAGAGGAATACTAAAGTGAAAAAAATTGATTTTGAGGGTGTCCTTAAAGATATCTTAGAACCAATTACACAAGAATTAGTTCCAACTGAGATTGTTTCTCCGCCAATCGAAGAAGACAACTTTGATGTGATTAGGAAAATTGAAGAAGTACTTCATAGTGCAGGGGCAAGGGGGACGAATGAGTCATCTTATTTTGCCTTTGCAATGCAATTTAATCCAGAGATAACTTCGAAAGAAAGTGCCTATCTCTTAAGTATACTCCGTTCTTATATTCTACTTAGCACGTGGCTGCATTCACAAATTGATATAGGCCTAACAAGAGAGTTAACGGGTTATGTTGATGACTTTCCAAATGACTATGCTGAACTGGTTCTTGATCATACGTACAAACCAGACCTTTCAAAGCTTATTGATGATTATTTGGAATATAACCCAACACGAAATAGAGGATTGGATTTCTTACCACTTTTTCTCTTTTTAGATGAGGATCGTGTACGAAACGTCGTTACTGATGAGCGTATAAAACCGAGGCCTACTTTTCATTACCGCTTGCCTAGTTGCCAACTGGGGCTAGAGTCCTGGAATATATTTGTAGAATGGAAGCGTTGGCGTCTTTTAGAGAAAGTTGCAAGTGATAAGAAGATGATTAGTAAGATGTCTAAGTCTTTTATCGATCTCTATAATGATAGTTCTCTTAATTTTGAAAAGAAATGGCTTAGGCTCTCTAATCACTATATCGAGGACTTTCGTTAATGAGACCCCTTATTGGCGTAACTAAATCATATGGTTTTTCTGGTCTTATTCAAAATTTAGCGATTAGGTTGTGCTTATATTTTTCTAAGGCAAGATCTATCAATCTTACATCAAAGTATCCTCAGTTTGATGTCGATATTCATGGCCTTGTTATTTCTGGAGGTACGGACTTATACCCAGGAATCTATAAAAGTAAAGATATCAAAGAAAATTACAAGTATGACCACGAAAGGGATGAACTCGAACTTGCCTGGCTTACTCAGGCCAAGAGAAAAAAACTTCCTATCTTTTGTATTTGCCGTGGGGCCCAACTTTTAAATATATTTATGGGGGGAACCCTTCATACAGATGTATCAAAAATATATGAACAGGCAAATTACCCAAATAGCTTATGGGGAAAGATCTTTTATCGTAAGAAGATAAATATTAAACCAGATACACGCCTAAGTGATATCTTTAAACAGAATGAATCTGAAGTGAATAGTCTACATAGTCAATCTATCGATAAGGTTGGATATGGACTTGAGGTTAGTGCTGTTGAGAATAATGGGGTTATTCAAGCTGTAGAAAATGAGGGGGCATGTTTTATTATGGGCCTACAATTTCATCCTGAATTTCTTTTTTACCGCAAGGATATTAGAAATCTATTTCACAAATTCGTGATGGAATCTAAAAACAATGTCCATTGAATATGAGACATATCTGCTGAATCTTGTCTGAGTTTATTTGATTCATTAAAGATAGTAGCTTGGAGCTTTTTGTAATAAATTGAAATATTTATATTTTCGAATATATCACAGATTTTCTACTTTCTTGTAACTATTAAGTTAAAGTTGGAAACCTTAATGAGGTAAAGTTTTTCTTAATTTGGTATTTGTGTCTTTTGGAGCTTTACCCTTTTAACAATCTAAAAACGAATGCTTTCTGCCGTATACCTTTAGTTACTCTAAAGAAATCACTTTTTTGATCACTCGAAGTGAAATTGACAATAGTATTTAGAAAAAAGTAATGAGTCTCCAACCGTTAAATATACAGGAGATTTCTATGAGAAAGTTTATGATGCTTTTTGCATTTATTATTGTTGGTTCTTTATCTAATGTTCAGGCTTATGTTAATGCTAATGCTCAATGTTGGGTAAATGGTGGAGGCCAAGCCGTTTGTCAGGTTTGTAATAATTATTATAATAGACCGATTTATTGTAATATGAATATGCGTGGAATGACGGCAAATGGTTTTTGGTTAAATGGATTTCAAAATGGTGTTGTTTATCCAGGTCAATGTATAAATGGATTTGTAAGAGCAAATAATCCATATGTCGATCCATTAATCGATGCGAATGTTAACTTTAACTGTCGATTCTAGACATTGGAATTACTTTGAAAAACATAATACTATTCGCCTTATTCATTCTATCTATCAATACATACTCAGCAGTCGATTATAACGAGATTAAAAGAATTGTCGTTAGTGAGAATGCTCAGGAGTTAGACTTCTATCTTTCAGAAGTTGAATATAGAAGAGAGAGAATTGATTTTAACCGAGAGCTTAATGATAATGGTGATACCCTTCTCACTTTAGCTGTATGGAATAAGAAACACCTGTTTTTAAGAGTTATTGATAGGTATTCATTTTTAGCAACTTCTAAAATTGATTACAACAAGCTAACAAAGAGTGGTAGTAGCGCTGTTAACCTTGCTGTATACAGTGGTTGTATTAAATGTCTAAGGTATTTAAAGGTCGCTAAGGCGTCGTTTACAAATATTGGACCTTCAAGATTAGATGCTCTTCATACTGCCGTTTATACACCGAAGGTAAGCTCTAAAGAACGCTTAGAGCTTGTCGAGTACCTCATTGATAATGATCTTGCAAATATGAGATATCGTGCTGCCGATGGTGGAAATGCATTACTTTCAACTTTGTCTCGCGATGAAGATGTGTCACAAGAAATAGCACTTCTTTTGTTAGAGAACCTGATGAACCCTAATGTTAGAAATGAGCATAAAGATACTCCTCTACATTGGGCCGCTTCAAAAGGTTATACACAAGTTGCTCGTGAGTTAATTTACGCAGGAGCCTTTGTTGATATTAAAAACAACTCTGGTTCAACACCTTTATCTCTTGCTGTCTTTAGCAATAAACCAGGTATAGTAAGACTTTTAGTAGAGGAAGGCGATGCTGATGTTGACTTGATCAGTGGAGATAATATCATCCCTATCATGATGGCCGCTAACAATAATTCTAGAGAAATGGTTGAATTATTGTCTCATCGAAGTGATTGGGGGAATTCTGCTAATAAAGTTTTAGAACAAAAAGAAGAGACAGTTTCTTTAATTCTAGAGCTTGTAAAGTTAAGCAATTCTGCATTTGAAAACACTCTAGGTTCAGATCTATGGGATATTGGAATTGTCGATGACTATATTAGTGACCAGAAGTTTAATTCAAGTCCTAAGATGGGCCTTAAAGTGAAGGACGCCAAGTCGAGAGAAATTTGTGGTTATAGCAGTACAATTTATCTCGATTTCAGAAGGGCACGACCTTTTGAAGAAGTTTCAGTATCATCTCATGTTGGGATTATTGGCCTAAAATTTACTGACGAAAGTATCACTTATACTGGTACACAGGGAATACCTAGGAAGTTAAGCTTTATAATGCCGTTTAAAAGTGTAGAGGAAAAGAATAAGTGGGTTCAAACATTTGATAGAATTCACTATTTATTCAAGAAAAATGAGAATTTTGGAAATGGGCCGTTTGAGATGCCATCTCGTTACAGTTCTGATTGTTTAAGCTTACCATAGCTAGTCATTAATTAAATATATGATAGTCCAACTATTAAATTTCTTATAACAGTTGGACTATTTTTAATTAGAGAGTTACTTGCGCGACTTCACGTTATAAATCATATCTGAAAAGCCATACTTGAATTACATGTGGTGAGGGCTCTTGTGTAAAAACTGGGTTATGGCCTTCATATTTTTTTATTAAATTTCCGAATACGTCATAGTAAGTGGTTTCACCAATTTCATAATGATAGAATAGGGCGCCATTTCTAGCGATATTTGATGTGACCATATCTGTTTCCACTGTTGTTCCATCATGATTGTAGACAGTGCATATGCTCTTGTCTTCGTCACACTTAAATAAGTTCTCATAACCATCTAAGTAGAGTAAGCCCTCAGTAAAATATTGTTTACCATTTCTAAAGTAAATCGAATAATTCGTTGTTGAGCTAATTAGTTTTGTTGCGCCAACTTCTTTTATCCAAATATGATTGTTCTTGTTAGATAAAACTGTATTTGCTAATTCTGAAGTTCTATCAATAATTAGAGTTTCATTAGTCACAATATTTCGAATATATGCTTCGTACTTTGTATGCCAAGTAATTAGATCACCACCTAGGGTAATATAATTACTTGTTTCTTTCTTGAAGTGCTGACGGTCCAGTTCCATATAGAATTCAGTCAAATTACGCTTTCTTAATATTCCTTCCTCGAAGGTGATCTGCTCAATTTCAACTCTTTCTTTTGTTCTCTTGATTCCTTGATCTGAGGCAGACTTAACAATACTTGAGAATGTGAATACAAAGAGCTTTTTATTTTGAAATCGCACATAAGTTCTAACAGAATGATCTTGTGATAAATCATTTAGTTGGATTCCCATACTATTCATTCTGTCATCAACAGCTTCAAATGATTTAAACTCTCTCTTGTAAACAATTTTATTCTTTGTATTTGCAATGATTAATTGTTTGTTATTATTTTTATTTTCACAGACAACTGCTATACCATGTTTGAAGCCAAAAACTGGCGAAGTAGCACTGGTGCGATTACCGATTTGAAGTACAGGAGGGTTTCCGTATCTACTTCTTGTATCAAAAATCGCGTAGTAATCTGATAAATTTGGGCACTCGTTCTTTATATTGATATAGGCTGTATTTTTATTAATTAAGGGCTCATATAAGTCAAATATTTCACTCGCTCTAGTAATTGTATTAAAAAGACTGGCAATTATAAGTAATTGTAAATAGATAGATTTTGCTGATTTCATTTCTTGAGATTAGCATAGTTAAATTTAGTTTAGTGGTAACGTGAAGAATATATATTGTGTGTATAAAAATATGACTGAAAAGGGGGATTTTATCGTTATAACGCAGTGTTTACGTAAAGGTCTGCTGGAATCTTATAAAACCATGCTCCATTAAAAGGAGCATGGTTATTTAAGTTTATTTTTCGATAGATGAAGTTTTAGCGTAGTTAATTGCAGTCGTAAGAAGAAGACTAACAAAGAAGAGTACGCTTAGGCTTGTTTGGTAGTTGAAGCCTTCAACTCCAGCAATTTCCATTCCTGCAATAGCAAGGATACCAAATAGAAGTGCAAAGAGAGCATCTCCTGTAATTAGTCCAGCAGCAGTTAGGATTCCGCGATGAGTGATTTTTGTCACAGACTTAGTACCAGAAAGTCTAGCAAGAGAGCCTAATAGAATTCCTGTTCCAATATATGAAGGTAGATAGATTCCAACTGCAAATGCAAGTGAGCTTAAAATAACACCTTTACGTTTTCCGATGATTTCAACAATAACTGCTATAAGGCCAAGACCTGTACCAGCAAGCACAGGCATTAGTGGAATATCGCTTTGAATAAAGAGTGATTTAAGAACTGTGGCAAAGAAAGCGGCTTGCGGTGCCGGTAGTGCTTCACTTCCAAGAGTTCCCGTTTCGTGAGCAACATAAACTGCTAGAGGAACTGAAATTGCTCCACCTAAAAGTCCTACAATTTGACCAACAAATGAGCTGGAAACTTTTAGGCCATTAAATTGCATTGTTTTATAATCTTGTGATGAATCATTAGATGCACAAATGGCAACACAAGCAGCAACAATAATTGGAACTAAGAAGTAAACACCTTGAATCCCTTCAAGTCCAATAGCAAGACCAACTAAACTTAGAACTAGCATTCCCATGAATACAGTACCTGAAACTGGGGAAGCTGATGAACCAACTTGAAGTGATAAAAGAGCACCGAGACCACTTAGGAAAAAGATAAGAAGTAGTGCAACGATACCAAGTGCAACAAGTCCTACCAGTGTCGCTCCTGAATATATCATCATTCCAATTAGTAAGAACGCACCAAAACCGATCGATGAAAGAAGTTGCTTTCTAACTCTGGTAGGGATTTCTAATTGCTCAGCATTAAAGTCTGCTTTCTTATTTGCTAGAGCTTTGCGAGTTTTTCTTCCTTCAATAATATATGCAATTAATGAGTAAACTACGGCAACAACCATGGCCGCACCACCAACCCAACGAAAAGTTGTCCCTGGCATACTTTGGGACGCGGACACTCCCTTAACAACGGCGTTTAGAAGTCCTCCAAAGAAGATTAGGATGGCCGTAGGAACAGTAAGAAGTGCTCCAATTCCAAAGTATAGTGGGTTAATTGGAAGAGGAAGTTTTGTTTCAACGCCACTAAGAGTGAACTTAAGATCATAGATACTTGCTTTTAAAACTTTTATTTGGCTTAGGAAGGCCATCACAAATCCAAGTGCTAGACCTGGGATAAGTGAGAACTTTAAAGGTGGACGTGCTTGTGGATTTTCTGCAGCCGTTTGAATAAGACGGTCACAGGCAACGGCCTCAGGAGCTGGAAGTTTTGGATCTGTTAAAAACCTTTGAGTTGCAAGGCCGACAAAACCCCAGCCTAGGAAACATCCGGCAGAAGAAGCTAGAATCAGTGAAAGAATATCGACTGGTGGAACAGGCTGTCCAAGTTCCGCCGCTAAGATTTGAACGATTGGTGCAACGAAAGCGACACCTGCTGTTACTGCAACTCCTGCTGAACCCGTGACTTGGGCCATGGCCAGGAAACCTTTCATATCACTTTTAAAAAAACTACCCATTGCAACCCAACCAAATAGAACTACAAGGGGGCTGATCCCAGGGGTAATACCTGCTTTTAGTGCTGAAAAAACAAATGCTGAACCGAGTACAAAGGAGATGATAAAGCCAAAGGCTATCCCTGCTTTTTTAGATTTTAACGATGGTTCGATAGCATTACTCATTTAGTCCCTCCAATTATTATTTAGTTATAATTATAGAATCTCTTTACTGCTTAGATTTAGCAAGTATTATGTATGTATGACGAAAATTGATAAAGAAAAGCTTACGGAAGAAATGAATTCAAAGAATCGTGAATGGTTAATTGAGTCTGGTGGTGTTTCAGCTCTTTTCATTCATAATCTCGAAAACTTTGCTTATCGCTACCTTGAAACATCAACAGATAAAGGCATTAAGTGTGTTGTTGATGGGGATGTATTTCGAGTGCTATCTTGTGAGCCGTCAATTTTAGAGGCCCTGAAGTGGGATAACCCAGAACTCAAAAAGTCACTAATTGATTTATGTAAAAGGTATCCAGGAAAGGCATCTCAAGAGCTTAGAATTAATTTGTGCATAGAAACGATGATGTTAGGGGAGCAAAAGAATGAATGCTCTGCTCAGATAACGTGCTTAATCCCAAGTGGTGAGAGCACTATTCTCTTTGAAAAGAAGACAACGATGAGCTTCGATGATCCAATTGAGCTTCGAAACAGGCATGCGGCCCTCCTAGAAGAGGTCTGTTCTATCTTTTAGAAATAGAATTAATTGACACACTTGTAAATCTATAGTGAATTAATTATTTCGCTGAATTAAAATAATATTTTTCAAATTAAAGATAATCCTAGTAAAATACTTAACAAAGTTAAATATTAACAAGGTTATATTTTATCAAAGATTCTTTATCTAGAAAATTCATCGAGGTTATTCCGTCATCGATGGGAATGATTAGGTCATACATTAAAAGTGAAAGTGAAGCTGAAATTAGCTTTCCAAAGTATCGTATACTGGCAAGAGTAAATGATGGTGTATGTACGTGTAGTGATTTAGCTGATGTTATTCATGTTTCTTGTGCTGCCATTTCAAAGCTTGTGGATGCATTAGTAAATGACAAGTATATTTCGCGTGAGACCTGTAAGACAGATCGAAGAATTACTTTTTTAAAGATTACAGCAAAGGGCAAGAAGAAGTTTGAGAAGGTCAGAAGTGGCGCCAGTAGTAGGTTTTCAAGTAATTTAGAAAACCTTTCCACAGCTGAAGTTTCACAGTTAACAAATGCTCTCGAAGTAATAGAAAACTTTGTTCTAAAATTACAGGAGGACCAATCTTGAATTACTATAAAATTGCATTTTTAATTGTTACTTTTACGCCTTTTATTTGCAGCGCTTCTGTTGAAGAGCTTTATTTAAAATCTTTAAAGAAGTCTAAGCAAGTCGAGGTCTTTAAACTTACAGAGAAAAAAACTGTTTCTGACCTAGAGACCGTTGAGTCAAGCCTCTACCCAAGCTTAGATGCAGTATATGCTAATACTTATCGTGATGAATATCCCGAAAGCTCAAAAAATAAAGAGATTGATTCTGAAGTCTATCTATCATTAAGACAAAAGCTATTTCAAGGTGGAGCCGAATTCGCTCTATACGACTATAATAAAATTGTCCCTAAACAGGCCAAGGCATTAACAGATAAAAGTCTTGCTGAGTATTATTCTCAATTTTCGACATTGTTTTTTCAAATGTCTTCGGCAATAGAAGAAAAAGAAAGGGTAGAAGCTCTTCTTAAAAACTTAAAAAAGAGAGTTAGCATAGTAAGGCAAAGAGCAAAGATTGGGCGAGATCGTAAAGCCGATTTATATGCTCTTGAATCTCAGCTCCATCGTCTAGAGGCCGGACTCGTTCAAAGCAAAGCGCAAGTCAAAACATCAATGACTGACTTTATG
The DNA here is from genome assembly GCF_000443995.1 of Bacteriovorax sp. BAL6_X. Lineage (NCBI taxonomy): Bacteria > Pseudomonadati > Bdellovibrionota > Bacteriovoracia > Bacteriovoracales > Bacteriovoracaceae > Bacteriovorax > Bacteriovorax sp. BAL6_X. The sequence goes on from NZ_AUMC01000010.1 coordinate 539,799, forward strand.
AACTTTTCAGGTCTTGATGATGTTAAAGAAGTAAAAGATAGTATCGACCCTTTAAAATTGATTCTTTCTAAAAATGTTGATCTAGAAAATACACCAGACCTTAAAAGCTTAAAATATGATTATGAAGCTTCTGTTGCTGAAGCTAAAATTGAAAAGGCCGCTTATTATCCTCAAGTAGATTTAAGCGCTGATTACAATATTGATAAGAATGATATTGGAGAGCGTGATTGGAGAGTTAGCTTGAATGTTACTCTGAATCTATTAGACTTCGGTGAAAGAAAGTCAAAAGTAACAAGTCGAAGAATTGTTTCGCAAATTAATAAAGCCCAAATTGATTATAATAGAAGAAACACTGTTAATCGTTGGAGTGCTTTTGTTAAAAACTTTGACTATAAGAAAAATGAATTACAAACACTAAGAAAAGCTTTGTATCGAAGTAGAGCATCATATCAAGAACAGTTAAAAGATCTTAATAAAGGACTAGTGACTCAAATTGAAGTTATTAGATCTTTAGACGATGTAATTGACCTAGAAAAGCTAGCAATTAGATCATCTCTTGAAGTTAAGTCTTTATATTATCAGGCAAATGCTTACTTAGGTAATATTCCTAAAAATTAAGAAGGTTATATATTATGAGTTTATCATCTCTATCAATTAAAAATCCTGTTTTCGCATGGATGTTAATGTTTTCGCTAATCCTGTTTGGTATACTAGGATTTAGAGAACTTGGAATTAATGAAAACCCTGATGTCGATTATCCATCGATTTCTATAGCGTATGAATACGAAGGTGCAACACCAGAGGTCGTAGAAAAAGATGTTTTAGAGCCTGCTGAATCGGTTCTTGTCTCAATGCAAGGGATTAAAGATATGACGTCAACAGCTGGGCGTGGCCAAGGTCGTATCAATCTTGAGTTTACACTTGATAAGGATATCGACTTTGCGCTTCAGGAAGTTCAAACTCTCTTAGGACGAGCTCAAAGACAATTACCAGATATTGTTGAAACTCCTACTGTAACAAAGTCAAATGCGGCGGATGATCCAATACTTTATCTTGCACTTGTTTCTGATACTCTTTCTGAAAGAGAGCTAAATATTCTATTTAAAGATGGTGTTATTGATCAGATCACAACAATCGAAGGTGTTTCTGAAGTTCGCGCTTTTGGAGCACGCGAACCAATGATGAGAGTTGATGTTATTGCAGAGAAGCTCGATTCATTTCAACTAACCCTATCTGATATTGTACAAACACTTCAAAGAGAGAGTGTGGAGCTTCCAGCTGGTAAGTTTGAAACTCTAAAGGACGAGAAAAGCTTACGTGTCTTAGGTGAAGGACGTACTGTTGATGATTTTAAGAATATGATTATCAGTCGACGTGGTGGGCGAGCAAATTATGTTCCAATTCGACTATCAGAAGTTGCAAATATCTATGCAGGTGTTGAAAATCGTACAAGAATTTCACGTGTGAACCAAAAACCTTCTCTTTCAATGCCTATTTATAAGCAAAGAGGAGTGAATGCTGTTGATGTTGCTGATCGTGTGAAAGCACGAGTCAAAGAGATTTCTGAAAATCTTCCGGATGGTACAAGTCTTACGGTAAACTTTGATCGTACTTCTTTCATTCGATTATCAATTGGAGAGCTTCTACAAAACTTAGTTCTCTCAGTTTTATTAACTTCTTTAGTATGTTGGTTATTTCTAAACTCTATGTCGGCAACAATTAATATAGTTCTGGCAATCCCAACTGCTATTATTGGTACTTTTTCTTTTATGTATTTAATGGGCTTCTCATTAAATACATTCTCACTTTTGGGTCTGACTTTAGCTATTGGAATTGTTGTTGATGATGCCATTGTTATGCTTGAAAATATTGTCCGATATGCAAAGAAGGGACATGATAAAGTACAGGCGTCTTTTAAGGGAAGTAAGGAAATTGCATTTGCGGTTCTTGCTACGACTGCAGTTCTTATCGCAATCTTTGCTCCGATTACTCTTATGCCTGGAATAGAAGGGCGATTCTTTAAGGAATTTGCCTTAACAATCTGTATTGCTGTTTCTCTATCTTCTCTAGAGGCCCTTACTCTTGCACCGATGAGATGTTCACAATTTCTAAACGTTACATCTAAAGGGATCTTTATTCACCACTGGGTTAATAGTGCAGTAGACTTTGGAAATAAAATCTATATGGGAGTTTTAAAATTCTCACTTGGACATCGTTTAAAAGTTATTCTTATTTCTACGGTTGTTATCTTAGCTTCATTTATGTCGCTAAATCACATTGATAAAGAATTTGCACCAGAATCAGATCGAAGCTTCATGTTTGTTATCTTCATTGCTCCAGATGGAGCAAGTTTAGATTATACAAATGAGAAAGTTAAAGAGTATGAAGCAATCGTTTCTAAGAACGAAAATATCGAAAGAATGATTGTTGCTGTTGGTGGTGGACGTGGAGCCTCTTCTGGTAACCGAGGTTTTGGGGTTATCATCCTTAAAGACCGTGATAAAAGAGAGCTGACACAATTTCAGATAGCTTCCCAATTAAGAAAAGATCTATCTGTTATCAAAGGACTTCATATTATTGTTAGAGATAGAATGGGGTCTGCAATTGGTGGCCGAAGAGGAAGTCCAATTGAGTTTACAATTACTGGCCCAGATGCGGAAATCCAAGCTCAACTATATGAGCAATTAGCGAAAGGGATGAAAGAATCTGATCTAATGGTTGGAATTCGCTCCGATGATATTGGTGAACTTCCTGAAGTTCACATCATTCCAGATCGTCTTAAGGCCCAACAACGTGGGGTTGAAGTTAATACTATTGCTACAGCTTTAAATGTTGGTGTTGCTGGGGCGCCTGCAACAAAGTATACAGAACGAGGAAGACGTTATGACGTCTTTGTTCAGCTAGCAGAAGAAGATCGTACTAGAGAGAATATCTCATCACTTCTTCTACAAAATAACCGTGGAGAGTTTGTTACATTAAGTGAAGTTGTAAAGATTGAAGATGCCTTTGGGCCACAGACGATTTACCGTGAAAATCGTTCAAGAGGTGTTCGAGTCGATGCTAACTTAAAAGAAGGTGTCGCTCAGAGTAAGGCCATCGATTATATCAAAGAATTAGGAGAGAAGGTTTTACCTAAAGGTTACTACCTTAAATTCTCAAAAGACCTAAATGAGTCATTATTTAGCGTTCTTATGATTATGGTTCTTGGTCTTGTTATTGCCTACATGGTTTTAGCAAGTCAGTTCAATTCTTTCTCTGACCCAATTACTGTTTTCTTGGCCGTACCATTTGGACTAGCGGGGTCTTTCATTGCTCTATGGCTATCTGGTAGTACCTTAAATATCTACTCGATGATTGGGATTCTCTTAACGATGGGTATTGTTAAGAAGACATCAATTCTTATCGTTGAATTCTCAAATCAATTACGTGATGAAGGAAAGGAATTAGCTGACGCTATCTTAGAAGCATGTAAAACAAGATTTAGACCGATTATTATGACAACTTTTACAACTCTTGCATCGGCGGTTCCTGCAGCTGTTATTATTGGTGCTGGTTCTGAAACGAGAAGACCTATGGCCCTAGTTATTATCGGTGGGGTATTCCTTTCAACGATCTTTACCTTAGTTGTTGTACCTTGTTTCTATTCTTTAATTGCAAGGCCTAGAAGAAAGATTTTAGAAGAAGTTTAGGATTTGTGCCCATCTGATGGTGGGCCCAATCTTTTGAAGTCTAGAAGTTTGAAATTTCATTAACCCAATCAGGGTTTAAAATAAACGGATTGATATTTCCTTGAAGAGATTTGATAATCTCATTTCTCTCTAGTTCTCGCTCATCTACTGGATCCAGTTTATTCCAAGCTCTGAGAGTTTCCTCTTGATCCTTATCAATTGAAAAATCATAGCGAACAGCAAAGTAGAACATTGCTCGCGCAACATTTCCTTTGTGGCCATTTTGTGGCTCAAAGCAATCCTGAGCATAATCATCAAAGCCTTGAATACTTCCATCCATTTGCCAGTAATTGTAAGCAGCATTACAAAAAGGAAGATTTGCTCTCTTACTATTAGACTCTTTACTCGTTAGAAAGAGGTGGTGCATATCACTATTGGCAGGAAGCTCTTTTGCTCCCTTTGACTGAGGCCATGTGTGTTCAATATTGATTTTGAAATTCTTCTCTTTTTGCTGATATCTCTTCTTACACTGGCTAGGTGTGTAGACACTACAAATAACACCATCAACATTGTCCACCATCGAAAACATCACTTTTTTAACTTCTTTGTACTCAAGGGCCACGTGGTTCTTCTTTGCGATTTGGGCAATATCAAAACGTGTGATGGCATTTGCTTGAGTTGATAGACATAAGATGATTAGGAAATTTGTAATAAGATTTTTCATAGGTAATCAATATGTTATGCAAGATATATTGTCCAAGAACAGTGTAAAATTGTACTCGTATATGCAGGTGCTAAGTTGTTGAAATTACATAAATATTTTACTTTTATAAATATCTAATTTGATGAATGTCAAAATAAATATTGATCTTTTCTTTTTTTAGTTTACTTTGACGGATATCAAAATAGATCGAGGGGTATTATGAACTTTTTAGATGAATTAAGAGAGCTTTCAAAACAGGCATCGAATCTCAGTAGAGGAAAAATCGATATCAATATTGAAAGAAAAATTAGAGAAAATGTTTTTGAAATTATGGAAGAGCTTTATGGTAATGCGACTCCGGCCAATTTTATCAAAACGACAAAGCTTATGTATAGAGATTGGTCTCAAAGCTATAGCGAAGATATTAGATTTGGCCGTGATGAGGATGCAGACAAAGCAATGATTAAGCTTAGTATATTTGAGTGGATAGTATCTCTACCATCTGTTCAAGAAATGCGCTCATCTCTTGGTGAAGGCTAAATGATGAGTCTTGCAAAAGTATTCAAAGTCTTAGGGGATGAGGCGAGATTGAGTATTATTAGAAGCCTTACAGAGAAAGATCTTTATGCAGAAGTTCTTGCGGAAAGACTTTCTCTTTCTCCTGGTACGATTACACATCATTTAAAAAAATTAGAGGCCGTAGGACTTATTAAGTCTCGTAAAGAGCAGTACTATAAAGTCTTTTCACTTCAAAAGAAGGTATTAGATAAAAATATTTTAAACTCAATTCTTGAAGTCTCAATTTCTAACGAAGATGAAAATGAAGTTCAATATGAGCAAAAGATAATTAAATCATTTTTTAAAAATGGAGAACTGAAGTCGATTCCTGTGCAACGAAAAAAGAGGCTTGTTATCTTAAAGCATCTACTACAAGAGTTTAAGAAGGGGAGAGACTACACAGAAGCCGAGGTAAACGAAAGACTTGAAAAGTATAATGAAGACTTTTGTACAATTAGACGCGAGTTTATTGCAGAGAAGCTCATGTCTAGAAAATCTGGTGTTTATAGAGTTGTTTAAGTGCGAAATCAAAAAAGTTTTATCAAGAGATTAATGAATGCCGTTAATAATTAAGTACATTCTTCATTTAAATGGTATAAAATAATTAATCTATTAATAACGAATAAGGATGGCCATGAGTCAACAACAATATATTTTTGTATGCACTAATCCAGGAAATGAAATTCTTTTAAAAGAAGAGATAAAGATATTTTATCCAGAATTAGTTTTAAGTTTTTCTAAGAAAGGCTTTGTGACATTTAAGAATACAGGTGTTTCGTATGACTTGAAAACGATTTCACAACTTCAACTAACATTTGCAACACGAAGTGGAATCTTCTACGGGAAATCAACGCCTGAAAATATTGTAAGTGATGTGAAGGCATCAGGGCTTGATAGTGAAGATTTCATGATCCATAGCTTTGCAATTGGGTGTGAGACTGACTTCGATGCTCAGGCAGCCTTTGGACGTGAAATAAATGAATATAGTGCTGAAGGAAAGATCGTTATTGATTTAGTTAGCTTAGGGCCAAATGAGATTTGGTTTGGAGCTCACTGTGTGGCAAATGGTTGTACTCGCTATCCTAATTCTATGGTTGAAATCGAAACTCCTGAAAATGCCGTTTCAAAAGGGTACTTAAAGCTTTTTCAAATTTTGAAACTTTATGCGGTAAAATTATTTAAAGGTGACCTATGGCTCGATTTTGGTTGTGCCCCTGGTGGTGCCTCTCAACTTCTATTAGATGAAGGATGCAAGGTTGTTGGAATTGATCCTGCAAAAATAAGTCCAGCAGTCGCTATTCATAAAAACTTCTCACATATGAAAAGATCAGTTCAGGATCTTTCACATGAAGATCTGCCTGAGGACGTGCGCTGGATTCATGCCGATATTAATATTAATCCTAAGCAATCAATTAAAGAAGTCCTAAGACTAGCAAAGAAGTATAATCGAACATTAAAGGGAATTATCTTTACTGTTCAGGTTGTAAAGATGGAATATATTGAAAATATCGAATCATTTGAAGATCAATTCTATGATTGGGGATTTCACAATATCATTAGTCGACAAATTCCTTCTCACAAAAAGGAATACGTTATTATAGCGACAAGATAGTTATATAGGTACAAATATGGAAAAGAAACTTATCCCGTGGGGCGACAAAGAAAAAGATAATTGGCGTAAAGAGCAAACAATAAAGAGATCGTACCTAGAAGAAGTGGTAACAAAGATCAAGAAATTAGATAGGCTTTTTGACATCTTTCAATATGGTGCACTTCCTTATGATGAAGAAAAGTACCCACTTTATTTAATTAAAAGTAAGAACTTTTCACCAGAGAAAAGAACGATTCTTATAACTGGTGGCGTCCATGGTTATGAAACAAGTGGAGTTCACGGGGCCCTTGCTTTTCTTGAAAGAGAAGCTAGTAATTATAAAGAATCATTTAACTTTATCGTTGCTCCATGTATTGGCCCTTGGGGGTATGAGACAATTAATCGTTGGAATCCAATGACTGTTGATCCAAATCGCTCTTTCTATACAAATGGGCCAGCTCCAGAGTGTAATCTTGTCATGAAGGCCATAGCAGACTTAGGTGTTGAAGTCTTTGCCCACTTCGATCTTCACGAGACGACAGATACCGACAACACTATTTTTAGGCCGGCCTTAGAAAAGAGAGATGGTATCCCTCAAGAAGTTTGGGATATTCCTGATGGATTCTATCTTGTTGCAGATAGTGAAAACCCTTGCCCTGACTTCCAAAAGGCGATCATTAATTCTGTTCGTAAGGTCACGCATATTGCACCAGCGGATAAGAGTGGCAAGATAATAGGGGCCACCATTGAACAAGAGGGGGTCATTAACTATGCCCTAAAGAAGCTACATCTTTGTGCATCTTTTTCTAATGCAATATATTCCACAACAACGGAAGTTTATCCAGATAGTCCAAAGGTGAGTGAAGAGGATTGTGTAGATGCACAGGTTGCCGCCATTGTTGGTGGCCTTGATCATTTACTAACTCAGAAATGATTATTTAAGTATTTTGACCTAATATTAGTTATCTAGCTTCGTAAAATAGTTATGAATTAATTTTAAAATTATATTTAACTTTTATAACTAAATGTCGACTAGAGAGGTATGATAACGATATTGGGAGTATATAATTTTAAAAAAGTACCTCTTTCTCTTTACCTTTTTATTTGCTCTAAGTTTTAATTCTTCAGCAGAGCGCCTCAATTGTCTCGCTAATGCTGACCTAACTAGAGATAAAATAAGCTATTTAAGAACAAGCGTTATTTGTTCGAATTCAATCTCTCTAAATGATTGTCTAAAGTTAATATCTCTACGAGATACAGAATTTGACGACCAGATTAATCAAGTAGTTATAAGAGATGATTCTGCTCAGGCCTGCTTTCATCCAACTACAGGCTACCCTGTTGCAAGCTCACTTGTAGCACTTCAAAAGTCTTCGTTGCAAGCGATCTCTAAACAGCTCGCTCCACGAAAGTATGTAAATGATGCTTTCGATTTTTATCAACATATGCAAGCTCATAAGAAACGAGTTGTTGAAATGGGGATGAGACTCCTTAATGATTATCCTGATGAGTTTAAAGATGTTGATCCACAAATATTAAGAAGTGTTTTATCTGTTCACGATAATGCTAAAATTAAAACGAGTAGCCGTTACAATGGACGTCCTTTTTATGAGGTTTTGTATGAAGAAGGTTACGGAAAGAAGCTTGATCGCAAGATAGTGGATGCTTTGAATGCTCAAGATGAGGAATTTGTAGAAAAGGTCTTTGATCGCTACAACCTCGATAAATCTTCAAGAGAACAAATATTGCGTATTGAGAAGATCGCTGACTTTGTTGACCGAGGAATGAGTCCTGTTGCACCAGAAGAGTTTGGGAGAAAAACAACCTTAGCAAGTCAAAGTGACTTTTTTCTTAAGGACAAGGTTGATAGGGATTTAGCAAAGCATCTCGAGGACAATTATAATGAGATTAATAAAAACCTCGGTTATAAGAAATTAGGTGCTCTTGAAAAGGGAAAGTTAAAGTCTAGACTTGATGTACAGTTAAAATATGGTGATCTTCTTGATCAAAATAAGGCAGGGGTTCTATCAATAAGTAAGGCCGCGCTATCTTCACAAATTAAGCATAAGGCGAAAAACTTGGGGAGTCGGGTCGCAGGCATTCTTGCAAATGGTAAATTTATAAAGGGTGTAACTGGTGTCGAACTAATGCTTACTTCAATAAAGACTGGGTGCCAAGAAATGGGTTATCATAACTGGGTTAAAGATCCAAATTGTAGGCCATTAATTGGTCTAAGTCCCAAAGTTGTTGAATTTTTAGATGAACCTTGGGACGCTCAAAAACAAGAGCTAAGAAATAGTAAGCATATGTGTCATGTTGTTGATGGTATATATGAGGACCTTCAAAGGGACCGATTTATAGGTAAGTCATGCCTTAGAGGTGGGGATACAAAGATTAATGGGCTAGATGAAAAAAATATTATTGTTGAAAGTAGCGATAATAAGATTGATAAAGTTCAGTTTCTCGATAGAGCATTAGGCCGTGGAGATAGAGCTGTTCCTATACTTAAAAATTTAGAATTTAATTCTTCAGGTAATATTACAAAGGCTTGTTTTACTACTCTCAACGGAACAAGAATATTGTGTAAAAATAGATCTGAGATTAACTCTAATAAACTTAAAAGAGCTTATCGGAAAGCGGTTGAGGAGGCTCAAGAGTACTTAAAGAAGAACTCATTTGATATTGCTCGCTCTGTTTCATGTTGTCGTGGAATTTCTTCTGATCCGTTATTAGGCGATTTTTGTTCAAAATAAGTTGGCCGACAACTTTATATATTCTTAATATAGAACTTCTCCTTGATCTAAGAGAACTAAGTAGAGGCGAAGGTCAAATTCAACTTGATGGTAATTAGGCTGCATATATTCGCAAAGTTTATAGAAGGCCTTATTATGATCCTTTTCCTTAAAGTGGGCAAGCTCGTGCACGACAAGCATTTCAAGCATTTCTCGAGGGGCATCTTTTAGAGTACGAGAGATTCTCATTTCATGCTTCTTCTTTAATTTTCCACCGTGATTTCTACTTATAAATGTATGGGTACCAAGAGCATCGTTAATAAGGTCTTTTTGCTTCTCATAAATAACCTTATTTAATTGCCCTACATTGCGCATATACTTATCTATAAGTTCATTGGCATACTTATAAAGTAACTTATCTGATTTGATCTGATGGGGATGAGGATACTTATTTAAAAGGTATGAACGAAGATTGCCACTATCAATTAGATCATGAATCTGTTTCTTTAATTGATCAGGATATTGTCTAAAGTATTTTTCAAACCGCATGGCCACTCCAGTAATATTTAGACAGATTTAACTTATTTATCCCTATAATACAATAGATGAAAGCTTCGCTATGACGGTCTAAATTATCCGTGTCATTAATCAGGTTACAAGAAAATGAAAGAGGATTAAGTGAATGTTGGCCGACGGATTATCTTAAGAATTAACATGATTCATTCTCACATCTTATAATTTTCTTATAGAGGCCAGATTACTAATATCACAAAAGAGTAAATAAAAACCTAAATTTGTCATTGAATAAATTAATATAATCTATTGTCAATATATATATTATTGCTGTTTACAATTCCGGTATAGTTATTAGAGATGTAAACAAAGGAGCATTGCATGAATGCCAATGAAATCATTTTCCTAATTTCATGCCTAGCATTGATTGGGGTATATATTGCGATTGAGAAGTTTATAAAGGTTAAATCTTCAAAGAGAGACTATCATATTGATGCCGGTAATAAAAGTGATACAAAAGATCACAGTAGCAAAGTAAAGACGGATCACTTAGTGGCAATGAAAAAGAAAAATCAGGTATCAACTAAGAAAAGCGCTTAGTAAAATTCGATTCATTAATGAGGTCTAACTAAATTAAGTATGACCTCAAGATTTCCAACACTCACTTAGATAAAGTTAAACTCGTAATTTGTACGAAGGATTGTTTTGAAGATACTAATGGAAGGTCTATTTTCTCTATCAAGTGTGAATAATCTATTTGGTGTACTTGTTGCCATCATTGGGTTAGGAGTCTTTATCTATAGCTTTTTTTATATGAAGAGCTTTAGCATTAAAGATAAAGCTATCTACTATATCTCACTTATTCTCTTCACTATTTCGATGTTTGGAATAATCTACTCTTCAAATCTCTTGTTGTTGTATTTATTTTGGGAAATGACGAGTATAACATCCTTCTTCTTGATTGGATTAAAAAATGAGGACTCACAAGTTAGAGAAAAAGCGAAATGGGCACTATATACTACTGTTGGAGGAGGTCTTTTTCTTCTCTTTGGTATTTTGCTAATTTCACAAATAGGCGTTGACTTAGGTTTATCTTTTTTAGAGTCGTTTAATTTATCAAGTTTAATTAAAACAAAAGAAATATCTAGTCATGATTACTTTAAAGTTTCTCTTGTCACAATATTTATTGGAATTAGTTCAAAGTCGGCACTCTTTCCATTTTCATACTGGCTTCCTTTGGCCATGGCCGGTCCAACACCCGTTAGTAGCTTTCTCCATTCTGCAACTATGGTAAAGGCGGGACTCATACTAGGAGTTAAGTTATTTCCTCTTTATGCTCAAGATCCACTTTGGCAGATACTTTTTATTGGCTCAGGTACTTTAACTGTTTTGCATGGTGGTTTTCAGTGCCTCCTACAAAGTAATTTTAAGACAATGTTAGCATATTCAACTATCTGTATTCTTGGAATGCTTGCAATTCTTCTTGGAATTGCAAATGAATACTCAATTACAAGCTTTGTCTTGTTAGTTATTGCACACGCTTTTTACAAAGCAAGCCTATTTCAATATGTTGGCTATTTTGCGAAAGCTTTAAAAACAATGGATAGGTATGAGTTAGTAAATGGTGATCGTGTTGGTATACTGCCTTTTATTGTGGCCCTACTTAGTACGATGAGTATGGTAGGTATTCCACTAAGCGTGGGCTTTTATGCTAAAGAATATATATATTTAACAGCGATAAAGTCATACTTGTTATGGATTCTCATCCCTACATTTTTTCTTGGAAACCTCTTTATGGGAATTCAAGCAATTAATCTACTTCGTGTCTCGTGGCCTCAGATGAGAAGTTATGTGCTAGGTTATAAGGGACTTCTTATCTCACCATTGATTTATTCATTAATTGCGCTGTCTATAGCACTGGCACCAAATATATTGGGGATAAATTTAATTGCTCAAAATGCTGTAGGTGAGGTAGGGCTTAGCGTTCAAAGTATACATATAAAATCATGGCATGGACTTAAGTTCCCATATGGCAGAGTCTTAGTTCTAAGTATCATAACGATTTTAGGAAGTGTTTTTGGAAGCATTGTTCTCGATAAGTACTATTTGAAACTCGATGAGTTCTCAAAGAAATATTCTGACTTTAGCCCATGGTATAGACTTGAGAAGGGACTCTATATAATTTTGGATGTATTTAAACGAATGAATTTGGCATTACAAAATGGTAATTTTGCTCACTATATTCGTATCACACTTGGCTTCCTTACTGTTTTGATACTCACTTCTCATCTAGGTATTGCTAATATTGTTTCACCAAAGTTTGATTTTTCAATTTCTAAGTTCTTAAGTTTGTCGGGTATATTAGCAGGATTGACTTTTGCATACTTAAGTAAATCAAATTTAAAGGCGATTCTATACTTCGTTCTTTCTGGATTCTTTCTCGTTCTCTTCTTTGGTTATCATAGTGCTGCAGACGTAAGTATGACTCAATTAATGGTTGAAACGCTATCCTTGTTTTTTGTATTTTTTCTTATTAAGGCCGTTCCCATCGATGGACGTGATTTGAGAATTAATATTAAACCGATTAATTTTGTCATCGCTTTCTTGTACGGAGTTTCTATATTTATTTTTTCCATGGCGAAGAATCTTAATTTTGATATGACTGCCAGCCGCTACTTTTTTGAAAATTCAAAGCCTTTGGCCAAGGGGGAGAATGTCGTCAATGTGATTCTTGTCGATTATCGGGCAATGGATACATTTGGTGAAGTTCTTGTTGTTGCAATTGCGATTGTTGGAGTACTTGCTATCTTTTCAAAGAGAGGTGAGCGTGAATGAGGCATTAATACGAGGTAGTTTTAAAGTTGTCTGTCCACTACTTGCTATCTTGTCTTTCTTGTTACTATTAAGAGGTCACGATCTCTCTGGCGGAGGTTTTATTGGTGGGCTTGTCTTATCATTATCCATGATACTACACTTCATCTCCCATCAGGACTCTGAGCTTAAGAAATGGATATATACAAATTATACATCCATTATCGCTATGAGTATTATAGTTCTTATACTTGTATTAATAATGCCGATTGCCTTAGGGATGGCGGGACTTAGCTCTTTGTGGACGAGTATTCCTTTTCCTATCGCTGGTAAAATTAGCTCTGTCTTAATTTTTGATTCAATCGTTTTTATTATTGTCTCATCAAGCACTACCATGGCCTATGTGAAATTTATTAGTTTCTCAAAGGAGAATGGTAGTTAAATGACATTTCTAGTTGGTTGTATACTTTTATTTATTGGTTTTCTGTTCTTGTTAAAGAATACTTGGGTTAATAGTATCTTTGCAATTATCACATTGGGTAATGGTGCTAATCTTATTATCTTCTCAATTGGTCAGGTCGTTGCACATGGTTATCCTTTCGCCAAAGAAGGTGATAAGTTTGATGTACATTTTGCTGATCCTCTAACTCAAGCTCTCATTCTAACTGCAATCGTTATCTCGTTTGCAACTTTGTGCTTTGTTATTTCTGTAATTAAAAAAATCAATGATTCTAGGCAAGGGGGAAAGGCATAATGATTCATAAATATTTCTTTATCATTTTTCTAGTTCTGCCACTTCTTTCAGCATCATTTACACTCTTATTTAAAGAATCTGATAGATTGGGATTATTTTTTTCAAATTTATTTTCACTGTTATACTTTGTGTACTCTGGATTTTGTCTCTTCTCATACACTGAAACTTCAACGTTTGTTGCAGGCGATTGGGCGAGTGGAGTTGGAATATCATTAAGCTATGATCTTTTTTCTGGTATTATGATTTTTGTTATAGGAGCGATATATTTTACTGGTGCGCTCTATGCGTATCCTGGAGTTACCGTTGAGAAAAAAAGCGTTTATCATTTTTTGTATAACACTCTTTTTCTAGGTCTAACTGGAGCATTCCTGACACGTGACCTATTTAACTTATTTGTATGGTTTGAAATTACACTTATGAGTAGCTACGTTCTCGTAGTATTGGACTCATCTAGAAAGAGACTTAAAAGTGGACTAAGGTACATTCTACTTAACTTTATTAGTGGGCTTATTTTTTTAATTTCAATTGCTCTTATATATAAATTTACCAAAACGTTAGACTATAAAATCTTGAGTGAGAGGCTAGCGCAGCTATATGTGAATGATGCGGGCCTAGTTCGCTCCCTTGCTCTTTCATTATTTGGCGCCTTTGCGATAAAGTCTGCATTCTTTCCTTTGTTCTTTTGGCTACCTGAAAGTTATCCGAAAATATCACCCGGTCTCAGTGGGGTCTTAGCAGGACTACTCACGAAGCTAGGGCTCTATGCAATGATTAGGGTTTTTGGACAGGTTTTTCCTCCAGATCTACAATTTTTTTGGACTGTTTTAATTCTTGCAATGATTACACTTCTTGTCGGGGTCTGGTTCGCTGTTGTACAAAATAAATTACGTGAAATCTTAAGTTATCATATAATTAGCCAGGTCGGCTTCATTGGAATAGGAGTGAGTTTTTGTTTACATCCAGATGTCGCCATGAAGAAAATTGGATTCGCTTGTGCTTTATTCTATATTTTCCATCACATCATTGTAAAAACAAATCTATTTTTTGTTTCTGGTCTTATTAGAAATTTTGCATACACTGAAAAGATAACAAAATTGGGAGGGCTGCTTAAGACTTCTCCAGCAATTGCTTTACTCTTTATGATTCCGGCGGCAAGTTTAATTGGGATACCTCCATTTTCTGGTTTTTGGGCAAAATTAGGTCTTTTTAAAATAGCGACTGAAAGTCGCCTCATTTGGATCATTATTCCAATGATTATTGGCAGCTTCTTCACATTATATAGTATGGTCAAAATTTGGAGTGGAGTCTTTTGGGGGGAATACCATGAGTTTATAGTATCCTTTCCTAAGGTCACAATTATACGTTCATATATATCCTGTATTTTATTATGTATCTTTACCTTGATTATTAGTTTTAATCCTCTTTTGATCTTTAAACTCGCCCAAGAGGTGGGGAAAATTGGGCTAGTGTATTAGTGAGGTATCAATGAGATTATGGTATATTTTAGAGTTCGTTATTCTCTACTTATGGGATCTTACTTTGGGGGCACTAAGAGTTGCCCAAGATGTTGTTACACCTAAGAATTTATCTACCCCTGGCATTATAAAGTTTCCTCTCGAAGTGCATAGCGATTTTGAAATTGCACTACTATCTAATTTAATTACATTTTCTCCAGGAACAATGGTCATTGATTTAGATTCAGATAAATCACACTTATATATTCATATGATGTTTTTAGAAAATGAGGAAGATGCGATACAGGAGTTTAAAGATGTTATTGAAAGTCGTGTGTTAAGGATATTACGAGGAAGTCAAAAGGAGAAATCAAAATGAGTGTGTTGTTAAAGATTTCAACTGGAATTGTAATTCTAACATTTCTTTTACTTACAGTTGAAGCAAAGAGGGAAAAAGAGGTTCTCGTAAAAGTTTTGGCCTTTGACTTAATTGGGACTTCTGGGGTCAGTCTCTTTTTAATATTATATACATCTTATAGGGATACGTTCTTTCACAATATAGCACAGCTATTTGCGATTGTTGGTTTTGTTACTGCATTCGTCTTTGCAGTTTTTCTATCAAATGAGAGTAGGGAGATTAAATGATAAATTTTATTGGAGAAATTTTAATTTTCATAGGTTCTATCTTCGTTTTTTTGGCAGTGGTAGGGTTTGTTAAAATGCCGGATTTCTATATGAAACTTCAAGCCGCAAGTAAGGCCAGTGCGTTTGGGGCAGCTCTTATTTTACTAGGATCAAGTGTGATCATCTCTGAAGTAAATATTACCATTACAAATTTATTGCTCTTTATTTTCTTATTAATAACAACTCCAATTGCAACACATGCTATGGCCTATGCATATTCAAAGAAGAATGAAGTTTCATGATTTTAATAAACTGCTTAAGTTCTTTATGAAAGCATATGTTAAAATTACTGCGAAGCCACAAAGTGCAATAAGTATAAAAATGTCATTACTCTTTCTACATTCATCTAGGAGTGGTTGGTACTTTCCAACGTCTTCTAGAAAGTTATTGATAACTTGTTTTTCATCTTGTGAAATTCTTTTTGTGTATAAATTTTGGATAAGAAAGTAGATTCCGCCTCCAAATAGAAGCGAGAATACTACACCAAAAAGATTTGCAATTTTTGTTTTCTTCTTAAAGTCTCTTGAAGTCTTGATATATTTATCGCTTTTGTCAAAATCATCAAGAGCAATGATATCATTATTTGTAATCATTTTTTCCCTTATTGTTTCAAAAATTCCTCGCTGATCGTTTGAAGCAATTAGATATTTTCTCATGCGGGTTTTAATAACAAGTGCGATTGGAAGAAATGTCAAAAGTGATAGAGTAGGAATAGTGATTTTATATATAGTTTCAACTTTCAGAAGGCCAATAATAACTAAGGGGATGATGACAAATAAGAGAGAAACATAGGTGAAAATTTTGTAGACATTATCTTTTTGTAAAACTTGATCCTCTTTGTCTTCAATAAGATAGATTTCAACTTCTTTTCCGATGAAATTATTTAGATAGTTTTGATTTGTACCAAGGAATAACTTCCTTTCACCTTGCTTTATATATTCAATAACTGGACGAATCGTTGTTGAGGTTTCATACCTACCATTTGTTCTTCTTCTATTTGTTTCTTCTTTAAAGGCAATGATCTTACCTTTTGTGAGTTTACCAAATTTTCTGTAATATGAATTAACACTTCTTATAAGAAGATGAAAGAAGAGTCCGAAGATGGCCATCGCCCCTAAGAAGAATAGAGGAATGAATTTATCAAAGATTTGACTTATCATTTCTCCATTATATCACAATTTAGTTCTTGATTGCTTCGAAGGCATCAACAATTCCACCTGACACACTCATACCCTCTAGATTCTTTAGAGGACGACTTGTCTTTATAAGCCTATCTCGCATACTCCATCTAGTTTCAGGTCCTTGAGTGGCAAGAACCATTGCGGCAATGGCCGCTACAAGAGGTGTTGAAAAGCTTGTGCCACTTGAGTAACCATATGTATTAGATAGGTGAGTTGTTTGAATCTTTACTCCTGGTGCAAAGAGATGAACAGATTTGTCTCCATAATTTGATGACTTCGCTCTTTTTCCACTTTTATCGTTTGAACCGACAACTATGATATTTGAAAACTCGTTTGCATAGGCTCCTGGATAACGGTTTGTTGAGTTTTCAACTCCTACATTTCCAGATGAAGCAATGACAAGAATTCCCTTATCATTTAGTTCTCGAAGAATTTTCTTAAACGCTGGAGAAGTTACTTTAAGTCGAGCTGAAAAACTGATGATGTCTGCACCTCGATCCATTGCGTATCTCATGGCCTCAATTAGGTGTGGAAGCTTTTCTTTTCTCTTTGCCATTGGCTCTGGTTTGACGATTGGGATGATTTTTATACCTTTTGCGACACCTTTTATGCCAAGGCCATTATTATGTTTAGCTGCGATAACTCCAGCGACTGCTGTACCGTGTTTTGTTTGAAAATCGTAGTCTCCGGCCAGCTCACCATTTTTCTTATTTGAGTTATAACCAAAATAGTCGTCAATATAGCCGTTATTATCATCGTCGATTCCATTATTTGGTATCTCATTCTTATTGATAAGAATACTATCTTTTAAGTCTTCATGACTAATATCAAAGCCTGCATCAATAATTGCAATAACTGGTTGATAATTTGTTTCAAGAATTTTCCAAGCTTTCTCGATATTAGCGCCTTTATTCTTAGTATTATATTTTAAATACCACTGATCTTTTTCTAGGGGATCATTTGCAAGCGCCGTACTTAATGTGAGAAGTGAAAGAAGAGTTGTGATTACCTTCATAGGATAGATTTTCCTTGTCGTTCTAAATTTGTTTACTTTCGAGTTTTATAGAGTTTTTAGTTACTTAGAGCAAGGTAATGCTATTAAGCCTAAAGTTTTTACATTACTTTCTTATTAATACTTTCAACTTTGAAGAGATTTTTTGTATTCAAACTCTTAGGTAATAATTACAAAGAAATAAGAGCATGTTTTTTAAGTATGTTATGGTGCTTGAAATTAAGAGGTACTTCATGAATACGCTAAAAATATTGTCTTTTATGGCATTGATTTCAATAACTTCACAAGCCGCTGAGCGATTTGGTGGTATTTACTTTGACTCTTCTATTCCTGCTAATCAGGTGTTTTCTTTAAAGGAAGATCTTACATATCTCTATCAATCAGATTTTGAGAATTTAGATTCTGACTTTTCTTTATTCTTTGAGCTTGAAGAAGTGAATGGGCCGACTCTTTATAATTGGATTTTCAATCGTGTAAAATATATTGTTGGCCAAGACTACCGTATACGTGGACGTAACTATGTCACAAAAAGAGGTTATGAATTTCCTGCAACACCTCTTCCTGGAAGTTCATCATTTCAAAATACCGATGCCTTTGGTGGTGTGGTCGTTATGTCAAATATTGGTGCAGGACTCTACCTAAGTGGGAAGAAATCAAAACTTTTAAAAGGTGCTAAAATTAATCGCCAAAAAGTTTTTGCAACTTCTCCAAGAGTAGGAATTTTACAAATTGGTGAAGGGCTCTTTTTAAATAGTATTCTAATTAATGACGAAATAAACTCAGAAGCCAATAAGATTAAGCGCCTTGGAACTCTTTTTCATGAAGCTAGACATAGTGATGGGAACTCTGAACATGTTGGCTTTAATCACCATACATGTCCCGAAGGACATACCTTGTATGGGTTTTCTGCCTGTGAGATGTATGGAAACGGTTCTTATCAACTAGAGGCCATCGCAACTAAGAACCTATTAGCAAACTGTTTAACTTGTAGTGTAGAAGATAAGACCAAACTAGAAGCATCAATTGCTGATGGCTTTGATCGCGTGCTTACAGTCTCGCATCGTAAGAGTGAAGAGCAACTACTTCATGAGATGGAATCTTATAAGAAGGTTATCGACTTCTATATCGATTTTATGGTCTTAAGCCCTTCACAAAATGAATTCTCTCAAAAAGAGCTCGATCGCTTTACGGCAATGTATGAAAAAGCAAAGAGTCAGCTTTTTGAGTTAAGAAATACACCTGCTCCAAAGATGATGGATTCAACTCCTGAAGGAGACTTTAGTGAATCTAGTATCGAGGAATCTAATATGCTTATAGAGGCATCGGTTAAGTAATGAAGGTGCGAATACTCTTTTTAACATTAGCAACTATGGCGTTCTTGCTTTTACTGAACCATCCTGAAAGTCGAGAAGTATCGATGAGTAATGATAAAGTAAATCAAAGTAAGAAGTTAAATTTTGAACATAGTGGAGACAATGATAAAACGATAGAAGAAGAATTTGACCGAGAGCTTAATATTTTACCAATTAATGAAGACCTTCAAAAATTAACTGCAGATGAAGTTCACCATACACCTGAGTTAATAAAAGAAGCCGGTGAGCTAATTGGGAAAATTCATGCAAGTGCCCAAGTCGATCATTCTAAAAGATCAGCAGCAATGAAGTTCTTTAAGAATTGTGCAGAAGATAGAGATGTTGTCCGTCCCATTCGTGCTGTTTGCTTAAAGAAAATATATAAGCTTATGCCTGAATGGAGAATTGCTACGGCAATTTCACATGAATTAATACCAGAGAGTGTTTCAGCACTTGCATTTAAACTTCCTTAGTTTTTGTTCATCGAAAGCGCTAGTTGTATTAAGTATTAAGGTTTTGCTTTCTTTGTTCTAGCAAAATCACAACCCTTCGTTATTGCACAGTATTTCCGTTGTTTGCTATTGGTGCGTTGATGAGCTATACTAGTTAAGTCGAGATTTTCTTTATGGCCAAGTAGCTAGCAATCACTGAAAATAAATATCTTTTTGACTATAGGATTTGTAATAATAAATGATCCTAGGTTATTTTCGCTATTAGCAACAGTTTGAATAATTAAATTTTAAAATATACTTACACAATCTTGTGTAGCTGAGGCAACAGTCTCTTAATATCCTTTACAAGTATTGATTATTGTAAAGGCCGATTTACCTTGGAGGTAAAAATGAAATCAAATATTTATGTAGGGAATTTATCATACGATATCGAAAACTCTGACCTTGAAAAACTATTCGCTGAAGAAGGAAATGTTGTAGCGGTAAACGTTATAAGAGACCAAGACTCAGGTAGAGCTAGAGGTTTTGGTTTTGTTGAAATGGAAACGATTAGTGATGCTGAGAAAGCGATTAACAATCTTAACGATAAGAATTTTATGGGAAGATCGTTAATTGTGAATATGGCAAAAACATCTAAAAGAAAATCATACGATCGTTATTAGTTTCTAAATAAATTGGGCGTCAATAATTGGCGCCTTTACAATTTTTCTAGGAGATAAAAATGATTATTGATTTCGAAATGCATATTGAAAATAAAACAAAAGTATATTCTGACGAATTTGGAGTAGGGAGAGTAACTCATATATTTAAACTCTACGACGGCGTCTTTGACTATTTCGAAGTCCATTTCGAAAAAGATAATGTCAAAAAATACTTTCCTACTCGTGTAAGTGATAAAATGCGCATTCGCTCTAATACAATCTTTTTAACCTAGTGTTTGTTTCTGTTTAAAAGGCTTCTTTCACAAATTTCTTGAAGACCTCTTGGTGCTTTTTAAGATCGAAGTCGGCAGCAACAGAAACACGAACGATATAGTCTTTGTCGCTCTCTTTCGTTGTTCCTTGAGTTGATGTCGCTGGAACTGTCCAGTAACAACCTTTTAGTTGGCCATAGCTTACACAGTGCTTGCTCTCTTCTGGAATAGCATTAATCATCATGCGAATGAGCTTATGATTAAGTTCACGCTTTTGTTCTTCGTTAGAAGCTGGAAGATCCAGAGAGAATACTGAAGGAGTAAAAGTCGCTTCTGCTAATTCATGTGAAACAAAGTTGATCTTGGCCTTTGGAAGTTGCTCTTGAATATAATCAACGAACCCACGTGTGTTTGCATAGGCTTTAGCAATTCTTTCGTTCATTGTTGGCATTTCACGAGTAAGAATTTGCAGTTGTAGATTAGTTGCTTCGTTATCACAAAGCTTTAGGTGATTTTCAACAAAACTCATATATTCAGCGGCACTATCACTTGCAACAGCATAACCTGCTGTACAAAGACCTCCACTTGGAAATTTTGATCCACTTACATAAGAAATAACCTTAACGTCATTAAGGTAGCCGTGATCGCCAAAGAATTTTACATTTGGGCAAAATGTTTGATCGAGGTTAAAAACTGCACCAACAGCTGTTGCACCATCATTTGTAAATCTTGGCTTTTTAAGTGTTTCACGAAGTTTAATTAAGTCTGGAATTTCAACGCGCGGGTTAGTTGGAATCTCTCCAATAATATATGGAACTGCATCCGCATGAGCAACGTCTGTTAGAATACGCTCGAGCTCAGTTACCATATCCTTACCACTATCAACCGGAAGGTCAATAATCTCAACGTTATCAATACAGGCCGCTACACGTCTGGCCTGGTCATTTGTTCCACCGTAACAATTTGGAGGAACGATAAACTTAATATCTTTTCCTGGGTGGTTTTTATTTGCAAAGTGAATTTGTCCCATCATGATTGCATATTGAGCAGAAAGGCCACAATTACTAAAAGCTACTTGAGTTTTAGAGTTTGTAATTTCTTGAATTGTTCTTGTCAGCTCTGTTGTATCAACAGCGTTCATACCTTTTGTACTTTCCCCAAGCATCGCCTTAATAACAGTAAGACAGTTTTGAGGAGTCATGGCAATTGATTCACGACGTCTCACGTGCTGAATTTCTTTAATATAAGCAGTATTGTTATCATTTACAATGATAACACTTCCAAGATTCGGATAGCGAGCAACATTGATATCAGCTTTTTCACTGCCGTCTATAACAATCGTTATTCCATCGAAGTCTTTATCTATTTCTTGATTTTGAATAAAGTCATATTGATAAACTGATTGAATTAATTCCGAAAGAGGTGTTTCGCAAACAATCTGTGTGCGAATACCAAGAAATTTATTTGCACGAAGAACCGCAAGGATTGGCATCATATCAGAAGAAAATGAAATAACACTCTCTGGATTAAGATCTGCTTCTTTTGCAATGGCCCACTCGAGAACACATGAAAGAGGGTGACCGAGACGAATATAGTCATATGCAGTAGGAAGCTCTTCGAGCTCAACACCTGTTTCTAATTTTTGAAGAAACTCAACTTTCGCTAGAGACTCATTGTAGATATCAAGTCTATGCGTCGTTAAACGAAGCCAGTCTGTTGGCATATTGTTTACGATTTGCGTTAATGTTTCTTTAAGATTTGCGTTCATGAGGAACTCCGTAATTGATTCAATATTTGGTGAGATTCTACGATATAAAATATCAGATGTCGGCCTTTGGAAGGAGATTTTTTTTGAACTGGATGTTAAAATTATTCTTATCATGACACTGTGAGAAATAGTATTTAGTTATAAGGTATTAAGTGTTTAAAAAAGATTTATTAGACAAGATCAGGTCATATTATGACCATGATGATCCTAGTCACGACTGGTCACATGTTATTAGAGTTACACAACTGTGTGAGAAGCTCTCTCAAGGATATGAAGTAAACTTGAGAGTCTTAATTGCTTCAGCGTACTTACACGATATTATCAATATTCCTAAAAATAGTGAGCACCGTAGTAAGGCCAGCACTCTTGCTGCACAAAAGGCCAAGTCCCTACTTGTTGAAAGTGATTATGCTGACAATGAAATTGAGCATATCGCACAAATTATCTTAGAACATTCATATAGTGCTAACTTAAAGGCCAGCTCGATTGAATCAGAGATCTTACAAGATGCTGATAAGCTCGATGCAATGGGTGCCATTGGCGTGATGAGATGGGCCAGCTGTGGAACTAAAATGAAGTCAAAGTACTATCATTTGGAAGATCCTTGGGCGAAAGATCGCTCTTTAGATGACAAGAGCTATTCTTTGGATCACTTTGAAAGAAAGTTATTAAAACTAAATGATCGTCTTAATACTGAAGCTGGAAAAGAAGAGGGGAGGCGAAGACTTGATTTTTTTCATAGTTTTTTAACTCAACTTAAAACTGAAATATAATTAGATTATATCTTTAAGTATCTTATCAATTTCTTTTTCAGAAAATTCTGCACAATTATCAATGATAAGAAACGAAACGCCGTGGATACAGGCCAATACTTTCTTTAATCTTGTCTTTGAATCAATTAATTCTGACAGATATGCATAAAGTTGATCTGTTATTTTTTCAACTTCTTGAAACTCATCCATTGTACAAATTTTCTTAAAGTAAATGGCCCTAAAGTGTCCCTCGTTTTCTTTGGCAAATTTTATATAAGCTTTACAAAATTTTAAAAGACTAGGGGACTTTGAGTTTGAAATAATATCGAATTCTTCTTTAATTAGACTCACTCCTTGTAGAGCAAGTTTAACTGCAATCTCATTTCTTGATTTAAAGTGTTTGTAAATTGCAGCGGGTGAAACTTTACAGGCATTACTAATATCTCTTATTGAAAAATCGACACTTCCGTTCTCTGCAATGATTTGACTTGCATTTAATAGGATCGATTCTTTTAGAGCGCCATGATGATAAGTATCCGATTTTTTTCTCATTTCATCATTTTGCCTTCTTTAGTCTTGAAAGTAAACAAGTGTTAACTTATATTATGTAAACAAGTGTTAACTTTGAGGAGCGTATGAAAAATATTTTAGTCATCCAAGGTCATTCTGATCCAACATCTCTTACACACTCTCTTGCCAAATCTTATCTTGAGGCACAGGAGGCGAAGGGAAACCATGTGAGCTTCGTTGATTTATCTGAAATAGAGTTCAATCCTATTTTAGAAAAAGGCTATAAAGAAATCATTCCTCTCGAAGAAGTTCTTCTTTCAGCACAAGCTTCTTTAAAAGAGGCCAATCATATTGCAATCTTCTATCCAACTTGGTGGGGAAGTCTTCCTGCTAAACTAAAAGGTTTCTTTGATCGCGTATTCTTGCCTGGATTTGCCTTTAAGTTTGAGCAAGGCCAAAGTTTTCAAACCAAACTTCTAAAAGGAAAAACAGCAACCATTGTCACGACAATGGATACGCCACCGTTTTTCTATAAGTATGTACAAGGTAACTTGGGACCAAAACTACTTAAAAGCTTAATTCTTGGCTTTTCAGGAATTAAAACGAAGCAAACGATTTTGGTTGGACCCGTACGCAATTTCAATGATCACAAGACAAGGTCTTGGATAGAGAAAATGAAGTATATTGATTAAATCCTAAAAGTAAAAGGGGCGCGGGTACCATTCGAGATTACGGGAACTTGTAATTGATTTACTCACTTTATTTAGTGAAAATAGAGCTAGATATGTCATAAATAAGGCTATCGTGAGTATAGAACACCTAGATTATCTTAGTTCTGATAGATACTTGAGATGAACTGAGTTTGAATCACACGTAAGTATTTATAATCTCGATTGGTACCCGCGCCCCTAAGAGATAATATTAGACATGATCAAAGTAAGTGTTGTTACGGCAGTAAAACACCAAAGAAGCACTCCTTGAAGCATTGGCTTAATCCCTGCTTCTTTAATATGTTCTAAAGTTATACTAGAGCCAATATAGAAAAGAGTTAATACCATAAGTTTTTTAGCTCCAGCGTAAACCATCATTCCAGTAGACTTTAACTCAGGAATAAAAGTAACGAGGGCCGCGGCCGTGATGAAGCCTAGGATAAACCAAGGCTTCTTTGTTTTTGTTGTTGTAACAGCGTTTTGTTTCTTAAGTTGCACGGCAGTTGTAAAGCTAAAGATAAGAGCTAGTGGAATAATCCAAAGAGCACGAACTAGCTTAACAATTGTTCCAACCTCAAGCGCTTTTGGGCCGTAACTTAAGGCAGCTCCAACAACGGAACTTGTATCATGAATGGCCAAGGCCGACCAAAGTCCAAATGAAGTTTGGTCGATATTTAATAAGTGGCCAATCCATGGGAAGACGAATAGGGCAATTGCATTTAGTGTAAAAACAACGGCCAAAGATACTGTCACTTCATGATTCTTTGCTTTGATGACTGGAGCGACGGCAGCGATTGCACTTCCACCACAAATGGCAGTTCCAGAACTAATTAAAAGAGTAGTGTTAAGAGGAGTTTTAAAAAGCTTTCCTAAAACACTACCGACAGCAAAGACCGCTAAGATACTAAGCGCAGTAAAACCAATTGATTGCATCCCAACCTTTGTTACTACATTTAAGTCCATTCCTGCACCTAGGCCAACAACTGCAAGGGCAAGTAACTTCTTTACTGCTTTGGTTGTCCAATCCTGAAATGGATTTCCTATAAATAATGAAAATAAGATGCCTGCAAAAAGAGCAATGGCCGAAGAGGCCCATGGACTTAAGCAAAGGATTGAGAGAATAATGAATAGAAATTTCTTTACGCTTTGATTTTTCATAACTTTAGTATCGCACTCTTTTTATGAATATGCTAAGTTGGCCACATGGAAAACAAAATAGAGTTAGTAGAATATAATGATTTTTGGTTAAAGGTTTTTGCAAAGGAGAGTCAGACTCTGGCAAAGCTTTTGAGAAATAATTTAATGGGTTGTGAGCATATAGGCTCAACTGCCATGCCAAAAGTTGTGGCCCGTCCAACTCTTGATATTCTATGTGTTGTCCATACTCTCGATGGCATTGAAATGTTTAGAAATGAATTCAAGGCCCAAGGTTTTTCATTAATTTCAAATGATTCAAAACATTTCTTATTTGAACGTAAGTCTCCTGAGGGGGATAGAGCTCTTACAAGTGTTCGTATTCTTAAGAAAGGTGATATCGAGATCAGCGATATTCTAGACTTTAGAGATTACCTAAACGCTGAGCCTATGATTGCGACAGAGTATAAGAATGCCAAATTGAATCTCATACAAAATCACTCAAATGATATTGGTCTTTATGAAGAAATGAAGAGCAGATTTATTGAGGCGGTACTTTCTAAAATTAGCTAGTTCTTATTTAGCTTTCGTTAAGAGTTCGTTAAGAAATTTTGGTATATTCCGATAAGTTTGCTATGCTTATTGGTAAGATGTCGAAATTATTTATTAGCTTAATTCTATTAAGTGGCCTTACTGGCTGCCAACAAGTTTATGTCTCTCAAAATGTAGAAGCCTCTACACAAATGATTGTCAAAAGCCCCCTTATTCATACAACCATTGTAAAAAAAGGGAAGGTTAAAAGGGGACAAGGTCTGTATCAGGCCCTGAAAAATATTAATATCGATAATAAGCAAGCATTGAATCTAATCAACCAACTTAGAGATGAAGTTGAGTTTTCAAAGCTTAAAGTAGGTGATCGTTTAGAGGCAACCTTTGATGAATTTAATATGCTTATTAAATTTTCTTTTGCGCAAAATGATTATGAAACTCACGTTGTTTCTTTAAATGAAGATACTGGTAAATGGGATTACTCTTTAAATGAGCTGGATACTTATTGGCAGCCGCGAATGATTGAAGGAAATCTCAACTCGGGATCAACTCTTCAAGATGATCTTTTGGCCATGGGCCTAGAAAGATCAGTTGTTAATGAGGTTATCAATGTCCTTCTTTGCAAAGTGAATTTTAGAATGAATGCACGAGCGGGAGATCAATATAAGATCCTTCTTAGCGAAAGAAAGCACTCTAATAAAACTGTTCAAACAAAAGTTCTCTTTACTTCTTATAGTGGAGTAAAAGCTGGAAGTCATGAAGCTTACTTCTATGAAGATAAGGAAAAGAGCTCAACTTATACAGCTCATTACACACCAAATGGCCAGGCCCTTATTAATTCTGGACTTCGTTATCCGCTTTCTAGACTTCACGTGCGTTCAAATTATGGTTGGCGTATGCACCCAGTGACGGGAAGGCGTGCAATGCATAGAGGTGTTGATTTGAGAGGTAGAAGAGGTGAGCGAGTACATGCCGTCGCTGCAGGGAAAGTTATCATGTCTACTTATAATAAGTTTGCAGGTAATAAAATTGGTATTAGGCATAGAGATGGATCAACTTCGTACTACTATCACCTTAATCGTCGTAGTGTAAAAGTAGGAGCATGGGTTAGGTCTCACCAAGTTATTGGAACAGTTGGTGCAACAGGAAGAGTAACTGGCCCACATCTTCACTTTGGCTTTAAAGATTCAAGAGGAAGATGGATGAATCCTTTAAATAAGAGAATGATTGCAACACCTAAGCTTACAGGTGAGCGCCTTGCTAATTTACAAGGACAAGTTAGTAAGATCAAAGGTGTTGTTGCAGACTTACAAATTAGTAAAGAATCAAAATATCTTGTGGCCAATCTAGATAAGATTAAGCGCCTTCCAAGTGCTCTTGATAATTTTAGCTTCTTACCTAAAGAATAAGCTCAACTATTACTAATTATTGTCGATAAACGTTTATATGCGTATAAAGCTCTTTGTACTATCAATTCAGTTTATTGCCTTTTTAGGCCTTGGTTTCTATTCTTCTAGTACGAAAGAAATTCAGCGCTCGATAAGTTCATACTCTACTTCGAGATCTGTTTCAGAAATAAGTTGCTCAAGTGCACTTAGAACTTTTCTTTCACCTTTAAATCTTGAAGAGAATATTATGCTTTGGCATATCTTTAAAGAGCAAGGGGCATCAGTTAATCCAAAATACCTATCTCATGAAGACTTTGATTCTCTCGCATCAGATCCAGACCATAACTTTAAGCAAACTCAAACGAGTCAGCTTGAGGCCGTAAGCGGACTCTATGCTCAAGAAAGGGGAATCATTGCTGATGGGATTCAAAGAGGGCCTGAGGGTACTGAATTTGTTGATGGTGATGGAGTCTTTTGGGATGTGAAAACACCAATCTCACCACTTCTGACTCATTCTTGGCGTTTTAATATTGAGAAGGCGGGAAATAGTATCAAGCATAAGCTTGAGGCCGTTGGTAATATTCATATTCTTGTGGATCTCTCTTATATGAGACAAAGAAATGTTAGTGACTTAAAGAAGTGGATTAAAAATAATATTTCAAAAGAATTGCAACAAAGAATTCGCTACGTTACCGTACCTGATGCTATCGTCGATTAAAGAAGTTAGTTAAAAATTACGATAAGAATGCATGAGGCTAATTAAAGTATTGCTCATATTTCAAATTGTATTTATTGGCCACGCTGATGGCGATGGAATGAATACGTTAACAATTCGTACTTCAACTGAAAAAAGCAAAACCTATAAAATCAAAAAGATAAGTAAGACTACTCTTTCTGCTGAAAGAGGGCGAGTCATTCTTATTGAAACATATGGAAAAGAGCAATGTGTAATTCCTATGGCCAAGATTGTGGCTACACCGCGACCGAATTACCAAGGGTGCACGCATTGTTTCACTGATGATGTTGAAGTTGAAAACTATTATACGCAAATGTTTTTAAATCGAAAAAAATCAGAGATTAGTTGTGATGTAGCTGATGGTGAAACTGTTGGTTTTAACTTTATTGGTGGTACAACGATTAACGGTGAAGCAAAGCTCATCTCTTCTGGGTTAGTATTAGAGTCTGCCGTCTACTCAGATGGCCCATTTTTACAAAAAGAAATAAAGCCAAGTGCCCTTGATAAACTTTTAGATCAAGCAGCTGATCTCCTTCTTGATATTGCATTCTAGCTACTCTTTACCTCAAGCCTTTATGGCTTATTGTAAGTCCTCGTAATTATTCATATCTATTCACAAGTTGATGTCCTTTGGTAGCAAGTCGATATTTGTCCTATATTTTATTCAATGAATGTTGAAAAACTAAAACATTTGTTTTATAAGTCAAACAAACTAAACAAAGGTAATTCTATGAATAAAAATACTACCATTTTCTTATCAATCTTAGTGCTATCTTTTATTGGAAGTAGTGCTTTGGCCAAAGGCCTTACTTTACCAGGACAAGTCTATCAAGCTGACTATGAAAGAACTATTTGTCGATCTTTTGGAGAAGCAGATCAAGGTATGCCACAAGCTTTTAAAGAGTGGAATACAAAGTTTTTAAGTCTCTCTAGTGATGCTGGACTAGACCGCTTGAAAATGTCTTTACTTTTTAAAGAAGAGTCAACGACATGCCAGTATGATGTTTTATTTACATTAGAGACAAGGGCCAATTTAGGGCTCTATGAGAACTCTGTTGCTTACAGTTTGGATGGTGATAGTAGTTGTGAAGCAGGAAAGAATTACTTCGATTCTTTAATGGACTACTTTCCATACTTCTACGATGGTTCACATGGGTATATGCAAATAGCTTTCGGCTTCGCTGTAAACGGAGTTAAGAATATTTGTGGTGAGAACGGGAAACAGGTTTTAGTTACTTTTGGATATAAGGAATAAATGAAATATTCTGGGAGGAATGAATGAAAAAAATATTAGTATTATTACTTACACTTGTAGCAAGCGCTGTTTTTGCAAATGAGCTAGTTGATAGTTTTCAGGCAAGAAAGGCCGAAGCTTTACAAAGAACAGGTGTTGAGATGGCGACACTATCTGCTCTAGAGCTTGACGGTTTTCCAATTAAGCAAATTGAAAAATTTGAGTACTTTTTTGATAGCAAGGAATTTGTTATTAAAACTAAGAATGGTGATGTTTGCATGGGAGCATTTAAAAACCGTAAAATAACATTTGATTGCTTAAACGCTGTTGGAATTAAGACTCTTCAGGCAACAGGTGACAGTGATTAATTTACAAGACTATATTAATGAGATTTGGCAATTTGAAAGAGCTTCTTCACGGCTCTTCTTGCCATTTCTCTTATCTTCCATTCTTGTAATCTGTATATGGAATTTAAAGAATGGAAGAAGTTTTAAAGTATCTTTTTTAAATACGATTAAAGACTCCTCGTTTCATACTGATTTAGGATTATTTCTTTTTAATTCACTTTTAAAAATTACGGTATTCGCTTCGGTAGCGGGGTTAAGCATTGAAATCGCTTGGTACTTACAAGTTTTCTTCTTGAAATATTTTCCATATTTGAGAAGCTCTATTGAGGTTTCGACTTTTTCAATTGTTCTATTTTCTGCGTTAGCATTTGCTTTCGATGATTTTATTCGTTTTGGAGTTCATTTGGTAATGCATAGAGTACCATTTCTTTGGAAGCTTCATCGTACACATCATACTGCAACAAGCTTAAATCCATTAACATTATATAGAGCGCATCCTTTGGAAGTTCTAATCGCTACATTTCGAAATGCTTTATCCGGAGGTATTGTTACGGCCATTGGAGCATTTCTTTTTGGTTCTCTCGATATTTTCTATACAGCTCTTGGTGTTAATATTTTTGGTCTGATTTTTAATAGTGCTTTTAGTAATCTTAGACACTCTAGTGTTCCAATTCGATTTGGTATTTTCGAAAAGGCTTTTATAAGCCCATATATGCATCAAATTCATCATTCTTCAAACCCTAAGCACTTTAATAAGAACTATGGTACATGTTTTACTTTTTGGGATAAGATCGCAGGAAGTTTATATTCACCAAAGAAGTCAGAAGAATTGAAATTTGGAGCAGATTAAATATGTTTTTAACGACGTCGGTGCTTGCCTTTAGCATTTTGCTTACGTTTTTCTTCACGTTTTGTTGTCTTGCCACTGAAGTTAAACTCCTTGTCTAACTCTTTAAAGAGCCTATCGTACTTACTCTTTTTCTTTTTTTGTGATTGTTGAGGCTTTCTAGCTGGAGATTTTTTTACTGAATTTTTATCTTCAGAAGAAGAACTTTCAATTAGCTTGTAAAGAGTTGCCACTTCTACTTCACTCAACTCTCTCCAGTCACCAACTCCAAGACCATCAAGGCTCACATTCATGATACGTACGCGATCCAGCTTTGTGACAGTATAGCCAAAGTATTCACACATACGACGAATTTGTCGGTTTAGGCCCTGGACGAGTGTGATCTTAAATACCATCATACTCATTTGTTCAACTTTACACTTCTTCGTCATAGTTCCTAAAATAGGAACTCCACCACTCATGCCATTGATAAAGTTGTCATTGATTGGTTTATCTACTGTTACAATGTACTCTTTTTCATGATTGTTACCTGCGCGCAGGATTTTATTTACGATATCACCGTTATTAGTCAGAAAGATCAGGCCTTGAGAGTCTTTATCAAGGCGTCCGATAGGAAAGATTCTCTCCACATGATTGACGTAGTCAACAATATTATCCTTCTCACTGCTTTCAGTTGTTGAAACAATTCCGCGTGGTTTATTTAGGGCAATAATAATTTCTTTATCCGCAACTTTTGGTTTGACGACTGTGCCTCGAACTTCAACAATGTCGCCCTCGTTAACAATTGCACCAATCCCTGCAATTACTCCATTTATTTTGACTAGCTGTTGATCTATTAACCCATCAACTTCACGTCGTGAGCAAATACCGCTTTGACTAATATACTTATTGATTCTCATAGAGTTGTCTTTATTCACTTTCTGTCCATATGCTTTATAAAACTGAGCTAAGTTAGCACAGATTAATCCTATTTAGAAGCTCAATAGAGATTCTTTAAAATAGGGTCCTATCTTTTTATGTTCTTTAATGTACGTGTTGTACTTATCCGAATAATGGGAGCGGTAGCGATAATAACTGATACCATAAATCTCTTCATCAATGGCCTTCATTGCTGATTCTTCCATTGCTTTAAGGTCAAGCTTGTCACTTGTTATAAAACGAAAATACTGAGCATTTTTTTCGAAGCCAATATAGTCATATGCACAAGCTAGCTCTCTGGCCTGTTCATTATTGCCAAGAAACGCTGATGTTCTCATGGCCTTTAGAGTTTCATCTTGATCCACTGTTGCTGTCATTTTAAACTTTTTACATGAAATGACCTTGGTCTTAGTGAACTGATAAATTTCTCTGTCTTTAATTACTTGATCTAAACACGTTTTATCTTGATTAGGACATTGTTTTGCAACCCTTTGGGCAACTTTAAAGAATTTATAACCATTAAAAAGCCCTGGCATTCTTTCGTTACCAAGTTTGTTTTCAACTGACTTAAATGCTGTCTTCTTTATCAGCGCAATTACGTGATGATGTTTTAACTTTGGAAGAAAAGATAGGACGTTTGTCACACTCGCTGCAACCATTGGAGTCGCGCCACTCGTTGCGCCAAAGAGAGAATGTCTTCCTCGTCCATCAATTGTAGCAAGCTCATTATTTGCAGGCGCAAGGACGAGTAGGCTTTCATGGTTTTGTGTATCTGAGCTAGTTAAGCCTGAAGGGGAAAAGCTTCCAATAAGAAGGGCCTTTGACTCTCTTTCAACTTTTGATGTCTCTTCTTCTGGGTGACCATTTCCTGATGCTAGAAACCAGAGAACATCTTTCTCAAAGGCCTCATTGGCTATATCTGCTATATCTTGATTATCAGACCAGCCAACTGAGTTACTTATAATTCGAGGAATGCGATTACTTTCAACGTATGTATCCCAATAGTAAGAATAGAGAAAATTATAATTCACTCGCCCTAAGCTCATGAGATTCAGTTGATCAGTAATGCCATAAGGTCCGTTAAAAATATTAACGACACTTGTTCCGTGATCTCCAATCATTCTTCTTCGGCCATTTAATTGTGGTGGAACCTCAATATCTTCAGTGAGGTTTATATGATCTTTTTCAAATCCAATATCGATTACGGCCACATCGATTTTCTTTAAGTTCTGTATTTTTTTTAATTCGTCCTTAATAAGGTCGGCTCCAATATACTCTTGTGCCCAAAATGGAGTGAGTTTCTTACCGAGAATAAGTGGAGCATTGATTTCGTTGGCCTGTGTACTTACAAGGCAGGCCATTGTCATTAGAATTTTTAGTGATTTTATCATGGGCCTAATTTATCAAGAGATTACCCTTTAATGGCCCATTATGTATTAATGAATAGGGCCGTATAATTTTTATGCGACCTATATAACTTACTAATATAAGTACTCATTTTAAGGAGACCATGTTATCAAGAGGCCATGAGTAAAAAGAAAAAATCAGCTATGGCACTACAGGGTGTAGGAATTGCACCAAATATTCTCCTTCAACATGTTGAAAATACAGCACCTTTTCTCTTTCAAGGAGAGCTGGATACGACTGGTGAAAAACGTGCCTTCTTAGAGAAGTTGAGGTTTTACAAGAAAAACTTAAAACAGCTAAGTAATATTAATTTAGCGGAATACTTTCATATTTGTATTAGTGCTCATTGGGCGACGGCCGGAACATTTGTTCCAACTGATGTTGATAATCAAATTCGTGAAAGTCTATGGAAGCATGGGCATATTTCAAAGCATATCGATAAGATGGCAAGGCTTACAATTGAGTCTTGGACTTGGGACTACGCTCAAGTTACTAGTCGCAAGGCCTATAATAACGATAATAATACGGTTATGAGTACTCACGAGGGAACATGGCTAAGTGTTGCCATTGGTGCCTACTGTGCTCTTGTTAAAAATAGAAAGACTGAGCTTGCCCAGGAAATGGCCGATGTTATTCTGGAAGAGATTAAAAAAGAAGAGCTTATTATGCAAAAGCTTCGTGAGGAAAGGGATCATATCAATTTCTTAAGAGCGGCTCCTCTTATGGCCCATAATTTTGGGGACCTTGACCGCGTGATGGTTCAGTGGAATATGGACCCTGAAGATGCTTTTTATAAGCGAATCTTTAAACTTGGTCATCAATTAAATGAAAACTACGACCCGATTCTTGTGTATACAGGAAAGGTAAATAAAGAATTCTCTTCAAAAGAGAATCACCGTCATATGTCCATGAGACAACCAAAGTGTCTTAGAAAGTCTTCAAAATTCCTCATTCCTGTTGGTCCATTTATGGATGACTGGGGAAAGGTGTTAGGCGAGAGTGATCTTCTTTCTATGGAAGAAAAAGCAGAGATCGTAACAGCATTCTACGATGGTTATAAGAGACAAGATGAAGCCTTTGGCTATATCCGTGGATACAAGAATCTTGTGGATTCAATTGATGGGGGCCTCGCTGCTCTTGAAATGTATCTACCATTTGATCTTGTTGCTGAAATGAAAAAGTCAGAATTCAGTGAGCTTGCAAAAGTTTCTCGCGAAGACTTTGAGGCAGACTACAAGAAACGTCTTGAGGAATTTGTCTGCCCTGTCACAAATATGAAATTTTAAGCTTCTCGACTTTTTAAGAGAAAGCGTTGAACCTTCCCACTTGGAGTTTTTGGTAGTTCGTCAATGAACTCTATCTTACGTGGGTAGGCGTGTGCCGCTAATCCTTTCTTCACAAATAGGCTAAGCTCTTCTTTTAATTCTATCGTAGCTTCAAAGCCTTTATTTAAAACCACAAATGCTTTTACGATTTCAGTTCTTTCTAGGTCAGGTATTCCTATAACTGCCGTTTCTAGTACACAAGGGTGCTCAAGAAGGACGCTCTCAACATCAAATGGGCCAATTCTATATCCTGAAGAAGTAATGACATCATCATTTCTTCCTACATAAGTAATGCGTCCATCTTCAGTTTGTTCGGCCGTATCACCAGTCGTATAGAAGCCATTTGAGATGGCCGGAGTTTCTGTTTTTAAATAACCCTTAAACCACATGATAGGAGAGTTTGCGATATCAATAGCAATGACTCCTGGAGTATTAGGTGGAGCGATTTTTCCATTTTCGTCAAGGATGACTACTTTATACCCAGGCATGGCATAACCCATACTTCCCGGTTTTATTATATGTTCTAGTTCATGGTGGTTATTAACCGTCATCCCAGTTTCCGTTTGTCCGTAGTGATCATTAATGACAACATCTAGCTTATTCTTAAACCAATTTATAACTTCTGGATTTAAAGGTTCACCAGCACTGCTGACAACTCTAAGTTGTCCCTTTATGGCCTTAGATACTTCTTCACCATTTCCTATTAAGAGTCTAAAGGCCGTTGGTGAGCCTGCTAAATTTGTTATTTTATATTTTTGAATCACACGTATTGTACTTTTTGTACTAAAACCACCTTCGTAAAAGAGAAGAGCATTTCCATTTACAAGTGGACCAATTACAGAGTAATAGAGGCCATAGGCCCAACCTGGATCAGCGAGGTTCCAGAAACGATCTGTTTGCTTTAAATCAACTGCTAAGTCCATATATTGCTTAAATGAAGATAGGGCAAAGAGAGGTACAGGCACGGCCTTTGGAAGTCCCGTGGTTCCAGAAGTTGAAAGAAGACAGAATGTATCTTCACCTTTTTTCATAACTGGGGTGAAGTCTACACTTTGTTCGGCCATGACCTTACGAAAATCAAAATCATCATCTGCTAATTTGTAATCAATAGATCGAACCATAACACACTTCTTAGGCTTCATTGGGAGTTGTTCTAATTTTGAACGGTTCGTATCATCAGTAAATACAATCTTTGCCTGACTTGAATTTAGTCTTTGTTCAATTGCCTTAGGTCCAAACGCTGTAAAGAGTGGCTGATAGATTACACCAGCTTTCCACGCTCCTAGGATTGTATACAAGAGCTCTGGAGTTCGTGGCAGAAGGCCTGAAATGACTTCTCCTGGTTTGACTCCTTGAGCGACAAGAAAGTTTGCAAGTCTTGAGGTTTCATCTTTTAACTTCTTAAAAGTTATGGCTTCCTCTTCTCCATTTACACCTTCCCAGTATAGGGCAATCTTATCTGAATCAGCATAGCGGTCACAACACTCGACAGCAGCATTGATTGAGTTATTGATATCTCCATCAAAGAATTTATTGAACTCATTAATATCGAAATTACTATAGTGGTCTACGTACTTTCTTTTCATATCTTCTCCTTAAGGTATTAGTTTAATTATAAGGGGGATTTGATCTGTGTAAAACTTTATATGGTTAAGATGGTTAACTTTAACTTGTGTTATTAACTATTTAGTAAGGAATTATCTCTAGCAGGAAATTTACTTTTTGATTATTGCTCATAAATTTATTGTATTTATTAAAGAATGTTTTCTATTAATTGTACTAACTATTTGAGATCGACAATTACTTGCATTGCTAATGTGAAAATTATTATAATCGAATAGGAGACTCCCCAAGAAGAGTCGTATAAAAGGTCTATATGAAATCGATTAATGTTGAAAAGATTAACTCTGAAGTAAGTAAGTTCATTAGTGAGAGAGACTGGGACCAGTTTCACTCTATCAAAAACCTGGCAATGGCCCTTAGTGTAGAAACCTCTGAACTAGTTGAGATTTTTCAATGGTTAAAAGAAAGTGAGTCTAATGATATTGCTTCAAACACAAATCTTAAAGAGAAGCTTGAGGATGAAGTTGCTGATATATTTGTTTATTTAATGAGAATTGCAATTAAGGCCGGAATTGATATTGAAGAGGTTACTCTTAGAAAAATGCATAAGAATGCGAAAAAATATCCAGTTGAAAAAGCCAAGGGCTCAGCAAAGAAGTATACTGAGCTCTAGGTCATCTTTATTATTTTATATTAACTTCAAAATATCTTTTATCTGAATCAATATTAACTTGATCAGTTACTTCATCAATCGTGAAGTATTCATTAACTAGCTTTCTGTACTTTGATCTAAAGATTGTAATTGGTCCACGGCCACTTAATTCATCAATTAAGTCTTGGTTAAATAGTCCTTTATCGTACTTGACTCTTGCCTCAGCGTATTTACCGTACTTAAGCTTGTGAGCATCTCTTTCTCCTAAGAAAGGGTCAAACTTCATAACTCGTCTCTGATAAATAACTGTTAGCTCGACTTTTTCATTATCTTTTGTCAGCTTAATATCACCAAGGTGAACAGAGTGGTCGAGTTTATTTAGAGCAACAATTTTAGGTCCGCCACCATAGTCTCCACCGGCAAGAATACTTGCAGCGATAAAAGATAATACCATCCACTTAAAAACTTTCATAATTCACTCTTTGTAAATGTATCAGTTGTCATATAGGTAAAGACTCTCTTTCCTCTGACATTTGTGCGATACTGTTTAGCTATCTCAGCTTTCTTGATAAATGCTTCTTTGTCGATCTCAAGCCATTTTTGATAGGCTTCCTCTGGAAGAGACTCAACATATAGTCCTATGAAATTATCACCAGTGACTTCACTGTTTTGATACTTTGTGTACTTTTCTGATAAAGTCAGTCCGGCCTTCTTGATAATTTCAGCATCGAGCTGAACTCTAGAGGTTCCAAGTGTAATGGCACCATCATCAAGATATTTAATGGCATTGAGAGAAAACATATTATCAAGAATATGTAGTCCATGCTCACCGTATTTAAACATAATTAGATCACGCGTAACAGGTGCTGTATCAATTAAGAAGTAGATTTCACAAAAAACAGCGTTTTTTAAAATTTCATTTTTTATAACTGTAGAGTAATCAACGTCAGTCTCTGTTAAATCAATTCCATCTTTTAAAACAACTTCTTTTATTACTGTTGGAAGTAGAGGAAGAAGCTTAGATGTATTGCTCTCACCAAAAAGAACGCGGTAAATCTTAAGAATTGTAATGTGCCCAGGGGTATTTTCTTGACGACAAATTCTTTGGATTGTTTTCAGATGGATGTCCGCGCTTTTGGCCAGCTTTCTTTGACCAATCTTAGGGTCCTTGAAATTCACAAGGTAGCGATTGATATCGGCCTGTACTTGAGCCCTAAGGCCAAGCTTTGAATGGGTAGCGGAAATGCTATTTTGCATGAATATATAAATATCGTTCACTATTCATTTAATCAATAATTGTTGTAAAACTATGAAAAATTTGGACAAAATTCTAGATTTTGTCCGCTCTAGGGCCTTAAAATTAGGATATTGGACAAATGTCTTTGAAAATTTGGACATAATTTTAAGAATATATATTTTTTGTCGTGTTTGGTTCAAATTACCTCCATAGAAAACATTGCTAACCAATTCTTGGAGGATTTATGAAAAACTTATTAATCGCACTTACACTAATCGCAGGACTTTCAACTCAAGCAAAGACTATCTCATACGATGTATTCGCAACTGAAAAAAAAGTTGAGTCATCTAGAACTGTAAACGTAAACGTATTTGATTTCAAAATTACTGAAGTTGTAAAATCTAAAAATGTTGTTGTTACAAACTGTAACTCAAACGCTCCAGTTAGAGATAGAGCTCAAACAGGTCTTTGTAAAGAAGTAACACTTTCAAAAGTTGAAGTAGCTCAAGTTGTTCTAAGCTTTAAACCATATGGTACTACTGATCGTCACGGTGAAGTAAATAACGGAAAAAGAAATGAATTCGTAGCTTTCAATATCTCTCTAGACGAATTATCAAGCTCTGATGTAGAACTTCTTAAGAACGCTAAGAGATCTGATCGTAAAGACCTAGCTCTAGAAATGTTTGAATTTGAAGTTGTTAGAGAAGGTGCTGTTCATACAATCATTCTTCTTTAATTTCATATGTCCATACCTTGATTTCCCTAAGATTGAGGTATGGACTTTCTTTTAAAATCGCCAAGCAAGTATATGCGCAATTTTATTTCCATGAATCATCTCAATTTCTCGACTTTCACTAACTCTTTGTTTTATAAGCTCTTTCTCTAGTTCAATGAGATTCTCTTTTTGAGAGATGAGAGTGGTAAACCAGCGACATTGATCCTTAAACTCAATACTCTCTTGAATCATATTTGTCACAAAGGCCTTTTCACCACCTTCGCACCAAAGCTCATTCGTAACACCACCGAAAGTCGATTTTGTAGAAGGTTTATGCCCTTTTTTAGCTTTATTTGCATTTAAGTTCTTAATCTTTGTGGCCCTTTCTTTATCTGCCTCTTCTTGTGATGAGTAGAAAGGAGGGTTACACATCGTAAAATCAAATTTTTCATCACTCTTAATTAGGTCAATAAAGATATGATTTGTTGATTTTTGAAAACGTGCTTTAATATTCTTCTTAAAATTTGCATTCGATTTAAGGATTGAGTTGGCATGATTTATGGCATCAGAGCTTATATCACTACCAACAAATTTCCAACCATAGATACTATTACCAAGTATAGGATAGATGCAGCTTGTTCCCGTACCAATATCAAGTCCCTTGATCTTTGGGCCAACTGGAATTTTTGTACTATTGTCTTCAGCTAAAAGATCGGCAATATAATGAATATAATCAACACGTCCGGGGATTGGTGGAACTAGGTTTCCTTTGGGAACACTCCAATTTTCAACTTTGTAGTAATGAGCTAATAGGGCCTGATTCAAGCATAGAACTGCTTCTGTATCAGAGAAGTTTACACTCAGATTGCCATATTGGTTTTCTTTTACAAAAGCGGCCAGAGATGGGAATGATTTAATCAAGGCCTCAAAGTCATACCCATTGTTGTGAAGATTTCTGTGATGTAATGCTTTATTTTCATTTTTCATTCTATATTTTTAACATATTTTTAGTTCTTTATAAGAAAAAAGGGATTAGCGAAGAAAATACACTGTGTTCACCTGCTTGTAGAAAAGAAATTTTTACTATTTATTTGTTGGAGTTTTTTATGAAATAGAGTGATGATTGAAAAAATATCTCTTGGAGGTAGATATGCATCGATCATGGGTTGTTGTCGCAAGTAAGTCTAATGCACGTATTTATGAACGGCAAAAAAGAAATAGTCTAAAATTAATCAAGTCTTTTGAGAACCCAAAAATAAAGCTTAAAGAAGGGGAAGTCGATTCTGATCGACACGGCTCAATGGCAAATAGTAATGGCCATGGGTATCAATCATTTACTCCGAGAAAAACTAACAAGAAGCATCGTGAGGAAATGTTTGCTAAAGAGATAAATCAATTCCTCAATCAAAATCATAATAAGAATAGCTTTGATGATTTAATTATTGTTGCTGAAAACTCATTTTTAGGAGTCATTCGAAATAACTTAAATAGTAAGTTGAATAAGCATGTAAGTAACTTTTTGAATAAAGACCTTGGGAACTTACCCGATAGTGAGATTGAAAAAATTATGGCCGCTTAGTGGTTTATAATAGTCTTAAGTTGTAAAACATAAGGGCCTTAAGTGGCCCTTTTTTTATATTGAGATTTCTCTTACCAATTTAGATTTATTGACTTTAGAAACTATTGTTAAAATTGTTAACATAAGTGTGAATTCTTTGTTTGGTACCTATATTTCAACAATTCCAAGTGTTAAATTTAAAAAAACAACAAGGGATTAATTATGAAAAGTCTTATCTTAGGTTTCAGTGTTCTTTTGTCAATATCAGCTTTTGCATCTGAGACAAGGACTCAAGAAGTAGAAAAAGAAAAGGTTAGTAAGCAGGCCTCGGCAAAGGATTGTGATAAAAAGAATGAAGCGGGAATCAAAGAATACCGTAATGAATTCTTCGGGAAGTAAGAAGGTAGAATCTTTTTGTTTAGGGATCGCTAGTTAAATACGTATCGTTTTCGATGAAAAAAAATGAGTAAAACTATACATAGTATTCCTACTAAAGCACCGATTGGTTGCGCTTGCTCTTTTGAAAGATTCACTCCTATAGGAGCAGTTAGGATATATGATATTGTAACTGATGTTCCGACAATTGCAGGTATGCTCGCAACCCAATGAATGGCCTTTCGATCAAAAAGATACTTTGTTGCTAGCCACAGCACACTCGTTGATAAGAGCATATTTGAAAACGCAAAGTATCGCCAAATTAAAGAGAAGTCGATCTTTGTCATAAAGTAGGCAATGGTTAAAATTGGGATCGAGACTAAGAGTCGATTCTTTATACTTTGGTGGATATTAAAGGCATCAATTATTGTAAGCCTTAGTGAACGAAAGGCCGTATCTCCAGAAGTTATTGGAAAGATCGCTACTGCGAGAACCGCCATGACTCCACCTAGTGCTCCTAGATAAGTTGAAGAAATTTGCTTTACTACTAGTCCAGGCCCTCCTTGAGCGATGACTGCCTTTAACTGGACATAGCCTTCGGGAAAAGCTGAGATTCCTGCTAGTGCCCAAACACAGGCTACAACCCCCTCTGCTAGCATAGCACCATAATAAACAGGCCTGACATATTTTTCATTTTTAAGACATCTCGCAATAATTGGTGCTTGCGTTGAATGAAAACCACTGATGGCACCGCAAGTGATCGTAACAAATAGTAGTGGCCATACGGGTGGCCCATTAGGGTCGCGATTTAATAATTCATAGTTAAGATGAGAATGTGAAAAATAAGCAAAGACATTTTCTATCTTAGGTAGCATTGGTGCATGAAGTATCAAGGAAATGGCCACTAAAACTGTCATAACAACCATTAAGAGACCAAATAGTGGGTAGAACTTTGTTATGATTTTATCGATTGGAAGAAGAGTTGCAAGTAGGTAATAGGCAAGAATAACTAGAACCCAAAAATTATTACTTGCAAATATTGTATCTTTAAAGGCGTCAAGATTACTAATTAAACCCGCTGGACTCATTATAAAGACTACACCGACAAAGAAGAGGAGCATCGCTGTAAAGAGTAACATGATTGCCTTGAAGTATTGATTTAGGTAGTGACCAGCAATTTCAGGTAAGCTCTTTCCATCTTCTTTAATGCTTAGAACTCCTGAGTAGAAATCATGAACAGAGCCACCAATGATATTCCCTAGTACGATCCACACGAGTGCAATAGGTCCATAGATTGCTCCAAGTATTGGCCCGAAAATTGGTCCCACCCCGGCGATATTTAAGAATTGAATGAGAAAGGCCTTAGTAGGTGACACCTCAACATAGTCAACGCCATCTTCGAAATTTGTCACGGGGGTATTTTTGCTTGGATCAATTCCTGCTTGTTTCTCGACAAAGGGACTATAAAAGATATAAGCGAGGGCCAACATCACAAGACAGATGAGAAAAATAATCATTTAACACTTCCAAGGTTAAAAAATTCAATTCTTAATTATAAGGGGATAAACAGATGTCATTGGTTAATTCTAAAAGTAAAATTTCTTGAAATTTATGTTAAACTCCCAGCTAAGGAAGTTATAATGAATGAATTTATCTATTTTGATTACCTCGGAACATTTGCATTTGCTGTTACTGGAGCGTCTGTAGGGGGAAAGTCGAAGCTTGATCTCTTTGGCATGCTATTTTTAGCATTTCTAACGGCAGTTGGAGGAGGTACTGTTCGAGACCTCATAATTGATGAACCTGTTTTTTGGACACAGAATACGACTTATCTCTATATTATTATTTTTTCGACGCTATCAATATTTTTTATGCGGAAATTTTATGAGCGCCAAAGCTCTCTCTTACTATTCCTCGATACTCTGGGGCTTGGTTTTTTTGTCGTTATCGGTACTCAAAAGACATTGTTACTTGGATTTAATAATGAAACTTCTCTTCTTATGGGAGTCATAACTGCTGTACTTGGTGGGATCTTACGTTCAGCCTTCAGTGGAGAACTTTCTATACTTTACCAAAAAGAGTTATATGCAACAGTGGCCGCAATTTCATCTCTCGTTTTTATTCTTATGTCTGACGTTGACCTTGAGCCAATTTATCCTGCAATAACCGTTATCGTAACGACTTTTATTCTAAGGTATGGCGCTATAAAACTAGGTTTAAAGCTGCCAACAATGAAAGAGTAAAGCTAGTTCCACTTTGGATAGTAACCAATTGCTTCATGTACGTAGTAGTCATGTGTAGGAATAATAATAAATCCTTTTTCTTGCATATCTTTCACTATTTTAATTTTCTTATTTGCCTCTTCTTTATTTGTATCAACAAGCTTAGATGAAATGAATGGTTTGTTTTGAATAGGAGTGAGCTGTCTTGTTGTCCATATAGCATCACCAACAAAGAAGTATTTCTTATGAGCTCCATTTAGAATGAGACCAAGAGATCCATGAGTATGTCCAAATAGTGGAACGATAACGACCTTCTTATCTCCAAAGACATCATAATACTTTTCAAAACCAAGATAGCTTTCTTGTTTCCATTTGAATGGTTTTGTCTTTGTTCTTTTAAACTGAGAAGGAAATATTCTATTAGCAATAGGATGCTCAATTTCTGCCATTTCTTCAGGGCTTACTAGAGTTGTCGTCGAAGAAAAATCAACGAGGCCACTAGCATGGTCCCAGTGAGCATGGGATAAAATGATATTTTCAATTTTGTATTTACCTTTAAGTTGCAATTTTATTGATTCAAGCTTTTTATAAGCAAAGAGTGGCCTTGCCCACCAAGACATGTCTTCGTTGAACTGTTGGTCGACTTCATCTCCTAAACCTGTTTCAAAAAGAACATACTTTCCCTTGTTTTCAATAATAAAACCTACATGATTAACCATCATTGTTTTAAAGAGACTGCCTTTCTCGTATATTAATGCTTCGAGTGTTTTTGCTGTTCCTGTTTGTAGAATTGAAAAACGAGGGCCTTCGTTTGCTGCAAATATACTTAGTGTAAATAGAAGTGTGATTAGAGATTTCACTTGTTTTCCTTTTTCTTATCGGTTTAGACTAGTATAAACCTTAAACTATAGTTTAAGGTCAAGTTCTGGAGAGAAAATGAAGATTGGTGATTTATCTAAGCAAACAGGGATACCTTCATCAGCAATACGCTATTATGAGAAGGTAGAGTTACTCGTTCCAAGAAGAAGTGAAAATGGCTACCGAGTCTATCCTGAAGAGGCGGTTGATCTATTAAAGCTTATTATACAGGCAAAGGAGTTGGGATTCTCTTTAGCAGAAATTAAGACGATGGCAAATGTACTAGCAACAAGAAATCCGAATGGACGTCTTAGAAAGCAGCTAAATGATAAACTGACTCAACTTGACAATCAAATTAAGGTGATTAGAAAGTTTCAAAAAAACATTAGAGGACTTCTGGAGTCTAATTGTCCTCTTTAAAGATACTCTTTAGCTTGTTCTTGTTGGAGAGAAAGTCTGTCAGAGTGTAGGCATTCAACGCTTCGTAGAATTGATTTTGAGCGATCATGAGAGCGCTTTTTAATTTACACGCTGGACTAATGATACAGTCACCAGCACTACCGAAGCATTCCACTAGGGGAGAGTCTTCTTCAAGTGCACGTACTAAGTTGCCAATGATAATTTCATCTGGAGTACTCGATAGAGTGATGCCTCCACCTTTTCCTTTATACGAGTCAATGATTCCCATTGATGATAGATTATGAACAACCTTTACTAAGTGATTTCGAGAAATCTTGTACTTATCAGCAATTTCGGCCACAGTAGAGCGCTCGTCGCCCTTTATGGCGATATATATAAGTACTCTTAGGCTGTAATCTGTAAAACTGGACAAACGCATATTAATTTCCTGTTTACTTTAATACCATTTAAGTCTAGCATATATAATATGTATTTTAGATATATATTAAGGGAGTAGCATGTCAAAATTATTTGAAAAAATTGGTGGTAGAGATGCTGTTAATGCAGCAGTTGATGTTTTCTATAATAGAGTTTTAGCAGATACACGTATTAAGCACTTCTTTGAAGGAATTGATATGGCCGCTCAAAGAAGAAAGCAGATCATGTTTCTAACATATGCTTTTGGTGGACCAAATACATATGACGGAAAAGGGATGAGAGAAGCACACGAGGCACTGGTTGCTCAAGGACTAAGTGATGAGCATTTTGATGCCGTTGTTGAAAATCTTGGTGCTACTTTACAAGAATTGGGTGTGGCAGATGAACTAATACAAGAAGCAGCAGCAATTGCTGAGTCGACTAGGCTTGATGTACTTCTTAAATAGGTAGAGAGCAGATGGGGTTACAGGCACTTTTTTCAATAGGATTTAGGCCATTCTTTATCATGGCCGGATTAATTGCGGCACTTAATCCCATTATTTGGGTTCTTACTTACATGGGACACTTTGAGGTTCCTGTTATTAACTTAAGTTCTCTCTTTTGGCATTCTCACGAAATGCTCTTTGGGTTCACTGGTGCTTTAATTGCTGGGTTTCTTCTTACTGCTAGTGCTAATTGGACGGGGTCAAAACCATATCAAGGAAGACCACTCGTTATATTAGTTATATTGTGGCTCATTGAGCGCTTGTCATATTTCTTTCCTCTACCTGAAGTAGTATTGCTAATTTC
This sequence comes from Bacteriovorax sp. BAL6_X, assembly GCF_000443995.1. Lineage (NCBI taxonomy): Bacteria > Pseudomonadati > Bdellovibrionota > Bacteriovoracia > Bacteriovoracales > Bacteriovoracaceae > Bacteriovorax > Bacteriovorax sp. BAL6_X. The sequence continues at coordinate 584,608 of NZ_AUMC01000010.1, forward strand.
TTTAAATCTTTTCTTTCCAGCAGTTCTGTTGATGCTTTTTAAAAAGTTGCAAAATTTTCCAAAACAAAAATATGTTTTTATTCCAATGTTATTTGGTTTCACAATCTCTAGTTTTTTACATACTTGGGGAAGCCTATATTCTGAAGAGGCTTTTGCTGATTATGGAAGGGATATTGCGATTGGTTTAATACGTTTCATTATTTTATTAATAGCTGGCAGAGTCATTCCATTTTTTACTAGAGCTAAAATTCCAGATGTTAAGATTGATATTCCTAATTGGCTTAATCTCTTAAGTTTGGGCTCTGTTTTACTTCTTTCTTTCTTTTGGGATTCAATGAACCCGTCAGTAGCGTATATTTCAATTCTTATAATTGCAATTACCTCGAATCTTTTTAGACAGAGCCTATGGCGTCCTCTAACAACGACAAGTATTCCTATTTTATTTATTCTTCATGTTGGAATTGGTTTTATAAATTTAGAACTGATTTTAAGATTGGTTGGAGTTTTCTATGTTCGTGTTAATCAGACAAATGCAGCACTACATATGTTATTGGCAGGAGGACTCGCCGTTGTTGCTATTGGAATAATGACTCGTGTATCTCTGGGGCATACAGGTCGAAATATTATTGCGGATTCATGGACAAAGGTTTCTTATCTATTCATTATAGCTGGTGCGCTAGTTCGTTCTATAACTCCTATGATTGCATCACAATACTACTTAGTTAGTTTGTATTTTGCAGTGGCATTGTGGTGTTCTGGCTTTTTTATCTTTGTTTTGAAGTACTTTGTTATTTTAACTTCAAAGAGACCCGATGCTAAAGAGTATTAACTGGCTTCTCTCGTTTCAATAATCTCTTCTTCTTTCTCTTTTTCTTCTTTTTTTATTCCTGCCAACTTTTGAATGGCCTCTTTTCTTTCATTATCACCAATGTCAGCCGTCCTGATACTTATTTCACTTAACATATCCGCTCTTCCATAAAGAATGGCCGTATCTCCAGGAGTGATGACATAGTCTTTTGAGGGAAGGCCTAGGTATTCACCATTTGCAACTTGAACTCCTAGTACGATAAGGCCTTCTCTTGGTAGAGAGAGCTCTCGAATATTCTTATTGGCAAACCAGTGTTTATCGGAAATATAGACCTCGCCAATACCAAAGCGGTCTCCTAAATGAAGTAAATTTGCGTAGTCTACAAGCTCGACATCAGAGAGTTTATTGAGATATTTTTTTAACTTTAAATTAAGCCATTTATTAAAGAATTTACTCTGAGTTACATAAATAATTATTGAAAATAAGAAGACTGCAATAGCGAATCGACTCAGGCCCTGAACTGTCGTATCAATATTTACAAATGATAAAATGGCCGTTGAGATGACGGAGATGATTCCTACATTACTAATTGTCATAAGAAAACTTAGAACGCGTCTTCTGAGAGGGTGGTTGACAAGACTTTCTGACTCACTAGTGGTATATCCGGTTCCGGTTAGAGCTGACTTTGCTTGAAATCTTGCAACCTCATCACTTAGGCCAGTTAAAACCAGGATTTTTGTTGCTACTTTCACGACGGTAATAGATGTAAATAGTATGATTGTTAACGTTAGTAGGGCCAGCATGATAAACTCCGCTTTCCATTATAGAGAAAAAACAGCTAAACTTATCTATAAATGAACTTAAATATACTTAAGGAAGTCTATGAATCATCTCAAACTAAAATCGATAATACTTTGTTTGATTACATTTTCATCTTGGGCAAGTTGTCCAGATCTTGCAGGTACTTGGAAAGGAATGTGTGATCGCGATGGCATTATTAAGATGGAACAATTGCATGTTCGACAAGAAAGTTGTGAGCATATCAACTTCTATGGAATGGATTATAGAATTGGTAAGCCTTATAGTGAGCAGTATGAAAATAAATTTGAAAAGACATTTAATGTTCATAATCTCTATTGGGGGGCCGGTAAGCAAAGCCTCTATTTTAATGTTGATCGAGTTCAGTGGATGAAGGATCGCAATCAGACTTCTAACGCTCAAGGGGTAGGAATACTTAAGGTCGAAGGTGACGAAATGGATTATTTACGAGTTTATAGTGGACGTAGTCGAGATGGACATTATTTTAAAAAGTCGAGAAAGTGTAGTTTTACTCGTATTTAAAAGTGGTGAGAAGAAATATGAATATTAAAGACCTTTTAAATATTGGAAATGAAATCGAAGCTCTAAAGCCTGGAGTAGATGAATTTTCAAAGATATGTACTGACTTTCTCATCAAGTCAAAATTTAATTTTGAACTTGAAGAGATAGAGTCGTTCATCGCAAACTGGAGTTTAGAGCATGAGACTCTTCCGGAGCAAGTCAATGTTTACAATGGCTTCGGACAGCCACCTGTAACTCTATTTAATAATGGACAATTTGTCGTAGACCTCTATTTTTGGCAGACTTTAGACACTTCTATTCACTCACATTCATTCTGTGGCGCTTTTCAAGTTGTAGCAGGAGAGTCAAGACATGAAGTGTTTAAGGTTCATAAGAAAGAAGAATTCTTCCCTGATATTTACACAAGTGAAATTGAATGTATTTTAGATGAAACTCTTGTTAAGGGTGATATTCGTGAAATAAAAAGGGGACTGGAGTTTTCTCATCGCGTGCTTCATGAACAAAACCCTACTGTGACTCTTTGTATACGCACTGTAAATGATAAGGGCCCACAGTGGCATCATTTTGATAATGGGCTTAGTATACAAAAACGATCTCCAGAAGCTTGTGATATAAAACGATTATCAATTTATGACTATCTATTAACACGTCAACCGCAGCAAGGCTTAGTATACCTTGAAAAACTTATGGATTCTTTCTCTCCTAGCCTTATTATGAATCTTTATGAGCAACTCTCATATGATCAAATGGGCCTTACGGAAGAAGGTGTTGAAGTCTTTTTTGATAAGGTCGTCGAGCGATTTGGAGAAACACCATGGTTTAAGGTGTATATGGATTTTTTTAATTAATGCCTTTTCGTGCTTGATTGTAATGATTAAGTACGGAAAGCTTGGGCTCATATTCTACGTCCATTAAAGTTGAATTAATAAAGTAGTCAGCACTTGTTTGATTACATGCCATGGGAATATTATAGAGGGTTGCTATTCTTAATAAGGCCTTAATGTCTGGATCGTGTGCCATCGACTCTAGTGGATCCCAAAAAAAGATCAACATATCAACGCTGCCTTCAACAATAGCTGTACCTATTTGAAAGTCCCCACCGATTGGACCACTTAGGTACTTATGAATATTGATTCCTAGTTTTTCCTCTAAAAGTCTTCCCGTAGTCCCTGTAGCACAAAGGTTGTAGTTGAGGAGTTTATCTTTGTGTTCCAGAGTCCATTGGATAAGGTCATTCTTTCTACTGTCATGGGCCACAAGGGCGATAGTCTTTTTCTTCATAGTATTATTCTATTCTCACACTTTATTTAAGTAAAGTTAACTTAGTGATCATTAATAGAGTGTTTTCCGAGTTATTCCATGCTAAAAGCTCCTATTAGTTTAAAAAAGTGAGATAGAAGTGAAGAAGACGTTTAATTTAGTAGATGAAAAGCGCGCACCAGAGAGAGTCGCGGATAAGATAAAATTTGAAGTTAAGAAGTATATTAAAAGAGAGCGCAAGAAGGAACTTCCTGAAGATGCTGACTTTTGGGACTTTGACTGTCGCATTGGTACTTCGCAAGAGACAGCTAAAGAGGTTCATGAGAAAGAGATCAATAAGAATATCGATCTAATGGTTAGTGATAAAGCTGAATCTTTTTATCTTGAAATTTTGGCAAAACAGGCCCGCCGTACACGTCGTACAAAATAGTAAGAAAATATGTTCCAGGAACCATTATTGGTTCCTGGAGATGTCAGGAGTTTTGCCAAAGAGCAATTTACGCGACTTGAGGTCCACGTAAGTTTCTTGCTAATCTATTGCTAAATCTGTCTCTTTTCCATTTAAGTAATTGCTCATCAATTGCTTCTTCTAAAAGTAAAAATACTTGAAGTGGTGTATGAGCAACTTTCTTAGCATGAAAATTTTTCGAAAATGATTTGATACTTAATTGACCAATGTAATTAGTTTCATGCTTTTTAAATGTTAGCTTATAATGGCTATGAATAGGGCAGCGATCCATAAGCCCATCTAATCGTGACCTTATTTTCTGGTATTGTTTGGGGCCCAATTCTATGCCGAAGTCATAAAATAGTGTTTTTGAAAAACTACATGATTTTGTTTTCTTTAACATAAAGTCTCCTTGATACGGTTAATAGTAAAAAAGATTCTTTAGAGGTCGAAAAAATAATGATTTACCTCTCGTGTTAGAAAATGGTAGCAAAAATATTGGTGTCAATACTAGCTAGGAATTTTTTTTCTTACGGCCAAACTAATATATTAGTTTCCTGAAATATTGGGAAAGAGAACTAGTTGATGAGTGCTTATAATTTCTGAGCGGCCTTGATTAGCTTTTCATTAAAGATTTTAATATGTTCTCTTTGATACTCCCATTGGTGTAAATAAAGTGAAACACTAAAGTTTTTAGAAGGATTTAGTTGTACAAATTTTCTCTTTTTCATTTCTCTCTCCATATCGATAAAAGGCAGAAGTCCATAGCCGTATCCTCCAAGGATCGCTTTTTTAAAGCTTGAAACAGATGGCATGAGGTTCATCTTTGTAAGCTTATCGACTTTAAAGTTTTCTCTTAGATAAGTGTGTTGGGCCTTATCGTACTTATCAAAGACGACGAGAGGAGCTTCTGAAAGAGTTTTCTTGTTCACACCTTCACTAAAGTACTCTTTGTAAAACTTCTTTGAACAAACTAAGGAGTAGACCATATCTCCAAGATGAGTTGATGTATGGTTAGGAAGTGGTTTCTTCTCCGAACTAATACACATATCAACTTGACCACTCTTTAAGTATTTGAGTGTATTGTCTTGGTCATCCGCTATAATTTGTAACGTTAGAACTTGTGAGACCTTATTGTCTGTTAAGACATCGTGAAAGAATAGATCGAGGCTATCTCGATTCATGGCTATTTTCAATGTTGGCTTTGCCTTTTTGATGTCATCATCTTCTAATATTTCGTTTTCTAGACTAGTTACTTTTCTAAGTAGGTTTAAGTATGACTTTCCCTTCTCAGTTGCACGATAGGGAGCCTTTCTAATCAGTAACTTTGTCCCTAGAAAGGATTCGAAATTTTGTATTCTCTGAGTTACTGCTGACTGTGAAATCCCAATGGCCTTAGAGGCAAGCTCAAAGCTTTGATATTCAATGACCGCCTGTAAGGCCCTAAGTGCATGGTAATCAATCATTATTTACCTCTATAAGTATTTCTAATTAATAATTAAGAAGATTAATTTAACTTATATCATGTTTTGCATTAAATTACGCCTCAGGAGCAGGTTTTATGGAATTTTTTACTCAAGGTTTTTTATTGCAGGCAAGTCTCATTCTAGCATTAGGTGCACAGAACCTATTTCTTATTGATATTGGGACAAAAAAGAAGAATCATTATTTAGCGGCAGCTATTTGTTCTGTCTGTGATATGGCACTGATCCTTTTGGCCGTTCTTGGTGTCTCGGGAATGTTAGTGAAAACTGTTGAGTTTAAAGTTGGGATAGGGCTTCTAGGTGCTTCGTTCTTACTTTACTACGCAGTAATGAAACTTATTGACTCTGTAAGAGGTGTTAAGGAAGCTCAAGAGAATAAGAAATTTGCTCTTTCTCGTCGTATCGTTATTTTAACGACTTTAAGTTTTACGCTTTTAAACCCACATGTTTATATCGATGCCTTCTTTCTAATTGGTGGCTACTCAACTCGCTTTGATCTTGTTCAGGATCGTTTTCTATTCGGTCTAGGAGCAGGTGTCTTCTCAATTGTATGGTTCTACTTTCTTGTTACATTCTCTTCTAAGTTCTCTCATATCTTAACAAAAGAGAAGAATCTAAGACTTTCATCACTCGCAACAGCTATTGTTCTTGGATATCTTGCACATAAGCTTGGAAGTGAGTCAGTAACTGAGTTTATCCAATTAATGTCTTAGGGTGGTTTCAACTCCCTCTACTTCACTAGTAATCGCTCTTGTAAAAGCTTCTTTATTATTCTAAAACTAATTTCCGTTATTGGTCTTAAGCATTCAGCTTAGGCTTAAAATAATCATCGACCAGGAGGTAACTGTGACAAATTTAACTGTAAGTTTAGTTAGAGCTTCTTGGAGTTCAAGAAAATAAATTCTTCAAAAGCTATTTTATTATTTCATAATTAAAAGAGAATTTTAATGACATTAAAACAATGTGAAGTGCGTCCTTTTGCCTTGGCCGAATTGGATACCTATAACCTCGAGGGTTTTAGGATTGGCAAAAATAGCGCTCTTAGTTCGATCGAAGAGGATCTGTTAGATGATCTTAACGATTTAAATAGTATGGAGACAAAGCTTGCTAGGCACAAGCTTTTTAAGGTTGATAAAGCAACAGTTGATGACTATGAAGAGTCTTTGATTGACTTAGGTGATGGAAGAAAGGTCATTTGCGGTATTCGCCATTACGGGCGAGATCCAAATCTACCTTTTATAAATCTAATCCCTAATTTTTGCCTTTCTTCAAAGAGTGAAGTCTTAAGAGTCTATGAGTTAATTAAAGATCGCTTTAAGATCTTTTCACCGAAGTTTTTAAGCTTCCATAGTTCGATGCGTATGGATGTTGATTGGATTGGAGTTATTTATATGGCCACCTTAGCAGAGAGAATTCGTAAGCTTAGGCCATGGAGTGAAGAAGAGGGATTAGAACTTATTAATATTAGCAATGACTCGTACTATGATTGGTATGTGGAAGTTTACCAGCAGTTTAACCGTAAGTATCCTGAGATGGCCAAAGACGTTAAGGCCAATAGTAAGGAGCTAATGAATGAGTCATTAGATCAGAACCTTTTAAAATATGCTTACTATAAAGGGGAGCGTATAGGACTAATTGCTGCTGTTAAAAATAAGACCCTTGGTCATGATGACTTCTACTTCAATGAAATCCTTATAATAAAGAAATTTAAAGGGATGGGGTTTGCAAAGGCCATTCAAAGAAAGTTTATTCATGAAAATACTATGGGGCATGAACTCGTTTGGGGAACGATATTTGATATGAATAAAGCTTCTCTAAAAACGGCGATGTCTAATAATAGAATACCTATTCGATACGAATGCTTTATTAATCTAGACTAAAAACTAGGGCCTTAATTGGCCCTATATTATTTCTGAAAGTAATTTTAAAGAATGTATTTTCTTTTCAATATCAAAGATAGAAGTCACAACCATAAGCTCATCAGGTCTGTAGCGATCAATGAATTGTTCAAGTCCTTTCTTTACTGTCTCCTTTGAGCCGATAAAAGAAAAGTGGAGCATATGCTTGGCCATCATTGCTTCATCATGACTCCAATAAGAATTGATATCTTCTATTGGAGCTTGAAATTTCTTTTTAAGTCCACGACGAAGATTAGCAAAAGACTGCTTTTGGCTTGTTGCTAGAAACTGGGCCTCCTCATCTGTGTCGGCAATAATGATATTTACACCTAACATGACGTAAGGCCTTTCTTGTTGTGCTGAAGGCTCAAAGCCTGCATGGTATAGCGATAATGCTTCTTGAATTGCGTCGGGCGCAAAGTGAGAGGCAAAGGCATATGGCAATCCAAGATGGGCCGCTAACTGTGCACCGAAAGTACTTGATCCCAAAATCCATAGAGGTACTTGTGATCCTAGTCCTGGAGTGGCAACAATTGGATCACTTGCACTTTCAGTTGAAAGGTAGCGTTGAAGCTCCACTATATCTTTTGGAAAGTTATTTGAGCTCTGAGCGGTTGTCCTTAAAGCCTGTATTGTCATTTGGTCAGTACCTGGAGCGCGCCCAAGACCTAGATCAATTCGGCCAGGGTAGAGTGCTTCTAATGTTCCAAATTGCTCAGCAATTACAAGCGGAGAGTGGTTGGGAAGCATAATTCCTCCCGCTCCAATTCGAATAGTTTTTGTCTGACTTGCTAATAGTCCAATTACAACTGAGGTTGCTGCACTGGCAATGGCCGGCATATTGTGATGCTCAGCTACCCAAATACGGTTATAGCCAAATTCTTCAGCTGCTTGTGCACTACGAACTGAATTATCAAATGCATCCTTAAGCTCTTGTCCTTCATTCACAAAAACTAAGTCGAGTAGTGATAACTTAGGAGTCATGATAAATCCTTTAATGTTGGGTAGTCTGTATATCCAACATGATCAGGGCCATAAAAAGTTTCAAAGACTGGCTCATTTAAAGGAGCATCTTTTGCTAGCCTTACAACAAGGTCAGGGTTTGCTATAAAAGGAACTCCAAATGAAATGGCATCGGCTATTTTATCCTCTAGTGCTTTTTCTGCAGTTATCTTAGTAAATTTTTGATTGGCAATAAGAACACCATCATACTTCTCTTTCAGCTTTGGAAAAAGACTATCGTTATCTAATGGATCGCGAGTAAAGATAAATGCAATCTTTCTCTTATTTAATTCCTCTACCACATGGCCAAAAAGTGCCAAGGGGTTAGAGTCACCCATGTCGTGGCTATCGCAACGAGGAGCAAGATGAACGCCGACGCGATCAGCGCCCCATACTTCAATGAGTTGGTCTGTAATTTCAAGCAAGAATCTTGTACGGTTTTCAATACTCCCTCCATATATATCATCTCTCTTATTTGTTGAGTCTTGTAAGAATTGGTCAATGAGATAGCCATTTGCCGCGTGAATTTCTACACCATCAAAGCCTGCTTCCATTGCGTTGATTGCAGCTTGGCGATAGTTTTTTACAATTGCCTTAACTTCTTCAGTTTCAAGTGCTCGGGGAACTTCATAGTTGGTAATTGGACGAACTAGCGAAACATGACCTTCTGGCCTGATCGCACTTGGGGCCACTGGAGATTGTCCATTTAGGAAGCTAGAGTGAGAAATTCTTCCCACATGCCAAAGTTGCATAAAAATCTTTGAACCTTTAGCGTGGACTGCATTTGTGATCTTGTGCCAACCTTCAATTTGTTCTTGTGACCAAATTCCTGGTGTGTTGGCATAGCCTACCGCCGATGGGGTAATGGCCGTTGCCTCAGTGAGAATCATTCCTGCATCCGCACGTTGTTCATAGTATTTGACCATGAGCTCATTTGGTACTCGGTCTGCACCAGCTCTAGCACGAGTTAGAGGGGCCATAATAATTCTATTTTTCAGCTCAGTACTTCCAAGCTTTATAGGTGTAAATAAATTCGTACTCATTCGAGACTCCTTTAGTTTGATATTTATCAAACAATAGGCCTGCCCTTGATAAAAATCAAGTCTTTTGTTAGAATTTTATCTAACTATGAATGATTGCACACAAGTACCATTAGATAAGATATTTAAATCACTAGGGGATCCCATCCGAATGAGTGTGATTAAACAGCTTATTGCCTATGAAGAAGAGCACGGACACAAGGAGATTACTTGTGGAGGCTTCGATTATTGTGTGAACAAGGCCACTTTCTCTCATCATATTAAGATTTTGATTGAGGCCCATATCATTTGCCAGAGAACAGAAGGTGTGAAGAAGTACTTATTTCTTAACCCCAATATAAAGAAGCTCTATCCTGGCGTGATTGAAACAATTAAACAAAGTTGCATAGAAAATACATAAAGAATAAACTTACTTGTAATTAGACACAGGTCGTTGTATCTTCTCCCAAATTAGGTTTGCTATAGTTCAATTCCTTTACTCGGTTCTGTCTATTTTTAATCTTATATTATTATAAAACGACAGAATTGTAGGGAAACCTTAGTGAACGAAGAGCTTGAAATAGCACCAATACCATTAAAAGATCTTATTAAAAATCCACGTACTTTCATGAGAACTAGTAACCATCCTCTTGAGCATGCAAAGAACTTGGATCGAACTCTTGGCTTTCGTATTCCTAAGATTGAGGGTAAGCTCTTACAGAAGTATAAGGCATATTATAAGCAAAATGATGGCAACAAAGGAAAGCAGCATTTCCAAGGCACACAGACTTGGATAGGATTGCATCCACAAGTTCTTCAAACTTCTTATAATGATATATTTGAAGTACTTTATCTTTTAAAAGATTTTGATATTTCGAAGGTCGTTGATATTGGCGCTGGCTATGGCCGGGTAGGTATTGTGATGAGCTCTGTCTTTCCTGAGGCACGCTTTATTGGCTTTGAAATTTTAAAGCAAAGGGAAAGTGAGGGGAACCGCCTCTTTGAAAAGCTTGATCTTGTTAACTGTGAGATCCTATTAGAGGATGTCCTGGAAGATGATTTTATTCTTCCAAAGGCGCAGTTGTACTTTATCTATGACTTTAGCGAGATCGAAGATATTTCAAAGATATTAGATGAGCTCGTTTCACGCATAGATGAAGATGAATTCTTTCTTGTCACAAGAGGTGATAGAATAAACTTCTTACTAGAAAGAAAGTATAAACAATTTTGGAAGGCCAATGGCGTTTTAAGCTCTGGCGAATTAAAAATATATAGTTCTAACGTAGACCTAAAGAAACTTAAACATAAGGAGTAAGTATGAAAACAGGTAAAGTTAAGTTTTTTAATGATGAGAAAGGTTTTGGATTTATCGTTCCTGACGATGGAAGCAAAGATCTTTTCGTACACATTTCAGCAGTAAACGGAAACACTCTAAGTGAAAACGATGCAGTTGAATTTGAAGTAGGTGAAGGGCAAAAAGGTCCTTGTGCTGTTTCAGTAAGCCTTCTTTCTTAATTTTAAGATTGATGCATAGTACCTTTTAAGGAAGTGAAGAATTTCAGCTCCTTAGAAGGTACGCCTTCTTGTAAAGAGTATCTATTTATAAGAATACCTAATACCCCCTATAAGATTTAATAAATTTTTCATTGTGTTCATGTATTTTAGTCGATACTCTCTTTGCATGAAAATCACACACATCACAACAACTTTTCTAATTCTCATCGCAAACTCGATCTTCGCATCAACTTGTGATCAAACACAATTCTATTCACGACTTTCAAAAGATGCATCTGGGTACGAGTTTAAATCTGAACTTTCTTCACTATTGAGAAGGACTCACCGTGGTATCTCGTATGATGACCTTCTTAAGGCGTATCGTAGTACAGATCTTGATACTACTTACGATGGTGATCGCACGATTATGGATATGTACTCTGAAAATCCAAATGGAAGAGATCCTTATCGTTATCAACCAGGTCGCAGAACTTGTGGCCAGTACAAGGGAGAAGGCGATTGCTATAATAGAGAACACTTATTTCCTCAAGGCCTCTTTAATAAGAGACGCCCAATGAAGACAGATATCTTTCATGTTTATCCTACTGATGGCAAGGTAAATGGATACCGTGGGTCTTATCCTTTTGGAGAAGTTGGTGACGCATCATGGACTTCTAGGAACGGATCTAAGGTTGGAAGAAGTGCGACAAGTGGTTACCGTGGCCGTGTCTTTGAACCAATCGATGAATTTAAAGGCGATATTGCAAGAGCAATGCTTTACTTTGCAGTTCGCTATGAAGCTGAGATTCCAAGATTTAAAAATAATCCAATGACTAATGGGTCACGTGAACAAACTTATAGTTCTTGGTTTATAAGACTACTTCTAAAGTGGCATAAGCAAGATCCTGTAAGTGAACACGAAAGAAGAAGAAATGATATTGCATGTGAATATCAAAAGAACCGTAACCCTTTCATCGATCACCCTGAGTGGGCGATGGCCATTTGGGAGGTTCAATAGATGTTTAGAATTCTTATTACAATTATTCTAACATTTATTTTTCTCGTTCCGTTCTTCTCCACTCCTGTTGGGGAAGAACTCTACCTCGAATATCAAGACACTGATCTCTACAAATCAATCTATTGCCAATATGTTGAATGGTTTGGCGCTGAAGGATTTGATAAAATTAAATTTGCAGTTAAGTGTCAGCTATTAAAGTAATTTCCTTGTTTAAATTTTAGTTACTAACTTTCAGCTACTTAGATCATTTAGCTTGAGTCTTACGTTCTGCTGTGGCATATTCTAGATTATACGTCTAGACAAGTTGTCTACAGAATGGAGTGATCGTGAAACAGGATTCAAAAGAGGCCATTTTTGAGGGTGTCTTAGAGCTTTTAAATGAAGAGGCCATCTTAGATATATCAGTTTCTAAACTAAAGAAGCACACCGGGCTTTCTACTGGAACTTTTTATTATCACTTCCCTGGTGGCATAGAAGATATTTATAAGTCCCTTTTCATAAAGCTTTCAGCTAAGGTTAGAAATAGGGCCTTTGTCGCTGCTAGTAATGCCAAGTCGATAGAACAAACTTTAAATGATTTAGTTTGCATTTATTTTGGTTGGCATAAGCATGAAGTTAGGGAGAGTGACTTCTTTTGGAAGGCGACAATGTCTGGCTTCCAAGAAATTCGTGAACTGTTAGTTAGTGAGTATGAAATTTTATCGACAAAAATTTATGAAGTCCTCAAAAAACAAGCAGAACTTGAAAATACTAAAATTGTAGATCGCCATATTCTCGATGCTATTTTATTTGGTGCGGCCAGAGAGTTAGTTCACTCGTGGATCGGCCGTGGTAGGGATGAGGAAGAATATGATCTTTTAAAGGAACAATTTATAAAGACGCTAAATCGAGCCTGTGTCATTGGTAGCTATAGTGAAATACAATAATAACTTCTTTAAGCATTTCGATCATCGTGACAAGAAATACGTGATTCGAAGTGTGAGTGAGAAAGATCAAGAGAAGTTGATCGAAGCTTTTAAGATGGCCTCTCATCGTACGTTAAGCAATCGTTTTCTAGCGGCAAAAAAAAGTCTCTCAAAGAAGGACTTAGAGTTGTTCACATGTCCTGATTATATCAATCATGTGGCCTTGACAATTATGCAAGAAAGTGAGGAAGGGGAGCTTCCTGTAGGCTCGACAAGATTCTACCGTGACTCAGATAATTCACCGAGTGCCGAGTTCGCTGTTACTGTGATTGATAAATATCATCGCATGGGTTTTGGTGGAATTTTAATTGATCATTTAATTGAGGCAGCTAAAGAGCGCAATATAAAAGAAATATATGGAACGGCCAGTACTGGAAATCATGGAGTACTAGGGCTTTTAAAAAGCCGCGGTGAAGTCGTCATTGAGCCGGAAACAATGGGAATTGTGAATATAAGATTAAAGCTATAAGAAAAGGATATATAAATGAAGAAAGTATGGTTAGAAAATTACCCTAAGAATGCAGCAGCAGAAATTAACCCTGATCAATATAATAATATTGTTGAAATGATTGATGAGACTTGCGAAAAGTTTTCGACAAGAAAAGCATTTATCAACATGAATGCAAGTATGACTTATCAAGAGGTGAGAGAGAAGTCTGATGCATTTGCTAACTATCTTATTAAAGATTTAAAACTTAAAAAAGGTGATGTCATCATGATTCAGATGCCAAACCTTCTACAATACCCTGTTGCTCTCTTTGGGGCCTTTAAGGCGGGGCTAGTTGTTGTTAATACAAACCCACTTTATACAACGAGAGAAGTAAAAAAAGTTCTTGAAGATAGTGGAGCAAAGGCAATTGTTATCTGTTCAAACTTTGTGGCAAATTTAGAAGAGGCCATTGAAGGAAGTAAGATTGAGCATATTATCACAACTGAAATCGGAGACTTCTTTCCTTTAGTAAAGAGAAAACTTACGAACTTTGTTATTAAACACATCAAAAAAATGATACCTGCTTATAAAGGAACGTACTTAACGCTTAATGAAGCTATCGCTAAAGGAAGGGGGGGGCGTACAGCTTTCCCAACGATTAAAAGAGAAGATACAGCTCTTTTTCAATACACTGGTGGAACGACTGGAAAAACAAAGGCCGCAATTCTTACTCACCGAAATATTATTGCCAATATGTTACAAATGGATGTTTGGATTAATGCTGGCCTAGGTACGGAACAGGCTAATATTCTAGCTCCACTACCAATTTATCACGTCTTCACATTATCAGTTAATATCTTTGGATTCTTTAAGATGGGGATGACAAATGTTCTTGTCACTAATCCGCGCGATCTTAATTCATTAATCAAAGATATTTATACGCATAAGCCTAAAGTTATGATCGTTGTAAATACTCTTCTACAAGCTCTTCTTGCTAATGAGGACTTTAGAAAGCATGACCTAAGCTTTATTGGATTCAGTGTTGCTGGTGGGATGGCCCTTAAACCTGCTGTTAAACAAGAGTGGGAGAAAGTAACTAAGACAAGAGTCATCGAAGGGTATGGCCTAACTGAAGCGTCTCCTGTTGTTAGTTGTAACCCAACAGATGGGACTGATGAAATTGGATCAATTGGGCTTCCTCTTCCTTCTACTGATATTAAAATCATTGATGGAGAAGAAAATGAGTTAGGCTTTAATGAAGAGGGGGAGCTTTGTGTAAAAGGACCTCAGGTAATGAAGGGATACTGGAATCAAGCTGAAGAGACGAGTAAGACTTTTACAAAAGACGGATGGCTTAAGACTGGAGATTACGCAACGATTGATGAAAAAGGATTTCTAAGAATTCTAGATCGTAAAAAAGATATGATTGTTGTTTCAGGCTTTAATGTTTATCCAAATGAGGTCGAAGGTGTTCTTCTTGAGCTTGATGGAGTTCAGGATGTTGCAGCTATAGGAATTGATAGTGAAAGATCAGGGCAGGTTGTTAAGGTTTTTGTTGTTAAGTCAAATACCTCTTTAACTGAAGAAGATATTAAGGCCTATGCAAAGAAAAACTTAGCCGGATACAAAGTTCCAAAACAAATTGCATTTGTCGATGACCTTCCAAAGAATAACGTAGGTAAGGTACTTCGCCGAGAGTTACGTTAAGATGTATTCAAGTTCTAGAAGGTATCGTAAAAATGATTGGTGGGATCTTGTTACCGTCATCGGCCAAGAGTTAGAAAAAGATGACGGCCCACAAACTTATTACTATATCCTTGATGAATTAAAGTGGAGAATGGTTGAGTCTATTTCAGAGGGCTCAACCTTTAAAATCAAGAAGAAAGCAATAGAACTTTATGAGCAGATTCAAGTGAGTCAAAAGAAGTGGACTAAGATTGAACCTGATCTTGCTAAAGAGATTGAGCTTCTTTTGGAGTTCCTGCTCGATCCTCCAACTAAAATTTTAATTTAATTTACCTACATCGAGATATTGAAGACCGATATAATATCAGAAATGTAGGAGGAAAGATGACGAATGTACTTCACCGCGCAGATTCTCGTGGCCATGTCGAACATGGATGGTTAAGGAGTAATCATACTTTCAGCTTTGCCAGTTATTATGATCCGGAAAGAATTCACTTTGGAACACTTAGGGTTATTAATGACGATATTATCGCTCCAGGTGAAGGCTTTAGCACCCACCCTCATCGCAATATGGAGATTATATCGATTCCACTAGAGGGCTCTCTTCACCATCAAGATAGTATAGGAAATGACTTTATTATAAAGAAGGGTGAGGTTCAGGTAATGTCGGCCGGATCCGGAATTTCTCATAGTGAATATAATAACTCTGACAGAGAAGAGGTGCATCTCTTACAAATTTGGGTGCTTCCTAAAGAGCATAATATTAGACCTTCTTATTCTCAAAAATATTATAAGGAATCTAGTCGTAGAGGCGAGTTTCAATTAATTGTCTCTTCTGATGGGCGAGATGATTCTGTCTCAATTAATCAAAATGCCTTCTTTTCATTAGCTAATTTGGAAGAAGGACAAAATCTAACGTATAGAAAGTATCTTAAGTCTAATGGCGTTTATATCTTTATTATAAAAGGTGAGGTTAGGGTTAATGATTTAATTTTATCAAATTGTGATGGGTTAGGAATTGACTCAGATAATAATATTAAGTTGAAATCGCTTAATGACTCAGAGATTCTTGTGATGGAAGTTCCGATGGATGTTGAGAAATATAACTGAAGTCTTCAATCTCTTTGTTGTCACATTGGTCCATAAGTAGAGTGAACCAATGTGAGGGTGAGTTTTATAAAGTTATCGAAGACTATCTACGTCAGTTTATATATTGATTAAAAATAAATAATCATTTTAACTAGAAAGTATATTCACCTTCAAGTCGATATGTCGATTCTTGATTTTCCTTTTTTATATACATGATCCCTAATTTTAAACTATCTTTTAATATTTTTGTTTGAGCTGATAAATATGTCGATTTTTGATTTCCTTTAACCCAAAATCCCGTCTTACCATATAGTGGTGCCTTTAACCCAATTTCAAATGAATGGCGTCCATCTTCTGAGAAAAGAGTCACACTATAGTCAGCAGTTGCCCCTTCTTGCCTGATATAGATAGTATTTTGTATTCCTACGCCATACTCATTTATAATTTGCTTCTTTAGTTCATTTTTGATTGTTCCGCCAATAACGGCCAAGGTAACCTTACCTTCTTCTCTAACATCGGCCTTCATAATTGAGGCATGGGCAGTGACTATTCCTTTCCAATCTACCCCCAAGTAACTCGAGTCTGCATATAGAGATGAGCTGTACATATTTTGGTTGTCGCTAAAATCACCTTCTGTTTGATATTTATCGACTTTTATCTTTCCTGTTCCTACTGTAACACTTAGGTGTGACTTTACATCTGCGTAAACATTTCTCAGAATACCTAAGTCAACTTTTCCAGTCCTAAGTTCAATATCCATACCGAAATAGAAGCTAGTACTATCCTTGATAAATTCCCTATGTTCTAACTTCTTTTGTTCCCTTTGAATTGCAATTCCCGTATTTAGGCTAATGTTATCACCTTGCTTTCTTAGGCTTGCTGCAACTCCTGACGCTTTTAGACCACTTGCTGATTCAGCATAATAACTTTTTGCTCTAATTTCTCCATTTTCATAGTTCATAGAAATTACATCAATATTATCAAATTCAACACCTGGTGCCACGAGATCAAGATCTAATCCGACTGCCTGATTTAGTAGATAGCCGACCTCACTAGGTACACGATCAACTGGCTCGCCATCTGCATTAAAGATACGGTAATTAATTCCAAAATCAGCTAGAGTTGTATCTTGAGCTAAGCCTTGTGCGCTTTGACTCTCATTTATTCTTGTTTCACCGTAGTTGAAATTAATAATTCTATCTTTATTTCCCGGGTCTTGGACTATTACTGTCGCATGACCTACGTTTCTCGTGTTATAGGCGACTACATAGACGTCTTCAACATTTAATTTTTTTAAAATATTTGCTTGAGTTACGGCAATGTCACGACAAACACCAGCTTGAGTATTATTTTTAATCGCATCAAAGATTTCTTCTGTTGTGATAACTCCATCTTTATCTCGTTCAAAATCGTAATGGTCACTCATAATCGAACCGAGAATATGAGCAAGATACATTTTTTGATTAAAGCTTAGGAGAAACTTTGATGATGAATAGATTTTCTCTCTTATAATTTCGGGAGAGCCTATTATTAGGCCGGCAACTACATTGGTAAAGTATATTTCTCCTTCCTCTTTACCAAATTGTGCCACGGACTCTTTAAAGATATCTGACATTGCCATATCGTTAAAATAGGCACAGTTTTCACTTAAACAACCAACAATTGATTTTACAACATTGGTTCTTCTCTTTGTGTCTGCCCAATAAGAATTTGTATTGAACTCATCAGTTTGAATAAGCGGTTTTGTTTTGTATTTCCTTTCTTTAGTTTTAGTAGTGGAGACATTAGCATTGAAACTAAAGTCAGCATGTGTAGTAAAGGTAAATAGTAAACTTAGAAAAATGATTTTCTGCATTAAAATCGCTCCATTTGATAATTCAGTAGATATAAAGCAAGGTGGGTGCCATTAATTTTCTCGTAAATTCATTTAGTTGGCCAAAGGGTTGTGTCGTGATGTTATACGGCCGTATAATATTTATTCATTATTTAACTTCGATAAAGGGCAATGAGCAGTGTGAATTTACTAAGAAAAATAGAAAATCTATATCTTGATAAGTTGATCTATTTTGCCTCTAAAAGAAAGGGGTTTCGGTTAAAGCTAAGAAAATCTCTAGTTTTACTTCGTGATGGACTGGAGAAAGAAGGTATAGAAACGAAAGAAATGTTTGCTACATATGCTAGATATACTCAAGGGCGTGCCTCTAAGAAAGAGATGATAGAGGCCAATAAACAATTTGTTGAAATCGTAAAAGGGCTTGGGGTTGGTGTACTTATATTATTACCTTTTGCTCCCCTTACAATTCCATTTGTTGTTAAGTTAGGTGAAAGACTTGGAATTGATATTATCCCATCTTCATTTAAAAGTAAGGAAGGAGAGGAAGAATAACACGACCTTAATAGAATCAAGGCCGTGTTAATAATCATTTAATTAATACTTTATTCATTTGTGTAATTTGATGAACTAACTCGTTTCCAATATCATTTATCTCTGTAAGTGACTTCTTTAGTGAGTCCTTAAAGATTGAGAGTTGATCGAGAAGACCTGAAAGCTCTCCTGAATTTCTATTAAGCTTCGCTGCTTCGATTTTTCCACTTATGCTTACCATCTCTAGCCCAATTGCTAACTTCTTTACGTCGTTGCAAACTTTTTTAAATTCACTAAATTCCGTTTGAATCTCAACTAAGCTAGTTTTGGCCTCTCTTATTTGTTGTTCTTGTAGTTGTGCCAAAATCTGCATTTCATTTGCTTTTTGAATAGGTGAAGGCTTTGTTTCTTTTTCGAAAAAATTGTAAATTTCTCTTTGAAGTATCGAGTTACATACGAAGAATTGGCAATCTTTTACTTTTTCCTGAACTAATTTACCAGATTCCATAAACTTATTTATTTCATCTTGAATCTCTTTTGCAAGATCATCGTATTGAGTAGAAATTGTTGCCATTGAGGCCGCCTCTTCTCCTATTCTTGCTGCTTGCACTTCAAGATTCATTGGAACTAGAGATGTCTTTTTATACTCTTCAAAAATACCTTCTGACTTTTCTTGTAGAAATGAACCTGACTCTAAGGCCTTTCTTAATAATTTAAGTTCCTCAATTGGCGCTTCTCCTAGTACCTTTTGTCTTGATTCGAGCTCTTGCATTAGCGCCTCAATCATAAAGTGTTCGTAAGACTCAAAGCCCAACTCTGTAACCATTGTTAGAAGAATCTCTTGAGATTGGGATGGGCTAAGCTTTTTTCGACTTTCTAATTGAGTTAGCTCACTATATTTCTCTTTTAAAATCTCAAAGAAGTTGCTACTAGGCTTTAGCCTAACTGATAGGTAACCATCTTCAATAGGTGAAACGAGGGCAAATACCCAGTAATTACTTCCATCCTTAGCTCGATTATTGATATAGGCGCCAATCATTTTATCTTGGGCAATAGTATCCCAAAGTAATGAGAATACCCCGCGAGGCATTTCTGGATGCCTAACAACCTTGTGGGGCCTATCTAGCATCTCCTCCCACTCATATTGACTTACTCGTTGAAATACAGAATTCCCTGACGCGATTACACCTCGTTTATCGGTTCTCGAGAAAAACAGCTCATCAAAATCGAAGTCACTCTCTCTATCCTTCGACATGCATCCTCCCATTTGTGAATTAATTAATAGTTTTTGTTTTGAATGTAGAAATAAGTAAAAACATGACAAATGTCATAAATTATTGATTTTACTTGTTTCTTTATGTTTGGTTGTATCTTAATCCATTAAAAAATATTTACAACTAAATAATTAGTGTATAAATTTCACCACTTATTTTCTTTGTTGTCTGTTCAGGGTAGATAGACATATGAAAAATCATCTACTTATCTTTATTCTGTCATTGAATATGAGTTTTCAGGCGTGTGGCCTAAACCTTGCGGGAGCAAGTGTGTACTTCGACAAGGAAGAACTCTCAAAGGCGATGATTGAGCTTAGTTCTCAAGAGCAGGCGATGCTAGATGATGCTGTTCTTTCAACATTTACTTGTGAGTTTGATGCTTTAGAAGAACTATATCAATTGATCGGTGGAAAGTTAAAAGAAGTTCTCATTTATTTACGAAGTAACTCTAGAATTGATGATACTCAATACCGTCTACTTTTAAGAACAGTAAGGTCTTTTGAGGTATCTAAGAAAGAAAAGCAACTATCACCATTTAATCCAATTGTTAAAAACTTTAAGAAGAAGTCTTTCGTAAACTTTCAAAATGCTCTCCAGAAAGGGGTGTGTTTTAACACTATCGCAATAAATTTATTTAAGGAATTAGGGGAAAAGAGGCCAATAAAGTTTCTTAAGAAAGCTTATCATCAAAACTTAATTGATAAGCGTACCTATTGGATGCTCAAAAGGCTAGTTCAAGAAGATTATCACCTTGAACCTCAAACACTAGCAGAGTATCTAAAAGTACAAAACTTTCTTACAAAGCAGTTTCCTGACCGAATTAATATTCAAAAAACTGACTATATTTCGGGAAGAGCTGAGAAAAGTAAGGTGTCACGTAGAGAAGCCTTACTTGCTAAGTATAACCAATTTCAAATTATCTATCTAAGGGGAATGACTCAGAGGTTGCTTAATCGACTTAATGCGGATGAAGTAATTATCAACGTTATCATTGATGATGAAAGCGTTGAAGAAATTATTTTAGACCCAATGGAGCAGTACCGTTTTGCTGCCAAAATGGTAAGAAAAGAGTTAGGTGATCTTCAGATGATGAATTTATTTGAAGGTATTGATGTTGGGTTTGAAGATATTCTGGCCGCAGCTTTTGAAACAGGTCTTGTTTCAGGAGAGGACCTCAGTACTCTAGCGTTAGTAGATGATGTTTGGAACCCTGAGCTTACAAAGGCCGAAAAAAGAAAAAGATTTATTAGACGATATGGAACGATCTTTGTTGCAGCTATACCAACTACGTTTTACTTGGTGAAAGTTTTATCACTAGTTGGTATTGAAATGTTAACAGAGACAAAGCAGGAGCCACCGCGTGATCATTCAATTTTCTAAGCTTCTTCTCGCTTTACTTTTTTCATCGTCAATCATGGCAGGTTTTAAGGCCCAAGTGATCACTCGTGATGGTGATATGGACTTGGTTAAGAAAGAAGTAGAGCTTGATTTAACAAATACATCATTACTGGAAAACCGCAATTTTAAAATTGTATATGGTAAATCAAATGAAGCAATTAATCTAGGGACTTTAGAAGATGAAGTCGAAAAACTTAGAGCGGCAAGTGTCTTTTATCACCTGACAAAAGCAAAGAGTTATTTCTTAAACGTAGTTAAATCAACATACGTAAAAGAGTTACCACAGCTTGTGGTGCGTTTAAATATAACAAATCAATTTAATTCGATTGGGCATTTTGCACATGACAATTTATCTCCTGAATATAATAACGCACTTTCGATTCCACCAGGTAAGGGAAGGGCGAGATTTGGAATTAAGCCTTGGAATTACGAAATTTGGTTTCGTCCTGCCAAGGAAATAGATCTTCCTAAGGAAGGCCTAAAGAATGACTTTGAGCAAACTGCCGCTATTTTTAAAGAGTTTAGAAACCAGTCGCGATTAGCAAGCTTTCAACAGTTTGTTAGTGATTTATTCTTACTTACCGGAGATGCTTTAAAAGAAAGCGGGCTTAGCATACTTGGCTCAACTGCTATAATCGAGGCATCGTTCTTTGCTATGAAAAAACTCTATGGTCTGCTTCAAGGGAAAAAGTTTTTTTTAGACACAAGTTTTATTCCGGAAGTTGTTTACCACGAGTTTGCTCATGTTGCTCTAAGCGATCATTTAGGGCTTAGCCACTCTTCGCCAGTTAATGAAGGAATGGCCGATTTCTTTGCGGCTTCAATCGCAGATAGTGCCACAATTGCTGATAATGTAAAAGACTATGCAAAAAGAGTTCGTGAAAAGGACGCCTTTCGTGATGAAATCTATAATGCTAGTTTTGAAACTAATGCTTATGCCAATATTGATTTTGTTCTTGGGGTTTTGTGGCAAGTTCGAGAGCTTGATAAGGAATCAAGCCATGGGCTAATTTATGATGTTCGCAAGAATATTACAAGTAGCTCAAATATTAGAGGAGAATTATTGAGGTCCATTTTTAAGGAGTGTCGAAGAAGTTGTAAGTCACCCTTGAGAGATCGCATAAATCTTCAAAATGCCTATCATGAGATGGGTTTATAAAAGAATTAAGTCTTTATGAAATTGACAAAATATATTTAGATAGGGTAGATACCCATATCTGTTACTAATAGGGAGATGTTCATGTTAAGAAAATTAGCTGCTATGGCACTTGTATGCTTTTCGTTCTCAGCTCTTGCAAATGTTGAAGCTAAAATCGCGCCAATTTTTGAAGAAGTTGAATTTAAATTATCTGTAGAGTGGGATCAAAAAGATCAAAACTTCTACAATGAAACTGTAAAATCATTTGAAAAACAACTGGGTGATCTAGCTCAAGAAGGTATTACGCCATCTGAGGTTTTAAATTACCTACAAGCAAATATCAAAGATAAGAAAGTTGCATCAGAGCTTTCTAACCTTGTTGGATCAATTGACGTAGAGAATATGACTCTTGAAGAATCTAAGTCACTAATTCAAGATTATGTTGATGGTATGAAGAACACTGGTGCTAACTATTCTGGTTACTACAGTTACGACTACGGTTTATACTTTGTTGTATTCGGTGGTGTTGCATTCTATTACTACTGGTATGCATTTCACTACACTTACTACTATGATTGCTATCGTGATTACTGGGGTAGTTACTACTGCTATTAAGATTAAATTAATAAGGCCTCCTTTCGGAGGCTTTTTCATTTTTAAATTCTTCCAAATAAATAATCTCTAAGTAAAGTTGTCCAGTATATTGCCGATAATGCCCTAATCATTTTAAGGGTTCTAGTATGGTTTTAAATATAAGATCAAAGGTTGTGGGTTACGAAACTTCGACTCCAAGTGGAAGTGATCGTGTTTTTAATTTTATCAAGTTTGAGAATGGAACTGTAATAGAGAATGTTATTACATCAGTTTCAATCGCTGAAAATTTCGATAAGGATGAAGAGGTTGAATTGGCTTACTTTAAGGTGGGGAAGTTCTTCTATATTTCAATGGCAAGAATTGGAAAAGAGGTGCTGACAGCAACGACGACTAGAGCAATCATCTTTAGTATGATCGTAAACTTTATTCCTATTTTTCTATGCTTTGGAACAATTCTCTTTATTGGTGCCTTTGTGATAATTGCTTATTTCTTAAATGATTTTGCAATGGCCATGTCCTATGGGGCAGTGATAGGAATACTTCCAGGGGCATATTATCTGACAAAGTTTATAAAATTCTTTTTAGAGCTTAAGCAGTGTAAATCACTTATAAAGTAGGGCATTATAAATTGCTTATTAATCATTTCAAACATACAATATTTACATGCAAAATAAATTTAACGTAACGTACGTATTCTTCGGTTGTATCTTTCTTTTAGTCTGTTACCTTGTTTGGATGATGGCCAAGCAAATGATTGCTCCAATCATTTTTGGCTTTGTCTTAGCAGGTGTTTTTAATCCACTAAATAATCGCTTTATTGAGAAGTATAAACTTTCTGATAATTTAGCGGCTACAGTTACAAGTTGTCTTATTATTCTATTGGTTCTTATTCCTCTCATCTTCCTATCAATCGCTCTTAGTAAGGAAGCCTTAAGTCTTTATCAAACAATAATGAAGGCAATGTCTCACCATGAGGTAAATGATTTCTTATTTGGAGATGGTCCCGTTGCTGTTCTTATTAAAAGTGTTTCCGATATCACAGGTGTTGATATTGATATGGAGCAAGTTAAGACAACAGTATTTGGAACTCTAAAAGGAATCTCTGGAACGGTTATTTCTAGTATTAACTCGATCGTTGGAAATATTATTACTTTTATTTTTGATCTTGCGATAATGATGATTGTGGTCTTTGGTATTTTTGTTGAAGGAAAAAGACTCAAAACATATATTTTCGATCTTTCACCACTACCATCAGATCAAGAACAAAAGATTCTCGATAAATTTAACCAAATGAATTACGTGACTCTTGTTTGTAATGGAGTTGGAGGGGTAATTCAAGGCGTACTTGGAGGACTTGCTCTTTGGGCCGCAGGTATTGAGTCTGTTGTGCTTTGGACAGTTCTGATGATATTCCTAGCATTTGTTCCACTTGTTGGGATTTCAATTGTAACAATCCCTGCAAGTCTTTATCTGGTTCTGACAGGTAGTCCTGCTTCAGGAGTGGCGCTATTTATTTTTACAGCACTTGTTGGCCTGATTGTTGAAAATTGGTTCAAACCAAAGTTTATTGGTAACCGTATTCAAATTAATTCAACTTTTGTCTTACTTGCAATTATTGGAGGGATGGGAGTATTTGGAATGGGTGGAATCTTCTATGGCCCAATTATAGGAATTCTCTTTTTAACAATTGTTGAAATTTATCATGATCAATATAACGTCGTATCATAGGCGAAAGGAAGTGAAGAGCAGTGGAAGTCTTTAAGCTCATTTATTCTGTTTTAGGAGGTCTTGGAATTTTCTTCTATGGAATGAAGAATATGTCCGAGGCCTTACAGTCTGTTGCCGGTGATGTTGTAAAAAATACGATTAACAAAATTACAACAAATCGCTTCTCAGCTATCATCGTTGGAACTCTTGTCACGATCTTTGTTCAAAGCTCATCTGTCACATCTGTGATGACGGTAGGTTTTGTTAATGCTGGACTCATGAACTTAAGTCAAGCAATCGGAGTCATTCTAGGTGCAAATATTGGAACAACTGTTACCGGGTGGATTATTTCAATAAAGGTAGGGAAGTATGGCCTACTATTTATTGGACTAGGAATCTTTCCTCTCTTATTTGCTAAAACTAATCGCTATCGTCAAATTGGGCGTATCTTATTTTCTGTTGGGATGATCTTCTTTGGCCTAAGTATTATGTCTAATGCATTCAAACCTCTAAGAACGATGCCTGAATTCTTAAGTATGATTTCATACTTTTCTGAACAAAACTACGGCGCATACTTTGCTTGTATCATCGTTGGTTGTATTTTGACTGTTGTTATTCAATCTTCTTCGGCCATGCTAGGGATTACCATTGCTCTTGCTAGTTCAGGAGTGATTCAATTTCATACGGCGGCAGCACTCGTATTAGGTGAGAATATTGGAACAACGATTACGGCCCTTCTTGCTAGCGTTGGGGCAAATATAACGGCCAAAAGGGCCGCTCGTGCTCACGCTATATTCAATCTTCTGGGTGTACTTATAATCTTCTTATTCTTTCCATTCTATGTTGAGTTTATCGATTATCTTGTTCCCGGAGCTGCTAATGCTGTGAACGCGGAAGGTGACTTTGTGAATGTTGCTGTTCATATTGCCTCTGGACATACGATTTTTAATGTTGCAGCAACCGTTATTTTTATTCCATTTCTCAATCAATTAGCAAACTTTGTCACAAAGATCACACCTGCGACAGGAGAAAAAGAACAGCATCATCTTGTGATGCTTGGAGATCCAAGTCAAATGGTGACGGCCGCAGCACTTGCTCAGGCACAGGCCGAAGTTAATAAAATGAAAGATATCGTTTCTAGACTTTACGCTCTTGCCGAAGAGATTTACATAAAACAAAACTTTAAGGATCAAGAACGAATTTCTCTTAAGGCCAAGGACTACGAGAGGATTACTGATAATATTCAAAAAGAAGTTACGATCTTCATTGTTAAACTTATGGTTAATCCTTTAAGTGAAGACGAATCTCGTCGCGCTCAATCGATGATTAAAGAAGTTGATGAACTAGAGAGTATTGCTGATTATATTGAAAGACTTATTGCATATAGTGCTCGTGGTGATATCTCTAAGCTTATTCGTGATGAAGCAAAGAAAGATTTTGATGCTCTGTTTGTTAATGTTAAGGCCTTCTATGATTCAGTCTCAAATCAAATATTACTGGATCGAGTGGACTATAGCGTTGCAGAACGAAAGTCAAAGGAATTACGGGATCAGGCAGAGCAGATAAGAAAGAAGCATTTAGATCGTGTTTCAAGTGGCGAATACGATGCTTTGGGTGCTCTTACATATTCTGATATGATAGTAGCTCTTAGAAAAATTAGAAGTCACACAGAGAATGCGGCACAGGCCCATGTTTAGTGAGTTAAATCTTCGTCAAGTTTAGATTTATTTTTACCTTTAGTGGTTGTTATACTTTATGTGTTACTAGGAGAAAAATATGAATCAAAAATATGAACCACCAAAAGTATGGACATTTAAAGAAGGCAATGGGGGAGAGTTTGCAAGTATCAATCGCCCAACTGCAGGAGCACGCTTTGAAAAGAAGCTTCCACAAGGAGAGCATCCTTTTCAATTATACTCGTTAGGAACGCCTAATGGAGTTAAGGTTACGATTATGCTCGAAGAATTATTAGAGCTTGGAATTAAAGAAGCTGAGTACGATGCTTATTTAATTAATATTGGGGAAGCGGACCAGTTTGGTTCTGATTTTGTTGCTATCAATCCAAACTCTAAGATACCTGCTTTACTTGATAAAAATGACGGAAATCCGATTCGTGTTTTTGAATCAGCTTCAATTCTTGTTTACTTGGCGGAGAAATTTGGTCACTTCTTACCAAAGAATCCAGCTAAGAGAGCAGAAGTTTTTAATTGGCTATTTTGGCAAATGGGAAGCGCTCCATATTTAGGAGGAGGCTTTGGTCATTTCTATGCGTATGCACCTGAAAAATTTGAATACCCAATAGACCGCTTTGCGATGGAGACAAAGAGACAGCTTGATGTACTTGATAAACAATTATCAAATCATAAGTATATCGCAGGGGATGAATACTCGATTGCAGATATGGCAATTTTTCCGTGGTATGGCGCACTTGTAAAAGGCAAGCTCTATGATGCGGCAGAATTCTTATCTGTACATGAATATAAGAATATTATACGTTGGGCAGATGAATTAATTAAGAGACCAGCTGTACTTAGAGGTAGATTAGTCAATCGTACTTGGGGTGATGAAGATCAACAAATCCTTGAGCGCCATAGTCAAAGTGACTTTGACGCTAAGGATATTACATATCGTTAAAATTTATAACCAAAACCAAGGCCTAGTCGATTTACTGTTAAGTCGGTTGGGCCATCCATAAAGTGCATTTTAAAGATAACGTGAGCAAAGATCTTCTTTGTAATATCACCCATAACATAGGCCATGGCCTTACCACCAGTAAACTCTTGCTTATCACTTGTATTTGCATAACCAATATCACGGCTTGAAAGCACTGAGTGAGAGTAGCTAAACTTTGCTAAGAAGTTTCTACGATATAACTTAAAATTCTTTTGAACTCCTACCGTTAGGAAAAAAATTTGATTCTTATCAAATGTCACTTGGTCAGCGTCTGTTAGGCCATCGAAGTTGAAAGTATTAAAACGTTCAAAATCAAGTCCACCATAGGATTCAAGTCCATAATCAGCGAATTTATAAGTTCCATATAAGTTAAATCCAATCTCCGGGTCTACGGAAACATTATCAAGGTACTTATTTGCAGAGGCCGTGTTAAGTTGAGAGTAGTAAAGACTGGCCTGTGCACCATACTTTGCATTAATTTGATAATTTGTCGTTAGACCTAGAGAAACAGAAGAGTTTTGTTTAAACTCGACTGAGCCTGGTGCACTTTTTTGGTTAAACTCCCCAAGAGAAGTCATATAGAAAACAGAAAAGCTTAAAGGCTTCGTGTTCTTTTGTGTTTGAGCTACTTGCTCCTTTGCCTTAACAACGCCAAATAGGGCCTTTATTTGCTCATCAGATAAGTTTAGAATTTTCATAAACTTATTAATATCGATAAGCTCAATATCAACATAGAGTCTAAAGTTCTTTTTCTTTAAACTGGCCCAGTCCTTAATATGACCATTTTCACGTCTGGTCTTCTTGGTCATCGCATCTTCTTCAGTATAGCTATAAGAATCCACTAAAATCTGCTCATAGATTGTTTCAAGGTTCTCACTATTTACCGATTGATAGGAAAGTCTAAGATAGTTCATCTTGGAGTTTCTTTTTGATTCGTCGAAATCTATTGAGTCTGCGTAAAGATAATTAAATGATAAAAAGAAAAGGCAAGTTAGTTTTAATAATTTTTGTTTCATTTCTACTCTCTTTTATTTACTTTGGTTAAATTATTTTAATTTAAAACCTTCCTTCTTAAAATAGAGCGATTTCTGCAGTCAATAAAAAGATAACTGATATAAAAGTTCGATTTTTCTAAAATTTTTTTACCCATGGTAAATTTTTGTTTAAATAAGTAAAAAGTATTTACCGATAGAAATTATGTTGATTTTATAAGGTGAGGGAAATGAAAAGTATTCTATTGTTGTCGGTTATTCTTTTAATGACTAGTTGTTTGAAAGAGTCTGAAGTTACATTTAATTTTGGATTTGAAGTAGTGGGCCTTGAAGTTATCTTAAGTGATAGTAGTTCAGGTTCAACAACACATTCAAATACTAATAGTATTGATATGACAAAGAGTGGTGGTGATGACCTAACTCAATATTGTATCAGTGAGACACAAACAATAGCACCTGCTGATACAAATGCTGGCTCATGTGGAGGAGGAAATTGGGTAACAGGTTTTCCTGCTTCATTTGCTTTATCAGGCGGTGATGGTCTAAAGACTGTTTATATTTTTGGAGCCGATAGCTCTAATGCTATTTCTTCTGAGACAGTCACAAAAACAATTACTCTTGATACAACAGACCCTACTGCTGTGTCGGCCCTGACTTTGGGAACAGTACCGGCCAGCTTATCAACAACTCCTACTATTACATGGACGACAGACTCAACTGATAACCTTGTTCTTGTTGGTTACCAGGTAAGAGTCGTTAAAGATTCTGACTCTTCAGTTGAGCAGGATTGGACTACTTTTACAAAGGGAGACTCTGTAAGTGGCCTGACATTAGATGGTGCTGAAGATTATCGAATCGAAATTCGCGCCATTGATGAAGCCGGAAACACAAGTGTTGTGGTATCGGATACGTATACAACTTTAAATGTAGCAGGAGGTTTAACTCTTGGTGCAACAGAATTCTCACTACTCTATCAGCCAGGTGGAGCGGGCCCAGGGGAGACTCAGTCGATCACTCTAACTAATTCTGGTGGTATTTCAACTGGATTACTTCAGGCGCCTCTTATTTATGGGAGTTCATCTAATTTTCAAATGACAAATGATACATGTACGGGAACTAGTTTAAACCCTGGTGAAACTTGTACAATCGATATGACAATTAATGCAGCAGCTGATGGATACTATTTTGCAAATATTTATATCACAGATGGGACGATCGTATCTTCCGAACATCGAGTGCAAGGGATGGCCACAGGATACAGTCCTGGGAACTTATATTATTTTGGTTCATGGGATGTTGGTGCACCAATTGATGTTTATGATCCACAAAAGTTTCAATCTCTTTACCCAAATGATCTTAATAAAGTTCTTGGAAATCTTACTTGGTCAAAAATAGTTGCTGGAGATCAGCACTCTTGTGGAATTACAACTGAGTCAAAACTCTACTGTTGGGGTGAAGGATGGTACGGTGAAATTGGTTATGGAGTCGATGAGCCTAAGTATATTCCTCATATCGTTGATGGTGAGAAAACGTGGAAGGATGTCTCTACTGGTTATCGTCTAACATGCGCAATTGATGGCAGTGATGATCTCTATTGTTGGGGAGATAATTCTTATTATCGATTTGGAGATGGAACAGCTACTGATTCATTTGTTCCAAAGCTTGTTCCGGGAGGAATGAAGTGGAAGTCGATTTCTGCTCGTAATTATCACGTTTGCGCTATTAACTCCCTTGATGATCTTTATTGTTGGGGAAGAAATAATTATGGTCAAATCGGAATGGGAGATAACACTACAACAATTACTGCTCCAACTTTAATTAATTCGGGAACGAAGTGGAAAAATGTTGCTGTCGGTGAATATACGACATGTGCTTTAACACTCGCGGGAGTTGGGTATTGTTGGGGAATGGGAGCTAACCATGTTATAGGGGATGGTCTAAGTGCTGACACATATTCACCTAGTCCTGTTAGCGGTGGCCTAATATTTGATAAAATCGAAGTTCATTGGTTTCATGCCTGTGGACTAACAAATACAAGTGATATTTATTGTTGGGGAACGGACTTTAGTGGGGAAGGAAATTTAGGGGATGGCCTAGGGACAACTTCTAATGTCCCTGTACAAGTTACTGGTACTCAAACTTGGGTTGATATTTCGGTGAGAGGAAGACACTCGTGTGGTATCGACAATTTAAATCAAATGTACTGCTGGGGTGAAGGTGAAGAGGGAGAGATTGGAGACGGTGATATTCAAAATCGCCTGACACCAACTCTTGTTATTGGTGGCCATAATTGGGCATCCGCTTCAGCTTCTGACTATTTAAGTTGTGGTGTTACAACAGGTGGTGATGGCTACTGTTGGGGGCAGTATTGGAACTGGGGACAGGCCGGTACAGGTATGGGGAATGCTGGACTTTTTATGCCTAAGAAAGTTCCATTGGCAAAAACATGGAAATCGATGGCCGCAGGGTATATGCTCCATTGTGGTATTGACGACTCTGATGATGCTTATTGTATGGGACGAGATCAATATGGTGAACTAGGTAATGGTGCAGCTGACACGGCCACATATTCACACCCATCGACAATAGTTACAGGTGGCCATAAGTGGGCGTCTCTTAGTGCTAATTATGACTCTGTGTGTGGGGTAACAACTTCTAATGTTGGTTACTGTTGGGGACGAAATAATTACGGGCAAATTGGAAGTGGTGATACAACAGCGTCCTTTCATGATCCTAATTTAATTGTAGGTGGTCATAGTTGGAGTAAGATCTCTGTTGGTTACTATCATACTTGTGGAATACGCACAGATGGCGCTGCATACTGCTGGGGAACGAACCGCTATGGTGGAATAGGAAATGGCGTGGCGACAGGAAATACGACAACTCTTACGACAACACCAACTGCAGTTAATGGAGGCCTTACTTTTACAGATATTGGAACTGGTGACCACTTTGCTTGTGGATTAGCAACAGATAATAAAATCTACTGCTGGGGTTATGATAACCGAGGACAGCTAGGGAATGATACATCTTACGTTAGCTCTTCTACTCCAGTTGAAGTTGTCGGAGGTGGTGTTTGGACAACGCTATCTGTTGGTGAATCTCACGCTTGTGCTCTTCAGGCCAGTGGAGATGGTTACTGTTGGGGAAGTGGTAATAACGGAGCTCTTGGACAAGGGGATTATACAAATCAACCTGAACCAGCAATTATAACTGGCCGTTCTTGGAGTAAACTCGTTTCTGGAATGTGGCACACTTGCGGAATTGAAAATGTAACAGGTGATATGTACTGCTTTGGTTATGGTGAAGGTGGTGAGATTGGAAACTTTCCAGATACTTTTTGGGGCTC
Organism: Bacteriovorax sp. BAL6_X; assembly: GCF_000443995.1. Classification (NCBI taxonomy): domain Bacteria; kingdom Pseudomonadati; phylum Bdellovibrionota; class Bacteriovoracia; order Bacteriovoracales; family Bacteriovoracaceae; genus Bacteriovorax; species Bacteriovorax sp. BAL6_X. Next base: position 616,040 of record NZ_AUMC01000010.1, read on the forward strand.
AGTTGAAACATTATTACTCTATGACCGAGGGATTAAGTTTTCAGAGATCTTCTTAGGAGGGTCAGCGACATTTGGTATCGCTGCCCCTTAGAAAGATAAAGTGATTAATTAGAACTGATAATTAAATTCGATTCTGTGGTCACCATCAGCAATATCTACTAGGTTACTCCAATTCGCAAAATAGCGAAGGTTGAAGCGTGGAGTAAACTGGTAGCTTGCTGCAAATTCGTGAAGAAGGATATTGTCTTTTCCACCATATCCAGACGTCTCGTAAAGGTCTGAGCCAGCAAGTGCCGCTGCCCATATAGGGTTGTAATTAAGCCAGATCTTATCTGTAATCGTAAATTTTCCATAGAAGCCAACGACACTATTGAATCCAATAACAGAGAAACCACTATCAATTGAGCTATCATCTTCTACTGTGTTCTTTCCAAACTCTACTCCTATACCTGCCAAAGGATAGAGATTAACAATCCAAAATTTTGGAAGTGCCTGAAGGATTGAATAGGAAGCATTCCCTGTTCTTTCTGCTAGAAACGATTCTTTGAGACTATAATTGATATCTAGTTGAGAACCTCTTCCGGATTTAATATTAGCGCTGAAATTTCTAAAGCGAAAACTATCCATACGATTCGACTTCTTTGAAGGACGATCCCATCCAAGGTCGTCACCAAGGAGGCCCTTTAACTCGATTAGATTCATGGCCGCAACATCTTTGATTCCCGTACTGTAAGAAATGCCAATCTTTACGTTTAGCCCTTTGTTCGTTGCTCCAATACCGGCCTGCGTGTAGACGGCAAGTGGGTCTGACATGTCCAGTACTTCCTTTGCTTCTACAGTTGAGTTTAATAGAAATAAAGTAATCGCTAATGATAAAAGTTGTTTCATATTCCTCCCTTTTTATAAATAATAAGTGATATTTACGAGATAAAATAGGATGCCAAATTATTCTTTAATAAATTTTAATATTCTTAAGTTTTTATCCCTGAGCTCAAAAGGTAATTTTTGTAGAATTAAACTTTACATGTACTTGGAGCCATTATCGAAGCCTTTAGCGAAAAATTATTAGATATAGTTGAGCAAAAGTCTCTGTGCGTTGAAAAGTATCGACTCATAAGAGAGAGCACTCTAAAGATCTGCATCGGGCTTAAGATTGAAGACTTTACAGTACAGTCAGCTTCGGAGGTAAGCCCTCCTAAGTGGCATCTCGCTCATACGACTTGGTTTTTCGAAGAGTTCATTTTGAACAAGTACTCACCTGGATATGAAAAATTTAATGATGAATATAGCTTATTATTTAATTCTTACTACAAGTCAGTAGGGACTCATTGGAAACAAGAAAAGAGAGGACTACTATCTAGGCCCACTGTTCAAGAAGTTTTGAACTATCGTAATCACGTGGATGCTGCAATGTTAGCCTTGTTGGAGACAACAATGGAACCTGAAAGAATTGAGTTTCTTTTAGAAATTGGATTAAACCACGAACAACAGCACCAAGAGTTACTTCTGATGGATATTAAACATATCCTAAGCTCCTCTCCGCTATCTCCTGTCTACTCTGAAAAGAGATTGGAGGCATTTTCGGCCGGATCATTAAAGTGGAGGCACTTTAAAGAGGGAGTTCATGAGCTAGGAAATAGTGAGAGTGAATTTGCCTACGATAATGAGAGGCCATGTCATAAAAGGTATATAAACTCATTTGCCATTCGTGAAAGCTATATCTCTAATGGTGAGTATTTAGAGTTTATTAATTCCGGAGGGTATCATAGCTTTCAGTATTGGTTGAGTGACGGTTGGGATTGGATTAATGAAGAAAAGATTCAATCACCACTTTATTGGAGACTAATCGAAGGAGAGTGGTATGAATTCACTCTTCACGGTTTAGTGCTACTTGATATGTATGCACCGGTTTCTCATATAAGCTTATATGAGGCCCAGGCATTTGCGAATTGGTCAGGTCAACGCTTGCCTACAGAGTTTGAATTAGAGCTGTTTCTTGGGGATAGTAAATTACCACTTTGGTGTTGGACTTCTTCCCATTACTCACCATATCCATCTTATGAATCATATATGGGTGGCCTAGGGGAGTATAATAGTAAATTTATGTGTAATCAGTTTGTTCTGCGTGGAGGCTGTTTTGCAACTCCTAGTGAACATTACAGAAATACGTATAGAAATTTCTACCGTGCTCATCAGAGATGGATGTTTTCGGGGATTAGAGTTGCAAAGGATATATAATGGAAGTGTCAGTACTTAGAGAAGTTAGTGAAGAGCAAAATTCAGAATTCTTAGAAGAGTTTGCAATTGATGTTTTAACGGGCCTATCAAAACCTGATAAACGATTATCGACAAAGTATTTTTATGATGATCGTGGAAGTGATTTATTTCAAAAGATCACTCAACATCGCGACTACTATTTAACTCGTACAGAGTTTAATATTTTAAAAGAATCGAGTTCAAAGATAGCCAATTTAATAAGCGAAGATGAAGTTGATATCATTGAGTTAGGTGCTGGAGATGGACATAAGAGTGAGCTGGTTATTGATGGCTTCTTAGGGCAAGGAAAGAGAGTCAATTACTTTCCAATTGATATTTCGGCTCAAGCACTAAAGCAGATGGAAGAGAATATTACTCACAAATCTGAGTTGGAAATTCATGGTATTGTTGCGGATTACTTGCAGGGGCTTAAGTTTTTAAAAGAAAGATCTAAGAGGAGAAAAATAGTTCTCTTTCTTGGCTCAAATATTGGAAACTTTGATCGTACCCAAAGTGAGAATTTCCTTCGGCAGTTATGGAAGTACTTAAATAGTGATGATTATCTTCTTATTGGCTTTGATCTTAAGAAAGATGTGGAGAAGTTAAGTGCTGCTTATAATGATTCCAGCGGCTACACTCGTGACTTTAATCTTAATTTACTTGATAGAATCAACCGAGAGCTCGGTGGAAATTTTGATAAAGATAAGTTTCAACACCTTGGTGTCTTTAACCCTAAGTTGGGGGCAATGGAGAGTTACTTGCTTCCTAAGGAGAAGCAGGAGGTGTATATCAAAGTGCTAGAGCATCGTTTTGAGTTTGAAGCCTATGAGCCACTGCATCTCGAATATTCATTCAAGTACACGAAAGAGGATATTGAGCGAACGTGTCAGCACACTGGCTTCAAGCTAAAGGATCACTTTACTGATAAAGATCAGTTATTTATCGATTCTCTTTGGCAAGTTGTTAAGAACTAGGCTTTTTTTACAACTGAGCACTTAAGGTACATCGAGCCATGGCCGTCGACTTTACAGGCGATATCGTGGCCATTAACTGGTTCCTCGAGAAGGCGGATATTCTTAACTTTTGTACCTGACTTTATCGTGCCTTTTCCGGCCTTCAAGTCTTTTACAACGGTTACAGAGTCACCGTTTTGTAATTGTGCACCATTTACATCGACGAATTGTGGAGTGCTATCCTCTTCAGAACTAGCATCAGGATTCCACTCGTTAAAGCATTCTGGGCAGATCCATAATTGGCCATCGTTATAGGCGTAAGGTGAGCTACATTTTGGGCATGTTTGATTTTCTTCTGTCATTGGATAAGAGTAAACCTTCGTTGCCCCATTGTAAATATGACATATCTTCCACAAGAAAAAAGAAATTAAAAATAACTAAAAATTTATGAATTATGTTGACTTTTATAATCATTGTTTAAGAATTCTGGATTATATTATAGGAGTGCAAAATTAGATTCTATTTTTTACGGAGTACAAATGAATATTTTGATTTTATCTTCTAATAAAAACCTTTATTCGACAAAGAGGTTAGTAGAAGAGGCCAAGCTTAGAGGTCACCATGTGGAAGTCGTTCGTCCTGACAAATGTTATATGGATGTTGTAACTGGCTCCCCAATGGTTTACTACCGCAAGAGAAAGTTAGACAAGGTTGATATTGTCATTCCAAGAATTGGAGCAAGTGTTAGTGCCTATGGGATGGCCATCGTTCGCCAATTTGAAATGATGGGTGTTTATTGTTTGAACTCTTCCAATGCCATTGGACGCTCAAGAGATAAACTACGCTCTCTTCAAATCTTATCGCAAAAGCATCTCCCTCTTCCTAAGACAGGGATGGCAAATAATACGCAACAAACAGAGAGTCTAATTAAATTAGTTGGTGGCGCACCGATGGTTGTAAAGCTTATCGAAGGATCACAAGGAAAAGGGGTCATTCTAGCTGAGACAAAGAAGGCAGCAGAGAGTTTAATTGATGCCTTTAGAATTCTTAAAGCGAACTTTCTTGTTCAAGAGTTTATTAAAGACGCAAATGGAGCTGATATTCGCTGCTTTGTCGTTGGTGGTAAGGTGATTGGAACAATGATGAGGCAAGCAAAAGAAGGAGAGTTTCGCTCTAATATTCACAGAGGTGGTGTTGGAACTCCTGTGAAGATTACCCCTGAAGAAAGAAAGGTTGCAATTGCGGCTGCAAAAGCGATGAAACTAAATATGGCCGGAGTTGATATCATTCGCTCAGGTAGTGGCCCAAAGATTCTAGAGGTTAATTCATCTCCTGGATTAGAAGGAATTGAAGGTTGTACAAATAAGAATATAGCCGTTGAAATTATCGACTTCGTTGAAAAGAATTACACAAAAGTTGTAAAGGATAACTAATTGAATGATCAATTATTTAAATTAAAAGTTGAAGAAGTTGAGATTGGCAGACCGATTGTTGAGTTTGTCAATTTTCCTTCTTTTTATGGGCTACAAAAAGTTAAAGCTCCTGTTTATATATACCGTGCAACGAAAGAAATTTCTCCCTGTGTTGTCGTAACAGCTTGTATGCATGGGGATGAGATTAATGGATTAAGAGCTGCCCAACTTTTGATGAAGGGCAAGCTAAAGCTACTTAAGGGAACTTTGATTATTATCCCTGCTGTTAATATCTATGGTTTTCTTAATAAACAGCGCTACCTACCTGATCGAAAGGATTTAAATCGTTGCTTTCCTGGAAAGCCCAAAGGAAGTTTTGGGGCCCGCTTTGCAAATTTTATTTTCAAACAAATAACAAAGTATGGAGATGTCTTTGTCGACCTACACTCTGGTGGACCAGGCCGATTTAACATCCCGCAAATTCGCTGCGATCTTGACACAGAAGGTATGCTAGATCTTGTCAATAATGTCAGCATTCCACTTGTTGTTAATAGTACTCTTAGAGATGGTTCCCTAAGAGAGGCAATTAATGATCTTGGCCGTCCTTGCATAGTCTTTGAGGGAGGAGAAGGTCTTCGTATTGACGAGACGATTGCAAAGTATGGAGTCAATCTCGTCAAAAGTATTCTAAGCCACTATGGTATGATTAAGAGTAAAAAGAATTTCAAAGAAGAGAAATTCATCATTCGCAAAACTAAGTGGATGAGGGCCATAAAAGGCGGACTATTAATCAATAAGGCCCATCATGGAAAGATTGTAAAAGAAGGTGAGATTGTAGGAGAACTAAGACAGCTTACAGGTGAACTTATAGGTCGCATAACGATGGAGCATGATGGAGTGATTTTAGGAATAAGTAAGTCTTCTGTCGTCATGGCCGGAGATGCACTTTATAATATAGGTTTCCTCTGTGAAGATACTCATGATGATATTGATGATCTTCAAGAAGGGGAAGGTGAGCTGTCTGATTACTTTGACTTTGAAGTTTAGCTCTACTATCTATGAGAGAAGAAGTCTTTAAAATACATAATGTGAATTTTTGTAGCGACTACATTTGCTCTAAAACCTTATGAACGTTTTAAATACCACCATAGAAGCTGGTTCAGTGGTGTAAAGACTCCGTGGAGAAAGTTTAAGCGATTCTCAACCCAAGAAACAACTAAACAACCATCTTCACTTGTAGTTGATGGTTCATGAATGTCAGACTCCTCAAAAGTTGAAAAATCTCCAGTATCAAGCTTATGGCCATTACTACTGTAATAACCATCGAGAACATAGCTATACTCTCTACCGTGGTGGCCATGCTTTGGAATAGTTTCACCTGGGCCTAGGTAGATAAAGTATAGTCCTCCGGTCTTACCTGATGTCACCTGAGCAACAGCACTATTCTTCCCAAATTCTTTCCAACTAATATCCTTGTCTGAAATAAATGAAAATGTTTCAGGAAGGGAAAATGTCTTGTTTTGAAACTTTACGATAGGCGGTTTATGGATATTATTACTTTCTACCTTCGCTTTAGTGCATTCAGCTTTATCTAAAATAAAATTGAAAATATCATCAGTAACATCTTTTTCTAACTTAAGATTAGAATTAGTGTAAAAGAAGTTATTTGCCTGACTTTCAAATTCTGACTCAGCTTGTATTCGGCAATCTTCACAATTATTTAGGTGAGCTTTAACAAGAAGTCCCGGCCCTGCCTCAAGCTCTCCAGTTACAAATCTTTTTATTAATTCAATATCTGGATGATAAAGCTTCTTCACTTTTGCTCCAATATAATTTTTAAATTTTTAACGGCCAGTCGTATACGTGACTTTACTGTGCCAAGCGGTATGTTCTCTTGTTCTGCAAATTCTTTTTGAGTTAAACCTTCTTGATAAATGCCATTAAGAACCAGCTGCTGTTCTAATGATAGTTTGGCTATCATTTCTCTTGTATAGGCCAAGTGATAAATTTCTTCAATATTATAATTCTCATCTTCTTGCTGCAGGTATTCTTCTTCAAATATGTCATAGGCACTGATGATACTTAATGGATCACGGCGCTGCTTTCTTAATATGTCATATTTTTGGTTTCTCACAATTGCATAAATCCATGTGTTTATATTTCCTTTATCTTTATCGTATAGGTGAGCACTCTTCCAAATCTTAAGCATTACTTCTTGTGCCATATCTGCAGACTGTTCTTTATTTAGTCCACTTTTAAGGCCATATCCAAGTACTTTTGGATAATAGAATTCAAATAACTTCTTAAAAGCTTCTCGCGAATTATCCTTCGCTATCTGCATAAGCAAATATTCAATGTCTATTAGACTGAGTTGCACCTTTGCTGATCTCCCTATAGTAGGAATTATTTTAGCATAAACTATACACGTGTTATTTAGTAAGTCATTTGATGCTGTAAATGCCTTCATATTATTTAATACGCTAATTGGATCTATTTGGATCACTAAGTAAAAAAATAAATTTACTTCTGTGATGGTGATCTTTTATCTGAATATGCACGTAGCATAAGTATAAGATAAATAAAGGACTGGTCATGTTTGATTTAATTGTGCTCGTATTATTCTTAGTTATTCTTTATTTTACGATAGGATGGCTGATTTCTTTGAATATTAAAGTATTTTCATATTTGGACTTCTACTGGAGCACAAGCTTTCTCGTAGTTATTACTTCATTGCTATTATATCGTCCCGAATTACTTGAATCGTTTCAGGCGATATTACTATGTCTACTTTATGCCTTTTGGTCTATGCGTTTAAGTACACACTTATTTCAAAGGATAAGAAAGACAGGAGAAGATAGTCGATACTTAACTTTAAAAAAGAAGTGGAAGATTATGTATGGTGTCTATCTTTATGGACTCTTTATTGGCGAGGCCGTTTTAACAGTGATCCTATCAATACCTCTATTTCTTCTTAGTATAGAAAGTTTAACTCTTTTTAACTTCTTGGGAAGTACTTTGTTCACCATTGCACTTATAGGAGAAATGATTGCAGATAGACAACTTAAAAGCTTTATTTCTTCTAAGAATAATAAAGGTAAAGTTTGTGATATTGGTTTATGGAAATACTCACGTCATCCGAACTACTTCTTTGAAACATTAATTTGGTTATCATACGGAGTTTATGGCCTTGATATGGAACGACCTATTACTTTTATTGGTTTTATACCGTATATCATCATGCTTTATCTTATTACTTCTGTTACAGGAGTCCCTGCGGCCGAGGAGTCATCATTGAAATCTAAAGGAGAAGTATACCGAGATTATCAAAAGCGAACGAATCGTTTTCTTATTTGGTTTCCGAAAAAAATTATAAAACATATCTTAATAATATGTTTAATTGGAGGAGTAAGTGTGAAAGAGCTAAAAGCTACAGGTTTAGATAGTCAAAATCTGCAAGCACAACGAATTGAAAAGGTTTTTAATGAGCTACGAGCAGATAATATTGAAATCTTAAATAACTTCTATGACAAGCAGGCGCTCTTCATTGACCCCATTGGTGAACACAAAGGACTTGATGCGGTAAAAGACTACTATCAAGGAATCTATCAAGGAGTAGAGGATATACGTTTTGAGTTTTCTGACATCGTTTCCAATGGCAATCATCATGTTGCCGTTTGGAGGATGATTCTTGTTACACCTAATCTGAACTCTGGGAAGCCGGTCATCTTATATGGAAACTCTGTCATTAAATTTAATGAATCTGGACTAGTGAGTTATCATCGTGATTATTTTGATATGGGTGAATTCATTTATGAGCATATTCCACTGCTTGGTTCTTTAATTAGGTATATCAAGAATAGATTAAAGGGGCCGCAATGAGAATAGCAATCATTGGTTCTGGTATTTCTGGACTGACATGTGCTTATAAATTGTCGAATAAGCATGATATCACGCTTTTTGAGGCCAATGACTATCTTGGTGGCCACACTCATACACACGAAATTGAATACGATGATCAAGAGCTAAAAATCGATACAGGTTTCATTGTTTTTAATAAAAAGACTTATCCGCATTTCTTAAGTCTAATCAATGAGCTCGGAGTCGAGTATAAATCTACTGCAATGAGCTTCAGTGTTCATTGTGATAAGACTGGCCTTGAATACAATGGGACAACCTTAAATACACTATTTGCTCAAAGAAGAAATCTCTTTAGGCCTTGGTTTTACTCCATGATTAATGGGATTATCGACTTTAATAAAAAGGCCAAAGTCTTTCTAGTAAATGACTCGGGCGATATTTCTCTTTCTCACTTCTTTGAAACAAGGGGAATTAGGAAGAGTGTTATCGACTATTATATTGTACCGATGATGGCGGCCGTTTGGTCGACAGATCCTGTAGCTGTTTGGCGCTTCCCTGCCAAATTCGTTTTACGATTCTTTGAAAATCATGGGTTTTTAGAAGTTGATGATCGACCACAGTGGTATGTCATCGAAGGTGGTTCAAATTCCTATATTAAGAAAATGGTACCACATTTTAAGAAATCAATAAGACTTAAAACTCCTGTTAAATATATTACTCGTGAAAAAGAACAAGTTATTATTACAACGAAAGATGGCCGTGAAAGTTTTGATCAAGTTATCATTGCAACACATTCAGATACGGCATTAAAATTACTAGAGAGTCCTACAAATAAAGAAATTGAATTACTTTCTGCAATTCCTTATGTTGTCAATCCAACTTATCTTCACACTGATGATAGTTTCTTACCTAAAAGAGAACTTGCAATAGCAGCATGGAATTATCTACTTCCTACAGAGAAGTCGATTGGCCCAACTGTCACTTATAATATGAATATTCTCCAAGGCATCAATTTTCATAAGAATTTCAATGTCACACTAAACCCATATCGACCTATTGAGAAAGATAAGATTCTAAAGGAAATGAGCTATATGCATCCACTTTTTACTTTAGATGGGATGAAGGCCCAGGCAAGGTGGCATGAAATAAGCGGACATAATCGCACTCACTATTGTGGTGCTTATTGGCGAAACGGTTTTCATGAAGATGGTGTCTTTAGTGCCTTGAGAATCGTTGAGGAATTGGAGAAATTATGAAATCTTGTCTTTATGAAGGAATAGTCATGCATTCTCGCTTTCGTCCAAAAGTACACTTTTTCAAGTATAAGCTCTTTCTCGTTTATCTTGATTTAGATGAGGTTGATGAATTTTTCTCACTCTCTCGTTTCTGGTCTTATATGAAGGGAAATATTGCATACTTCAAAAGAAGTGATTATCACGGTGACAAGACTAAGAATCTTAAAAGTGAAGTTTTAAAGACTGTTGAAATGCACCTCGGTCGTAATATTGAAGGTTCAGTTAGAATGCTGACAAGCCTTCGATATTTTGGTCACTGCTTTAATCCTGTTACTTTCTACTACTGCTTTAATAAAGAATGTGAGATTGAAGCTATTATGGCCGAAATTGAAAATACCCCCTGGGGGGAGAGGTTTTGTTATGTTGTTGATGCAACAAAGGCCTCTCATGACAAAGAGATTAGGAAAAAATTTAAAAAAGAATTTCATGTATCACCGTTCTTTCCTATGTCTTTGATGTATGATTGGAGATTTTCCAATCCTCATGATTTATTAAAAATAAATATGGAAACATTTGAAAAAGGGGAAAAGGTCTTCTTGGCAAGTATGAACCTTAAGAAGGTCGTTGCCACAGAAGGTGCGCTTAATAAAATACTAATTAAATTCCCTTTGATTACTTTGAAGGTTGTCCTTGGCATTTATTTTCAAGCATTCCTCTTGTGGATTAAAGGTGTACCTTTCTTTGATCATCCGAATCCAGCTAGTCGTAGAGAGTTATTTTCACATACGAATATAAAGGAGAAATAATGAGATCAAATATCAAAACTATAGAGAAGTCTCAATTTTTAAATAAACATGATAGACCAGGTGTGCTCCTTCGAACTCTTCGTGACGCAATTTTAAAGAAGTTGGCCTTATTAGAAAATGTACGATTAACGATTTATGTTGGCCGTAGGAAGCATATTCTTGGCCGTGGGTCTAAGCGCATTAGTGCTGAGATGATTATTCATGACCAGAGCTTCTTTACAGATATTTTTATCAAGGGCTCCATTGGTGCTGCTGAGTCTTATATCCTAAAGAAATGGGATACTCCAAATTTAAGTAATGTTATGAGAGTATTTGCTATCAATAAAGACCTTCTTAGTGAGATGGATTCTGGCTTTGTAAATTTTCTAAAGCCTGCTAGGTTTTTAGAATATTGGCAAAATCGAAATACTCTTACTGGTTCTAAAAAGAATATAGAGGCCCATTACGACTTACCAGATGAACTTTTTAAACACTTCTTAGATGACTCGATGATGTATTCAAGTGCAATATTTGCAAATAAAAAATCTACTTTGGAAGAAGCTCAACAATATAAGCTAAAACTTATAGGTGAGCGATTAAATATTAGGGCCGGTGATCATATTCTTGAGATTGGAACTGGCTGGGGGGGGCTTGCCATTCATCTCGCACAAACCTATGACTGTCATGTTACAACGACGACGATCTCTGAAAATCAATATGAAGAAGCTCAAAGAAGAATTAAGGCAGCAGGACTTGAAGATAGGATTACTCTTTTGAAAAAAGACTACCGTCTACTTGAAGGGAGCTTTGATCGTGTCGTATCAATTGAGATGATTGAGGCCGTTGGTGAAAAATTCTTAAATACATATATGAAAAAGATATCAGACGTTCTTAGAGCTGACGGCCTCGCTCTTTTACAGATAATTACCATTAATGATCAAGAGTATGATCGTGCTGTCAAAGAGCTAGATTTTATTAAGAAATATATTTTCCCTGGTAGTTTTATCCCTTCTATTCATGCTGTTCTAGATGCAGCTAAGAGGGTTTCAGATTTGCGTCTATACTTTCAAATTGATTTTGCTCAGGACTACGTACGTACTCTTAAAGAGTGGCAGAATCGATTTAATCACGAAACGCATAAGATTCCAAAACTTGGCGAAGATGAACAATTTAAACGACTTTGGAATTTCTATTTTTCGTATTGTATAGGGGGCTTTAGCGAAAGGGCCATTGGTGTTTCTCATTTAGTCTTCGGTAAACCACTTTATAGATCTTAGGAGGATATGATGTCTATTTTAATGAGTGCTGCTGAAAGAGGCCTTATTCCTAATCCATTAATTAGAATGGGAATAAGAAAGTTAATCAAGAAACGTAAGGATGAGATTTATGAAAATCTCGATTTTCATAAAAATGGAATTATAGAAGAGTTTAATAAGTCCCTTATTGCGGAAGATGTTGATAAAGCTAACGAACAACACTATGAGCTTCCTGCGGAGTTTTTTAAGTTGGTATTAGGTTCACATTTAAAGTATTCAAGTGCTCTTTTTGATGATGGAGTGAAGAGTCTCGATGAAGCAGAAAGTGCAATGCTTGAAAAATATTGTGAAAGAGCTCAGATTGAAGATGGGATGGAGATCCTAGAGTTAGGGTGTGGTTGGGGTTCTCTAAGTTTATATCTGGCCAAGAAGTTTCCTAATTCAAAGATTATCGCCATTTCAAATTCGAATGGACAAAGAGAGTTTATTGAAAGTCGAATAAAAGAGTGCTCTCTAAATAATCTTAAGATTATAACATGTGATATTAATGAGTTTAGCATTGAGCGTAAATTTGATCGTATTATTTCAATCGAAATGTTTGAACATATGCGTAATTATAATTCTTTATTTTCCAAACTCTCTTCTTGGTTAAATGATGATGGAAAACTATTTATTCATATCTTCTGTCATAAAGATGCCTCTTATTTCTTTGAAACTCAGGGTGAAGATAATTGGATGGGCCGTTATTTCTTTACCGGGGGAGTGATGCCGAGCTTTGGCCTATTTGAAAAGGTGCAAGATAGTTTCAAACTAATAGAAAAATGGAAGGTTAATGGAGCCAATTATCAAGAAACTTCAGAGCAGTGGTTTCAAAATATGGAGAAGAGGCGACCTGAAATCATGAAAGTTATGGCCGCTACCTATGGTGAAGATCGGGCCAATATTTGGTTTCATCGATGGAAGATATTCTTTGCATCATGTGCCGAATTATTTGGTCATGGTAAAGGTGAAGAATGGTTTGTTGGGCACTTCTTATTTGAAAAGAAGTAGTCAAACACGGAGATTAAAATGATTTTTGCAATATGCTTTCTATTTATCCATTGGTACTTGTCATTATTTTGTCAGTCCTTTTACTTACATCGTTATATATCTCATAGTCTTTGTAAGCTTACACCTGCTTGGGACAAGTCATTCTTGATTCTTACAATTTTAGCTCAAGGGCCAAGTTTTTTACGTCCTCAACATTATAAAGCATTGCATATAAATCATCATAAATATTCAGATGATATTGGAGACCCTCATTCTCCCGTTATTAGTAAGAATATTATCTCTATGATGTTTAATACGTATAGAGAGTACATGAGCGTAGAAACACAAGATGAAAAATTTCCTTGTGTTGTTGCTGTCGCTGATTCCGTATTCGTTAGATTACTCTTTATCGTACTATATGCGCTGATGTATCTATTATTTACAGATTCATATTGGTACCTTTTGCTTGTTCCAATTCACAGCTTACTAGGGCCAATTCACGGTGCGATTGTAAACTGGTGTGGCCATAAATATGGATATCGAAATCATAACTTGGATGATCATTCCAAGAATACTCTGTTGATAGATTTTCTGATGATGGGGGAATTATACCAAAATAATCATCATGCAAATGAAAGTAGCCTGAATTTCGCTGATAAAAAAAATGAATTTGATTTTACCTTTATTGCTCTTAAGTTTTTGAAGAGAGCAAAGGTGGTGAGCTATGATTAAACTAATGAGAATGACTGTAGCTTTATTTTTTCTACTTACCTGTGCCAATGCTTTAAGTGGACAACTACGATTGGTTGGAAAGGGGACTCTTTCATATTTTATCTGGAATGTTTATGAAGTGTCTTATTTTAAAAACTCTAGTGATAACGTTGAATTACTTAAGATTAGATATCTTCGAGACGTCGATAGAACAATATCTCAAGAAGGATGGAGGGAGTCATTGAAGAAATATGATAATATTGAAAAACAAATAAAGCTATTCGTTGATAGTAGTGTTGATGTAAAGGAGGGAGATGTTATATCTATCTATAAACTCAATGGAAACAAAGTAGTCATAAAAAAAAATGACAAGGTCATACTTGAGAGTACGGATGATAAAAAACTATATTTCCTAGCACATGCTCCATGGCTTGGTGAGTACCCTGTCGACTCAGGTTTGAAAAGGGACTTGTTAAAGTAATTTAGATCCATGCCATAGTTCCTGCACTATAGTGACTATTGTTTTCAACTGTCTCTGAACCGAGCTCTTTGTTCACTTTTTTAATTGATTCTTTTAAAGCTTTTTCAATTAATATTTGTTCATCATTTGTGAATTCATGTGTTTCTTTAACTCCTATAATAAGATCAATCTTTCCCTTCTTTATTTGTGTAGGCATTTTTGTCGCAATTGTTAAATTTCTAAGCTTTGAGTGATTGATTTTTCCAGCATCGACACCAGTCAGAATCTTTCTAAGGTGTTTTTCGATGAGCTCTCCATGGAGTGCTAAATTTGTTCGATCATTTTGTTTAACCCCTGCAGGAATAATGCTTAGTCTGAACTGTGAAGGGTTTTCTTGTGATGCGAATTTACTAACAAGTGCAATCTGATCTTTGGCCGTTAATTCTTTTGATGGAATCATGACACAATCGTCACCACTACAAGCGTTAGTGTATTCAATTTGCCTCTCATCTAAAACATCTTTTACAATATTATTGAATCGTGCTTTTATTTGATTAAAGGTTTTGGTTACTTTTACTTCGCCTTCTCTTGTAACCTTAACGATATCAGAAGGTGAGTTCTTATCATTATTAAGAATATCAAATGCGACTTGGCGAATATTTCTTGCTCCCATTCCTGTGATGTCTCCAGACATTCCCCCAGAAACTGCAGAGTTTAAATTTGCATGAACACGCTCTTTAATCCAGAGACCAGGGGTTAGGGAGTCTAAATTTTTAATATATTTCATTAAGTCTTGCCCTTCTTGAATTGATAATTTACTTCCAAAGCGTTGATTCAGTTCATTGGCAAGGTATTCCCCTCGGGCATATGAAGGGCCAGTGATTTTTCTCGCCACTTCAAAAACTTCAAGGGTAGGCACAAATGTGTTTTGATCATCTATTCTTTCAATAAGCCCAACCTTTGCAAGAGGGTGGTTTGGATTCAATCTTGCCGTATATTTTACTACATTTTTAACATCTTCTTCGATTGTAAACTTTACTTTTTGGAAGCTTGCAATTTGACCTGAACGATCTACCGAACGACTTCTCTTTGTAGCCTGCCCAGCTTCATCTGCCGTCCCTCCAATTCCTGCTTGAAACCAACCTTGAATATTTTCTTGTGTAGGAATTCCCTCCATGGTTTTAACCATATTGGCAAATTCTCTGTTAGCTTCTTGGTATACCGAATTAAGCTCTTTTGTTAATTGGGCCTTAATTTCACTTGGTATGCCTTTTGGAACAAAGGCGTAACGTGTTGATTTAAAGTCTGAATATACTTCAATATCAATATTTGGATACTTCTTTAATAATTCATTGATTCTCGTTGCGATAATTGTCTTATGGGAATTCGTTAGTGCTGTCACAAGACTCTTGTCACCAATTGTATCGTTTAACCTTTTTAATGCAGAGTTTTCAATATCTAAGTAAAGAGAGGCATTAGTGGCCCTTGCATTTTGAATCCAACGATTATTTAATTCTGGTCCCGTGAGAATATAGTCTTCATATTTTGAAATAAAGTTGGCCCTACTTCCAATCTTATCACTTCGGTTAATAAATGTTGATTGACGATACAGATCTCTTTTTCTTATTCCCTTAAGGTCGTAATCAATACTAGTTCCTGTTGGGGAGTAGCGCATTGCCTTAGAAGTGTACTTTACACTACTACCGATAATTTCTCCTGTTATAGAAAGTGGAGCAAGCAGAAGGGTGAAATCTCTTTCAAATTTTCGATCCTCGTATATCTGAGCTGTTGTAAGACCAGAGTTGAATGCTAGTGCAGCTTCTTTATAGCGGTTCTGAGCAAGACTTATTCCAATTGTCTCGGCGGCAACACCGACTCCAATCATACAACCTATACCAGCAGTAAAAGCGCATACCCCTCCACCAATAAGTGCTGCGCCCGCTAGGGCGAGGTCAGTTCTAATCTCCTTAAACTCTTCTTGATCTTTTAGGTTTTGTGAGACATCACACAGAACCTTTGATACTCCTCTGTCTTTAATAAATGAATTTAAAATATTATCATTTCGAATTAGAGAAGCCTCATCTTCTTTTTTTAAATGTGTAAGTCTATCTATTGAAAGACTTGTTTGTTTGGCTAAATCAGAAATGACAGTAGTGACTTCACTAAGGATTTCTTTATCGCTTTCAGTACCTCTCAGATCAATCTGGGCCAAAATCGGATTTTTCGCAAGTTTGTTATTATATTGTTTCTTTAGTTCTTTACGGTATTTAGACATATCGTAAGAAACAGCTTCATCAAGTGTACGTTGATGAAACGACTCACAGGAATATCTGCTTTTTGAAGGGCGAAAGCGAAACGATGTAGGTGATAACTTTTCAATACATTTATTTTTTTCAAAATTTTGTTCAAACCAAGCTTGTGTAAAATGATACTTTATTGCCTTTGCTTCTTCTTCAATTCTTACTCTTTCTTCTTTAGTTAAAGCTTTAAGTTCTTTATTTAGGAATTTATGTTTGATTGTTGTGTTGTAGAGAATTGGTTTCATCCTCTGGAATTTAGGAGGAGGGATCATCATAGACATCATGGCCCTAAGTTTTGGAGACTCCATTCTTACTGTTTTTAGTATGGATTCTCTGATATCGTTACAACTTGGATTATTCGAAATAAGACATTCTTTTATTTTATCAAAGTATGCTTTGTTCTTTCTAAGCTCACTTATTGTGAAATCTCTTAGTTCATTTAGAAGACTGTCTTCGTAAATATTTCTTTCAATAGCGCTTGCTGATTTTGATAGGGTTGTGAGATTTTCAAAATATCTAATTCGTCCATTTTCACAACCAATATAGTATTCATCACTTTGGTTATTTGTTACTATATTTTGGCATACGGCTATCTCGTAGTCTTTGTGGGATTCGATGGCCGTAGTTCCTTGCGTATAAGTATTAATTTCGATAATAGTACTTATAAATAGTAAAATAAGCCTTGTTCTCATGCTTTTATTATCGGTTATTTATAGCCTAATTCTTAATAGTAAATGAAGAATTGTGGGTGCAGAAAAGATGACTTTGGTCATGTTTTCTGATTAGATATTATAACATTTTGAACTTATTCATTTATGGAGAAGAAATATGTCACACTTTAATCATGCGGCCAATACTTGGGATTCTGAAGATAAAATTTCCTTAATGCAAACACTGGCAGAAAAAACTAGAGATCGTCTTAAACTTTCTAGTAAAGTCGACCTTCTTGATTTTGGATGTGGAACAGGCCTTTTTTGTCTCGAGTTTATTGATGATGCTAAAAGTATTACAGGTGTGGATACTTCCACAGGTATGCTCGAAGTTTTCGATAAGAAAACAGCTGTCTATGATCATATTAAATCAATCAATACTGATTTAGAAAATGAAGAACTCAATGAGAAATTTGATTTAATCATAAGTTCGATGACTTTTCATCATCTTAATTCACCTGAAAAAATGACACTGAAACTTGCTGGAATGTTAAATGAAGGTGGAAAGATGGCCATCGTCGATCTTGAGTCAGAAGATGGAAGTTTTCATCCTGATCCTAAGGGGATGGGTGTGAAGCATTTTGGTTTCTCTAATGAAGAAATTGTTTCATGGGCAGACAAAGCGAATCTTAATGTGAAGATAGAAACAATTAACTCACGTACAAAAAATGGCCGTGAGTATAATCAGTTCTTAGCAGTATTCTATAAGTAGGTAATATGAAAATAGGTGTAGTGGAGTTTACGATCTTGATCTCATTTAATCTTTGGAATGAAGGGTAATATCAAATACTATAAGAATACAGTTAATTAGAAGTGGGCCTTAGAGGCCCTTTCTTATTTGATCTCACATTTTGGAATCGATTTTTTGAAATTTCTAAATACTTTATTACAAATTGATTTTCTGTACTGATTTTTAAATAAGCTTACTTCTGTACTTGTTGTTACTTCCTTAGATATCACTTTATAATTATTTTTATAAAGCTCTATATTCATACGGCATAGGTGATCATCAGATTTTTCACCTCTTAAACCGCCCGTTATAATTTGGTATGTTGCACGGTAGAAAAATGCCATCGCTCTTTGATCATTTGCATTTTGATGAACATATGGATGATCAAGATAAGTTCCAATACTCATTTGATCGACAACATTATACCCTTTGCTTTCGAATGCTTTTCTAAATTTATCAAAGTAATCCTTTGGCATATCATAGTTTGCAAACGTTCCGTAGTAAGGACCTTTTGCCATCACTACATTACAAGTTTCATGTTTAATTGTTCTAGCAGCAAATGACTGAATTGATAGGATTAAAGTTACGATTAAAATTAAAGTTCTCATATTGTTCTCCTTTTGTTTTTTTGCCAATGTAATCGAAAGGAGGACTGTGCTCAATATGAGCAGGGGCCAATGTGTTGACCCTCGATTGTCATCATATAAATACTACAACTTTTAATAATTTTAAGGATTTATTTCTTCTTTTTCCCACTGAGCGGAAAAAGTGAAAGACTTAATTGATAGATTGAATCATATTCATTTGTATCTTCTAGAAAATCACAAAGCTTACGCCTGAAGTCTCTAATCAGCACCTTTGCCTCAACAATTTTCTTCTTATTAGTTGCCATCATCATT
Organism: Bacteriovorax sp. BAL6_X; assembly: GCF_000443995.1. Classification (NCBI taxonomy): domain Bacteria; kingdom Pseudomonadati; phylum Bdellovibrionota; class Bacteriovoracia; order Bacteriovoracales; family Bacteriovoracaceae; genus Bacteriovorax; species Bacteriovorax sp. BAL6_X. The sequence goes on from NZ_AUMC01000010.1 coordinate 634,634, forward strand.
GATGATTGCTCACGAAACTCGGGAGTGACTTCGTCAATGGCAAGCTTTGCAAGATCAAGAATACGACGTTGAGATTCTTTATTGGCCATATTGATATCTTCATCACTAAGAGCATGTGTAGAGCTTCCTTCCGTAAGATCGAGCCAATCACCATCCTCACGAATTTCTAATAACTTTGCTTCAACAAGGTCATCAATTAGGCTTTGTGCATAGTCTTCTGTCGTGTGGAGTTCTTCCGCAATCCACTTTGCTGTTGGATCGAAGCCTTTAACTTTCATTAGCTCTAGGATAGCGTAATACTGCCAATTCTTTATGACTTCTTGGTGAATCATATCGACACGAGTATATTCTTCTTTTGGATTTTTAAGACGAAATGACTTTATAACCTCTTTAGATCTTACTTCTTTTTTTATCTTGGAAAGCTCTTCATCTGTAATCCCTAAGAGTTGCGCTCTTGATTCGATGAAGGCATCCGGAATTTCACGTTTACCATTCAAGTATTTAGAAAGAAGACCTGGGTCCATATCGAGGTAATTAGCAAAAGATCGCATCGAAAAGCGCTTATTCTTTGCTTTCTTTTTTTCAAGTATATTTGTGAGTAAATCTAAATAATCCATTAGCTATAAGTATGAGGCATCTTTGAAGGAAGTTCCAGATAAAGTTATCGTCACAAATTCGATAATAAAAGTCCCTGAAATCAGTAACTTGGCGTCTGCTTAAGATATGGACACCATGGAGATATTTTACATAAGGGCCTAAAATCTCTTAGTTGGCCGATATGTTTTAGCTTATGAAAATGAAACTTATTATTTTATCGATTCTTCTAACTCAGATGCTTTCTGCTTCAGCAAACGACAAGGTAAATCAAATTCGTGCAAGTCTAAGGGTTGCAAGGCCTGAGATTAATTTACAAGAAACAAAGATTAATAAGAGCTTTCTATTAAAGAAAAGTATCGAAGAAAGAATTCAAGTTTTAGAGATTTTAAAAGATCGTCCAGAAGATTTTAATATTGACGAAAATATTCTTGATCAGGCATTACGCCTTGGCAGAGAAGGAAATGGTGGTGATGATATCGCAGCTGAATTCTTTGAAATTGGAGCGAAGCTTCGTGATCAAATTGAAGGGCAACAGGCACTTCTTTTCTCAAAGCATAGTATCTTTGATGATATCAATCTTGATCTATTGGATTTAATTGTTGAAAAGACAGCAGTCTTCTCTGTAAATTATAAACTTTGCTCAAGGGTCGGTGATTACCGTTGTCGTAATGAGCGTGGCTTTGTTGCAAAGAATTTTCCTGAGACCTTAGAAATTCACGTTAATCAACAGCGTTGGGAGTCTCTTACTGATCATGAAAAGTTAAAGATTGTTTTTCATGAATACTTAGGCTTATTAGGGCATGAAGAAGGAACTTATAATTTAAGCTCTCTTCTCGTTGTCGATGCAAAAGAGCAATCATCTTTTAATAATGTATCTTGTTCTTTCTCATATATTGATCAGTTAAACCGTCTCCATTCAGGTGCCGCTTCTGGTGTAAAGCATAGCATTCTCTCTGGAGGAGTTCCTCTGATGATGGGAAATCATTTCAATTATATGATCTCTTATGTCATCTCAACTGGGTACCTTCGCATTGAATTAAGAGAAGGAAAGCCTTTTGCAAACTCAGTAATGCCTAAATTTGAAGTGGAACCAATTCTTCCTGAAGTTATCGTTTTTGATGGAGCTGTAGAAGGGCGTAAGTCAATTGAGTTTGATAAAGGTAAGCTTGTTATAAGCTGTACCGGTGTTTAATTATAGAGACAAGACATAAGCTTTTTTAGATTATTCTTTGTCGAGTTCTGTAGTGGCCCAAAGTGATTGTATGACCATCCTGCATAGAAGTGAGGGGTAACACATCTGTCACTTGAGCTCTCAAGTTTTCCACCTTCTTGATTTTGTGGATGAGTGAATCTTTTTTCTGAAGTATTTAATTGTACGGAAAATGCTTCAATGACTTTATGAACTCCACAATAAGCATTGAAATGTTGGGCAGTAGAGCCGAAACCTTTAATCAATGCATCTTTCTTTTTATTCGTTATCTGACAACTTTCATTTGAATAATAATGATTCCATGAATCTACACAAGGTTTTATATTTCCACCATAGTTTGGCGTGAATTGATAGAGGCCAATATTTAATCGACTCACTTTTGGCTGCCATTTATCGTAATAGAATTTTACCCCTTGAGGTCTTTTGTAATTTCTTGGAGCATACTTCTTTGCGAGTTTCTCACTTACCGCTAAGTCTGCTGTTGTTAAGCTTTCTGTGTATGCTAAACACCCAAAGAACTTTCCCCATAGCTGTTGAAGTTCTTCGTGATTGTCCTGTGCTCGATATTCATTATGTTCACGAGCAAAACGATTGGCCAATTCAATCGTCATCTCATCTGGCATATTCTTAATCGTCTTTGAAAGAGATTCTTTTGTCACGGAACATAATGGGTGGCTAAATAGACCGACCTTTTCTTGATCTTCCATTCTAACTGGCATTTTATAAATAGTGCTAACATGAATAAATGTCGACCTCTTTGATGCTAGCTCATTAATAAAGTATTGGAGTGATTCACCAAAAGTATTTTGATTCTCTAGTTGAAGGTGACACTTATCGATTTGAAACTCAGATTGATTTCGTACTTTAGTTAATTCATTACTTTGAAAGTAAGTATCAACTTCATCAACAAATGAATTTGTTGCGAATGAGAATGTTGAGATAAGCAGTGCTATTATTATTTTCATCTGTAGAGACAATAGTAAATATTCAACAAATCGAATAGTTTTTTAATAATTGCCTGTAATTGGTCTACGTATTATAAAGGCTTTATGATTAATTATTTTGAAGTTATAGTTATTGGCTTAGTTCTATGTGCCGATTCTTTCTCGGCCGCTGTTGCCATGGGGGCCAGACCTCATAAATTTAGCGATACTCTGAAATTTGCATTCTCATCGGGGGGAGCTGAAGCACTGGTTGCTTTCTTAGGTGCAATTGCCGGCGCGAAAGTTATTGCACAATTTGATTATATTGATCATTGGATTTCATTTGGTCTCTTAACAGCTGTTGCTATTCATATGGCCTATGAGGGTTATGAAGAGCTTAGTGGAAAGAATCATGATGAAGAAGAGAGGCCAAAGCAATTTCATAGCTTATTAAAAGTAATCCTGGTTTCATTTGCCACAAGCCTTGACGCATTTGCAGTTGGGGTGACAATTGGTGCATCGGGTAAAATGCTGACTCCATACATTACTTCGATTGGAGTTTGGGCATTTTGTTCGACAATAGTGGGGATGAGCATTGCTAAACGTGCTTCTGATAAGTTAGGACCTGTTTTTAGCATCATTGCCGCGATTATTTTACAAAGCCTTGCAGTGAAATTCCTACTCGAAGGCCTATAATTGGCAAATTCAATTTATTCACTTATGATTTTGCAAAAAATAACATAGGTGAAATTAATGGATATCAAAAAAATTTTTGAAAATAACAAAGAATGGGTTCAATCTAAGTTAGACCAAGATGAAAAATACTTCGATAAACTAGGGGCAGGACAAAACCCTAATTTTCTTTATATCGGATGCTCAGACTCTCGTGTTACGGCCGAAGAAGTAATGGGTGCCGGACCAGGTGAGATCTTCGTTCACAGAAATATCGCCAATATGGTTATCAGTATCGACCTTAATGTAATGAGTGTTCTAAACTACGCAGTTGATCACTTAAAAGTCGATCATATTATCGTTTGTGGGCACTACGGGTGTGGTGGTGTAAAGGCCGCAATGGAAAGCCAAGACCTTGGAATTTTAAACCCATGGCTTAGAAATATTCGCGATGTGTATCGTACTCACAAGACAGAACTTAATGCAATTGAAGATGAAGATAAGCGCTATGAGCGTCTAGTTGAGCTAAATGTTCAAGAGCAATGTATTAATGCAATTAAGACAGCTGCCGTACAAAAAGCAAACCGTGAAAGAGGCCTAAAAGTTTATGGCTGGGTCTTTGATGTTCACACAGGGGAGCTTAAAGATCTCAAGATTGACTTTGAAAAAACTCTAGAAAATATCATGGAAATCTACCACCTCGATTAAATAAATTAATATTTCAATAATAGTAATCGTATATACACCTATGATGCCTTGCGGTGTCATAGGTGGCATCTATCAGGCATTAGATAATAAATATTAGATAAAAATCACCTCTGATGGAAGAATCTTATAAGTAGAATATCACTTATTAAAACTTCTAAAGGAGATGAATAGTGCAAACTTTAATCAACACAAAAGTACAAGACTTCAGTGTACAAGCTTACCACAATGAAGACTTCAAAACAGTTACTGCTAATGATCTAGAAGGTAAATGGTCAATCCTTTTCTTCTATCCAGCAGACTTTACATTCGTATGCCCAACTGAGCTTGGAGACATGGCAGATAAGTATGAAGAATTCCAAAAAATGGGTGTCGAAGTTTACTCTGTATCAACAGATACTCACTTCACACACAAAGCATGGCATGACACTTCAGATACTATCAAGAAAATCAAGTACCCAATGCTTGCAGACCCAACTGGTCAACTAACTAGAGCATTTGGTGTTCATATTGAAGAAGAAGGCCTTGCTTATAGAGGGACATTCTTAATTAACCCTGCTGGAGAAATCAAGCTTGCTGAAGTTCAAGACAATGGAATTGGTCGTAATGCTGATGAGCTAATGAGAAAAGTTCAAGCTGCTCAGTTCATCGCTGAAAATCCAAATGAAGTATGTCCAGCTAAGTGGAAGCCAGGGGCCGAAACACTTAAGCCAGGTTTAGACCTTGTAGGAAAAATCTAAGATTTATCCTCAACGATATTTTGGGCCCGAGCTTTATTGCTTGGGCCTGTCCTAGAATTTTATTGGAGTAATTATGTTAGATAGTGGAATCATTGAACAATTAAAGTCTGTCTACGCTCAACTGGAGAGTGAGATTGGGCTTGTTTACAATGAATCAAGTCATACTAAACAACAAGAGCTTGTTGAGATGATTGAGAGTATCGCGACTACTTCTCCAAAGATTGTGGCAAAGTCTAGCGGCCAAAATTACGATTACCCACATTTTGAAATTCATGTGAATGGCAAGGCAAATGGAATCAAGTTTTCTGGTATTCCAGGAGGTCATGAATTTACATCACTTATTCTTGCTATCCTAAATAGTGATCTTAAAGGAAAACTTCCTGATGAGATGATTATTAACCGAATTAAAGCATTAAAAGGTGAGATAAACCTTAAGACATATATTTCTCTTTCTTGTGAGAATTGCCCAGATATTGTCCAAGCACTTAATCTAATGTCCATCTTCAATGAGGACTTCACTCACGAAATGATTGATGGAGAGTTTGAGCAGGATGAAATTTCTAGACTTAAGATTCAGGGAGTCCCAAGTGTGATTGATGGAGATGAATTAGTTCACTCTGGAAAGTCTTCACTTGTTGATTTATTAGAAAAGCTAGAAGCACGCTTTGGAAAAGAAGAGACACAGTCTTCTGGCGAAGCAAAAGACCTAGGTCTATATGATGTTATTGTTATTGGAGGAGGCCCTGCTGGTGTTTCGTCAGCGATCTACTCAGCACGTAAGGGACTTAAGACTGCCGTGATCACTGATCGTATTGGTGGTCAAATGCAAGATACCAAAGGCATCGAAAATTTCATCTCAATTCCATATACGGAAGGTCCGCATTTATCTGCGGCCCTTAATAAGCATATGGATGAATATGATATTAAGAGCCTTGAACATCGTCGTGTTGAAAATATTGAAAACGGTGATGTTAAAACTTTATTTTTAAATAGTGGAGAAACTGTTCAAACAAAGGCCCTCATCATTGCAACAGGTGCAAAGTGGCGTGAGCTTGGTGTTGACGGTGAGAAAGAGTATGTCGGTCGTGGTGTTGCTTATTGTCCTCACTGTGATGGCCCTTATTATAAAGGCAAAGATATAAGTGTTGTTGGTGGAGGAAACTCTGGTGTTGAAGCGGCCATTGACCTTGCCGGTATTGTAAAGTCAGTGACACTCTTTGAGTTTGCACCAGAACTTAAAGCAGACTCTGTTCTTGTTAAGAAGCTTGAGTCTCTACCGAATGTAACAATCGTTAAAAATGCACGTACGGATAAGGTTGTTGGTGACGGCGAAAAAGTTATCGGTCTTGAGTACGAGGATCGTGCAACTGGTGAGATGAAGAAAGTCGACCTAGATGGCGTCTTTGTTCAAATTGGACTTGTGCCAAATAGTGAATTCCTAGGGGATCTAGTTGAAAAAAATAAGTTTGGAGAAATCATTGTAACTGATAAGTGTCGCACAAATCAGAAAGGTGTTTATGCTGCTGGAGATGTAACAATTGTTCCGTATAAGCAGATTATTATAGCAATGGGAGAAGGGGCCAAAGCTGGTCTCACTGCCTTTGAAGATTTAATGCTTGTGTAAGCGCAACAACTCTCTCTGCGTTACATAAATAATCTAGTTTAACCTAGGGGGCCCCTCATCTTCTACTCATACGTGAGGGGCTTTTTTAATTCAAATTTTAGTACATTCGTTTTTACAGGCCAGGATATAGCTCTTGTTAGATTGAAGCACTAACGGCATATCTTCCAAGTAGTTCACCTGCTTTATTAAGTAGAAAGTACTTCGTTGTTATGTGCATATTATCCCATTCTCCACCAACTGTTTCGTATTGAAAAAGATAGAGGTTTCCAACCTTATATGCATTTTTAAAACCTGTTGATGTTCCGTATTCACCATCTGGTGAAGTGTAGCGTCCGCCCATATAGTCCTTTGAGCGAAGTGCCTTTGCCAAAGTAAACTTCATATCAAAGTTTGTGTCATCATGGATATTAATAAGCTCAAATTCTCCACCGATGATCTCAGCAACCTTAAATGTTATCTTTGTCACCTTAAACTCGTAGCACTTATAGGCATCATTTCCTGTATTAATGTCCTGATTATCATAAATGTCATAGAGGTTACAGTCTTTGAAGAGCTTGTAGTCATTTCTTAGATCATTAAAGTAGCTCTTTAGTTTTGGAGTATTTGCGTTGGCAAAAGTAGGAATTAACATTGATAAAACAACTAGCGATAAAGTTTTCATAGATATGCTCCTAAGTTACTACTCTACATAGTACAGCGGGTTTAAATTGACAAAACATTGTGTTTTGTAAGTTGTGACACTAGATACAATTTACTTAGTTTTAGGACAATATTTTTGAAATATTTGTGTTTTGTGGAGTTCTATGAGTAGTGCTGCGTCGAGTCTTAAGGGGCGGTTAAAAAGAATTTGGCCATTCTTTTCTGTGGCCCAGTATACAGAGCTCCGATATAAGTTCTATGGGAAATAAAGGACTAAAAAAAGATCGCTATCCAATTGAGACTGAATTTCGTTACAAAGGTGAGGAAAGCTTTGGCTCATTCGTTTCAAAGGGAAGTCTTAGAATTCTACAACTTAGAAAGATCTTTTCTAAGATTGTTGAAAAGAAGAAAGAAGATCCCATTCCAAATGAAACGAGTATACCTCGTGCTTTCTATCATGAATTTGATATTCATTGTATGCAGATAAAAGATCGCAACCTCTTCCAATTTAGGCCTATAGGTAAGGAGTGTGCAAAAACAGTTTTCTATATTCACGGAGGAGCATTTATCTATAATATGAATGTTGGCCAATTCCACTTGCTTACACAGTTGATGCGAAATATAGATATCGAAATTATTGTTCCAGACTATCCCTTGGTTCCTCATGGAAGCGTTTTAGATGCTCTTTCGATGATAAGAGAATCTTTTGAAAAAACAGCGCAAAGAGTTGGTGCTGAAAATATTATTGTTATGGGAGATGCAGCAGGAGGCTGTCTTGCTCTTGCTCTTTGTGAACAAATAAGAAACGAAAAATATCCACTTCCTTCTTCAATTATACTTTTATCACCTTGGCTTGATATCAGCATGAGTAATCCTGAAATTGAAAATTTTGATGAACATGAAATGATCTTAGATCGTAAAGGGATTAGAGAATTAGGGCAAATATTTGCAGATGACTTACCTGAAGATGATTACCGAATAAGTCCATTAAGAGGAGAGCTAGATGATCTCCCTGAGATTAATATCTTTACAGGAACTCACGATATTCTACATCCTGATGCAAAGGAATTAAAAAACCGTTTGAAGGAAGAAAGTCGGCCTTATCGCTACTTTGAATACCCCAAGATGATGCATGGATTTATAGAGATGCCTCATCTTAGGGAGTCTAGATTTGCTATTAATCAGATTATCTTTTTACTAAAGAGTGAATTTGATCGTTGAAGATTTCTCTATGAACCACAACCGATGCAGTCGATAAAGCTCTCAGGTGGTTTTACGCCATCAAGTTTCATTTTTATATTGTGAATTCTGCCACGAATATCCATATCTTCCATCATATTTCCAGTAAGTTGCCCTTCTAGAAGTGTGATTTCAGCAAGTAGTTCTTCTTTTTGTTGTGGCGTCAATTGACTCATGTATTCTCCCTATATTGTGTGTTGTGTGACTTAAATTATCTATTAGATTGGAAAAATATGCAAATTATCAAGGCGTTATGTTTGATAGTTTATAGCTATCAAATCTTTAGTTCAATCGAATGTTATCTGGCGTAGAATTTCCGTAAAATAAATATATTCTCCTTAAAGAGAGGGGAAAGGAGAGTTTATGAGTGCAAATTATATGGCCATTTCCGGTGTTTTAATTGCTGGTTTTGCTACTGGTTTAGGTGCATTACCAATTTATTTAAAAAGACACTACTCAAAGGAGATGCTTGATATTGCAATGGGCTTCAGTGCCGGAATCATGCTAGTTGCATCCTTTGTTTCTCTAATTATTCCTGGTATGCAAGAGGCCAGAAATCTTTATTCTGCAACATTGGCCATGCCACTATTTCTTCTGAGTCTATTTTTAGGCTATGTTTTTATCATTTTTATTCATGATTTTATTCCCCATAAGCATCTAAATAAGAAAAGTGATATGGAGCTTGGTGGCCATGAGAAAAAACTAAGTCGGGTTATGTTAATCACTATGGCCATTGCGCTTCATAATATACCAGAGGGGCTTGCTGTTGGAGTGGGCTTTGGTGGTGGAAACCATACCGGTGGGATGGCCCTTGCTATTGCTATTGCTTTACAAAATATTCCCGAAGGCCTCGTAGTTGCTTTTGGAATTTTAAATGAAGGTGCAACTAGGAATCGTGCTTTTTTTATGGCCTTACTTTCTGGCCTTGTTGAACCAATTGCTGCAGGTTTCGGATATTTGGCAACAAGTGTATCTTCACAAAGTCTTCCTCTTGCACTAGGTTTTGCAGCAGGAACAATGTTATTTGTAATTTGCCAAGAGATGCTTCCTGAACTATTTAGGCAAGGGCATGAGAGAAATGCAACTCTTGGTGTAATTATTGGTGTGATGACAATGCTTGCAATCGATTTTTACCTATAGAGAACGTGATCCACTATTTTGTTTTGCCTTCATTAAATGGTGGTCGAAAATACTCGCAATATTTCTCATAAATGGCCTGCCTTCTTCTGTGACAATAATCTTATCACTACTTGTAATAAGGCCATCTTCTTCAAGCTCACAAATCTTATGTCTAATAAGAGAAGCATTCTTTAGGCCCTGCCATGCTTTATTTGAAACACTATTTGTTGCAAAGAAGTTTTGTAGGATTTCTTCAACGGCCATATCTTCTTGAGAGTGAATATGACCAGTTGTAATAGCAAGCTTCCTATTACTAATTGATTCATAATAGGCCTTAACATCCTTTTCATTTTGTACAAAGCTCTTAGCAGATGATGAAATTGAAGAGCAACCGAGACCGATAATTATCGGAGAGCTCTTATGAGTGTGCCCCATAAAATTTCTTCTAAGTTTTCCTTCTTGTTTTGCTTGGTAGAGTTGCGAATTCGACTTTGCAAAGTGATCGAGTCCAATTTCTTTATATGAATGGTTTTCAAGTAACTTCTTTCCGTGTTCGTATAATGCTCTTTTTACGGCACCTTCAGGTAGAGCTTCTTCTGGAATCAGTTTTTGATTTTTTATTTTTGACGGAAGGTGAGCATAGCTATAAAAAGCAATCTGCTGTGGGCCAAGTGAAAAAACTTTCTCAATTGTTTCTTCAACTGATTTTAATGTTTGATAAGGTAGGCCATAGATTAAATCAAAATTGATATCATTAATGCCAATTTCTCGGCAATAGTCCACAAGCTCTTTTACCTTGTCGAAGGGTTGTATGCGGCCGATTGCTTCTTGAACAGTAGGATCAAAATCTTGAATTCCCATCGATAGGCGGCTGAAACCCAATTTTTTATAAAGGTCTAATTGTGACTTTGAACAAGTACGAGGATCAATTTCAATCGATCCTTTAAAATCTTTAGAATCAATTGATTCCCTTAGCTTATCTAAAAGAGTTGAAAATGCCTCTTCGTTTAAAAAATTAGGAGTTCCTCCTCCAAGGTGAATTGATGAAATCTTAATATCTCCCATCTGTTCGAGATAAAGATCCCACTCTCTTAGTAAGAAATCAATATATTCAATTCCACGATTTTTATTTTTTGAAATAACTCGGTGACAACCGCAGTAGTAACAAAGTTTTTCACAAAACGGGACGTGGATATATAGTTCAATACCTTGAGCTTTATCATAACCTTCATTAAGGTGCTCAAACCACATCTCTTGTGATGGTGCCCCCGTCCAATAGGGAACAGCTGGATAACTAGTGTAGCGAGGTACTGGTACATTATATTTTTGAACAAGACTGTCTTTAATCATCTTTTTATCTCCTAAGGGCAATCTTAGAAGAATTGGAGCAAAAAAAAGATGATGTAGCTTAGGTTTTTACTTGAATTGCAAGTTGAATGTGTTTTGTGTTCTTCAAGCTTTAAAGATTATGGCCTTGTTTTAGTTATTAAACAAAAATAAGGATTTCTTTAAAGCTGCTGTACTATAAAAACCCTTAAGATAGCAAAATAACGAGAACATTGGAGTATATATGAGTATCTATAGTACCAACACCCACGGCGAAAGAAATGATGGAAGAATGAAAATCTCTTCTAAAGGTAAGCAGAATTTGGCAGCGACGGCACCTCCCGAGTTTAAAGGGCCAGAAGGAGAGTGGTCTCCAGAAGATCTATTCTCAGCTAGTATATCAAGTTGCTACTTACTCAGCTTCAAGGCGTTGGCCCAAGCAAGAAAAATGGATTGGGAAACACTTGATGTTAAAGCAGATGCTAAGCTAGAAAGAAAGGATGGAAAACTCACTTTCACAACGGTAGAGATTCAACCAAGTCTAGTTGTCCATGGTAAGGAGAATGTTGAGGACTATCTAAAATTATTAGAAGAGACTCAACACAAATGCCTGGTTACAAATTCAATGAATTGTAAATTCACGCTAAATCCTAAAATTAAAGTAGCCTAGTTACACCTCATCTATAAGTGGGGAAACACCCCACTTATAGAATGTCTACTTTATCGACGGCCTTGTAAAAACCACTGTTTAACCTCATTTATTAGCTTGAATATGGTTAAATGGAAAAAATTTATCAAGGCCAACTAATGAAGAAATTATTCGATTTAATCATACTCTCTTGCTTGATGAGCTCGAGTGCTCTAGCCACAAGTTTAGCAACTGACTTATCGTCAGAAATAAAAGTCCTAAATGCTGAATATGGGAATGTGAAAGACTACCCAATTGTAATCTTTGATAAGAGTGAAGTGGTTCCTTTGCTCAAAGGTCATAGTGAAGAAGAGCAGGTTAAGCTTTTAAGCGAGTATATGCTTCAAAAATTTAATATCGTCTTAGAAAGAAATGAGGCGATAAATCTTATTCCATATTTTGGTATTTTAAATGGTTCAGCCTCGGCCCTCCCTTTCATGAAAGGTGGCTGGAGTCGTGAATTTAAGTTTTGTGCAGTTCTTCCTAATGGAGTTATGAATGATCTGCCAAGCGAAGTAAGAAGGGTTCTCGGCCATAGTGATGAAGTTGATGTGTATAAGAACTTTGACTTTTCACAATTTGAAAAAAAGTTTTCATTAGAGGAATTGCACTACTATTCTCTCTACCACGAATTATCGCATTGCTTGGATGATATTTATCTTCCTGAGAATTATCAAGGGTCAGCTAGTGGTCATGGAATTCATCAATCTGAATCATTTGCTGAGGTGAACGCCTTATTTCTTATGGCACAAAAGAAAGGATTAAAGCGCATAGGAATCAATAGGGCGCTTCTAAGAAAGACTTATAGTAAGTATATGGGGCCTTATCTCGCAAGTGATAAAGTTAGCCCATATGCCGGTGAAGTTGTAAAGCAAGGGGGAGGAGTCTATTTTCTTTCACCTGTTCTTATTGCAGCACAAAGAGAAATTGAAAATTTCGATAAGGATGTTTTAAAATACGATCTTGATGAAACCCTGAAGTTGTCGGCAACTATTGTTGAACATCATTCGATAAATTCACGAAGTTTCCAAGGTTTTGTAAAATACTTCAAGGATGGAAGAGAAGAAACCCTCGATTACTATAAGGGACTTGCGGATAGGGATCCTGATCTATTCTTGGCCTCTTATTATGACTTATTATATCTGACTTCAATTCTTGAGAACTAAGATAATTAAAGGATGTCATCGATTGACCTTTCGTGGCTCTTTATGGCCTCGTAAAGGTCGTACATCTTGCTATTTGTCCCGTAATCGACCTCTTTAAAGTCATGAATATCTTTAATAATGTGAGTAATCTTGGAAATGCGATCAAGATTCTTTTCACAGCGATTTAACGTTTCGTTATCAAAACCTCTCTTTAATCTACTTAAGCATAATTTTGAAACAGTAAGAGGGTTATTAATCTCATGAGATAAGGTGATAATCATCTTTGAAATGGCATCTCTTTTTTGAAATCGTTTAAGTTCTTTTGATTTTTCGCGATCAACTATATGCTTGTAATAGACTACTAATGAAAAAAGACAAATTGGTATTCCTTGATTAATAATCACTTGGAGCTCTTTATCTAATATTCCCGAAAAGCTATCTCCTGTATAAGAGTTATAAATGATGGCAACGGAGTTAAGAAGTATTCCCACAAAGGCAACTCGAAAAGAAACGGTGTAAGAAATTAGAGAAAAGACCACAAGCATCCATGGTACTAGTACAATTGCATGAGATTGTAGCTCAAAGGCCCTTAAGTTTAGTATAACGTAGCTCATGCTTAAGATTAATATTCTAAAGAGAAGAGTATTGTCGTACTTTTTGTAAAAGAAGAGGGAATATGCCGCAATAGGAATAAAAAGGAGAAAGGGAGCATTGTACTTACTAAATACTCCGACGTTATAAGAGAACACTCCAACCATTATAATAAAAATTAAAACGATAGAAATAAGAGTGAACGCGATTAAGCGAGCCTCGTAACGTTTATCAATAGCTACAAGTTCATTTTCATCATTTACAGAATTTGGATAAAAGTATTTGAATAAATCGACGATTATGATCCACCTCTGTTTTACTCAGTCGCTCTCAATTAATATTAGGTTTTATCTTTTACTCAGTCAATAAAGTTTGTTTTTCTGAGGTAGCGTTGCTTTATTTCCTCAATTAGAGAAGTGTTGCTATGCATAGGGGAGATTTTAAAAGCGTTCTTTCTAATCCTCTCGTCCATTTGGGCCTCAATTGAGTCTAGGACAATTTTTATTAATTCTTTTTTTAGTTCTTCTTCATTTTTATTTTTAAAAATTTTTGGAAGAATTTCTTCTCCTATATATTGGCGAACTAGGGCCAACTCACCGTGCTCTTCATAGAGTCCGCGGTTATCATACTTTGTATTTTGATCCTCAAAAGATCTAAGTTTGATTAACTGATAGGCTTCATCTGTCATTTCGTCATAGTAAAGAGCATTAAAGATGGCATTGCGGTTATTTGTTACAAGAACGGCCATGAGATCAGCAAAGAGTTCGTTATATGGAGATGAAAGATGATATTTTTCTAGCTCATTATGGGTCTTGACCCTTTCCTCTATGGACTCGATTTGCTTTGTGTAGTATTCAACAACATTTCTCGGGTTTCCTTCAGCGTATGCCTTTTGACGATAAATTTTAAAGCGCGAGAGTCTTTCTGCTAATGCCTTGAGCTTTGGATAGAATAGTTTTCCAATTCTCTTTCCAAAAATGGCATGAGAGTACTCATGGTAAAGGATCGCGTCGGTTCCAATTGCATAAGAATTAAACACTTGTCCCCATTGATTCGTAAATGTTAAATGAAGAGGAATGCGTACTGTTTCTCCAATATCAAAAGATGCTCCATTATCCCTTGTTAGTAATTCTAAGTTAACCATTGGTGCATCAGGTTTAAGATTTGCAACTTTACTTAGTGCTTTCTCGGCCCAATCTACATCACTACAATTAATAGTCTCTCTATGTTTTACTTTAAAAGCTGAGGCAACGTACTTGTACTCTGTACTACATTTTAACTCTTCTTGAATCTGTTGAAAGTCTAGTAGTCTCGACTTGATGTCAATTGCTGAGGCATTAAAGGCAAATAAAGTGAGAATGAGAGGGGCGATTTTTTTCATATTTATAAATATCACTTCCAAAGAAGGAATTTTGTTTAATTGAAAGATTTTCTAGTGCGTCTAAATATGAAACACAATAATCACTTGTTTAATATTTTTAAATTGTTGATTTTACAAGTTTTGGTGGACTGTAAAATTGTACATCACAATTTTTTTTCTCGAATCTCGATATAAATTATAGTAAAGACTAATTGTTTACGTTTAATATTTAAAGGAATTGCTATTGGAAGCCCTAATTAATTCTTTTGGCGAGTTTAAGTCTCGTTGTGAAGAGAGAAACTATCTTCAAACATCTTGGCCAAAGGATCGTACATATACACTATTGTCGTATTTAGTATGTTGTGTTCTACTCTTACTTGCTGGAATACTTGCTGACTATCAACGTTACTATACTTTTGGATCAGCAAATATTCTTACATTCTTTAGAGCTTTACTTGTCGCTTATGGCCTTATTTTTTTTATTACATTTAGAAAAAGTGATTATAGTGACAATATTGAAATCCACTTATTCTTTATTAAGTTGGCATCAGTCGCCATTGTTACACTAATGACATTTATGATTATGGGAACTAGTACTACATTGCTTGCTGGAGTAATGATTATGACTACATCATTCTATGTGATGTTACCGGGAAGATTAAATGGAATCATTGTAAACTGTGTACTTCTTTTTACATTATTTATTATTGTTCCAATTTTAAATGAATCAGTTGATCTAGAAAAACATTTTTATAAGGCCTTTATTCTTCTATCGTTAAATATAGTTCTCTTTGCCTTTAGGTCAATGTTTAATAGAGCGTGGAGGCTGTTCTATATATCGAATCGCCGTCTAGAAGAGCTTAATAAAACTAAAGACGATGTTATTTCAACGATTGCTCATGACTTAAAAAGTCCACTACAAGTAATCCTAACGTCAGCATCTCTTGTGTCGAGAAGAAATGAAGAATTGTCTGTTGAGAGAATTAAGATTTACCAAGATCGAATTATTAAATCAGCGAAGAAGACAGATGCACTTTTAAAGGATCTTCTTACTTGGGTGTTAACGAGTAATGAAAGCTTAGGTTATACTCCAAAAGAGCTTAATATAAAGGATACAATTACAAGTGCTGTTGAATTTGCTTATGAGTTAGCACAAACAAAAGACCTCGAAATTGAAGTTGATTTAGAGGACTACATCTTTAATCACGATAGTAATATGATTGAAACTTGTGTTCGTAATATTATTTCAAATGCTATTAAATTTTCTCCTGAAGGAAAGAGGATTGTCGTCAAGGGGGCCATCGAAGATGGTTACGAAATCCAAGTTTGTGATGAAGGAGAAGGGGTTCCTGATATTGTTATTGATGGGATTCAAAGTGGGCAGACCTTCCATGTAAAGAAGGGGACAATGGGAGAGAAAGGAACAGGGGTTGGTCTAAAACTAGTTCATTCTTTTCTAAAGAAACATGGTGCAGATTTACTAATCGAGAATATGCCAAATAGTGGCTCACGCGTGACTTTAAAATTTCCAGTGATATAATAAGTACTTTATTGATCTATTAATTTAAAAAGGATTCGCCATGAGCTTTTGGCAAAAAATAGCACCAGAAAAGGCCATTAAGCTAATTAACTTTTGGCCACCTTATCTTGGTGCGGGAATTAAGGTCTTATCAATCAATGATGAACGCACAAAGATCTGTGTTCAAATGAAACAAACATTTCTTAATACAAATTATGTTGGAGTTCACTTTGGGGGAAGCTTATACTCAATGTGTGATCCATTCTATATGCTATTGTTAAGTTTTCATTTAGGGAAAGAGCATATCATTTGGGATAAGTCTGCGGAGATTGAATTCTTAAGACCGGGCAAGGGTATAGTTAAGGCCGAATTTGAAATTACAATGGAAGAAATCGAAAGAATAAATAAACAGGCCAGCGAGGAAAAAAGAATTCATCCTGAATTTGAGACTTATATATATGATAAAGACGGAGTAAAAGTGGCAAGAGTTAAAAAAACTCTATATGTTCGTCAAAAAAATAAAGGTTAAGTCAGTTTTCTATTATGAAAGTCGCAATTGCTGGTGCCAATGGTTTTATTGGTCGTAATCTCATTCAAAAGATCAAAGGCCACTATCATATTAGGGCCCTGGGACGTAGTGAGTCCTATTTAGACGAGAATATTGAGTTTTCAAAAACAGACCTCTTTTCTTATCGCAGCACTAAAGAAGCCTTAAAAGATATTGATATTGCAATTTATCTTGTTCACTCAATGCTACCATCATCACGTCTATTTCAAGGAAGTTTCCGTGATACAGATCTTCTTTTGGCCGATAACTTTGCAAAGGCATGTCAGTACAATGGTGTAAAACATATTATATATCTGGGAGGACTTGTTCCGACAGGTGAAAGTAGTGAACACCTAAAAAGTCGACTTGAAGTAGAGGAGGTTTTTAAGTCTTCAGGTATTGCTTATACACTTTTGCGAGCGGGGATGATTGTTGGAGACGGAGGATCATCTTTTGAGATATTGAAGAACCTTGTAATTAACTTACCTGCAATGATTTTACCTAAGTGGACAAAAAGCCGCACTCAAATGGTCTACATAGATGACTTGCTACGTGTTGTCTCGCATTTGATCGGTAATAAAAAATTCTTTAATCGAACTCTTAATATTGTTAATGGAGAGGATGTTACCTACGAGGACTTGATTAAGAAGACTTCTCACCGTTTTAGAAAATTCTGTCCCATGATTCCTGTTCCAATTAATTATTTAAAATTATCAAAATGGTGGGTGACTATTTTTGGTGAATCACAATTTGAGTTAGTTTCTCCTTTAGTCGATAGCTTAAAATGTCACCTTCCAAAAGTTGAGATCGAAAAAGATATCAGAGACCTAATCAAATTAAGATCATATGATGAAATGTTAAATTTGATTAATTTAAGAAAAACTAAAAAAGCATCTCATAAAGCAAGGCGAAAAGAAGAGAAAACTGTTCGCTCCATACAACGACTCGAAAATCCAAGCTCTCTTGAAATGCGAGAGCTTGCGAATTCTTATATGAAGTGGCTTCCACGCTTTATTCGATTTATTATTCATGTCCATGAAGAAGAAGGGACTATTACTTTCAATATTTTTGGGCTTAAAAAACCATTACTTATTCTTAAGTTTATCGAAAATAAGTCTAATTTAAGAAGGGCAAAGTTTCATATTGTTGGCGGAGTTTTAAGTGCATCCAAAGATACTGGTTGGTTGGAGTTTAGAAGTGTTGCAAATGGAAAATTTACTTTAGTTTCAATTAATAATTTTCGTCCTTCGCTCCCTTGGTATATCTACTGCTATACGCAGGCTCCAATACATCTCTTTGTCATGAGATCTTTTAGTTCTTATTTAAAGCATTTTAAAATATCTTAAGTTTATCCGACTCTTTCGCAATGATAAGATGGCATTATCTTAATTAACAAGAGATAGATGACGATGTTTATCTATTGACGTCGTTATGTATTCTCTACAAGACACATAAGGGTTAAAGGAGATTTCCATGATTAGACGTTCAATTGTTCCCCGAAAAAGTTCAAATTTAAATTCAGATTTTTTTGGTTCTGCTAATTTTGACAATGAGTTTAGGGATATTATTACTGGCCTAGAGGATATCTGGCAGGGCAGAGGAAGTGGAAGCAGTAATACCTTTGGTGAAATGAAGGAAACAGACAATGCTTTTCTGCTAAGTATTGATATGCCTGGTGTTAAGAAAGAAGACCTCAATATTCAAGTTGATGATGGCCTAGTTACTATTGAAGCCGAACGAAAAACTCTTTTTGAAGGTGGTGGCGGAGAAACTCGACGTATTTCTCGCAGTATAACAGTTCCTCATTTTATCAATCGAAATGAAGTTCAGGCCCAAATTCAAGACGGTATTCTCTATTTAGCATTACCAAAAAGTGCAGAGAAGAAGTCTCATAAGATAGAAGTTTCAGATGCTTCTGATAACTTTGTTAAATTATTTTCAGATGATAAGAGTAAATCATCACATTAAATTTCATAGAACACTAGGCTTAATGGCCTAGTGTTTCTGAATCTAATAAGTAGATAAATATCGGTAGTGTGGAAGTTATTAGAACTTCTCCAGAAGCTTTATTTGATAAGGTCAAACAGCTAAGAGCTCTAACTTTCTTTTCCGAAGAAAGAGGGAAGTCACATGCGCCGCTGATTTTAAGGTCTTGTTCCTCAAGGCTTATGAGTGAAAATAAACCATTGTGAGTAAATGAGAAATCACCACTTGAGCTTACAAGAAGTTTTTTTTCAAAATTACACTTTGTCTGTAATTTCCTTACTTTTAAAAAATGATGAATTGAGCCGAGTGCAATCATTTGATGATCGAGCCGTCCACCTAAGAAGCCAAATAAGTTAATCTCGGTGATATTATTTGGTATCAGCGTTAGAGCAAAGGTGAGGTCAGAGTAGTCTTTATTTACTTCTAACTTGATATCAAGACTATCACTTGTTTGGTTTGAGTCATCATCTCCAATTGAGAGGTAGGCGTGGTCATCGTTTGGCCTATGATTAAGTCCGCCATCAACGTAAATAATAGGAGAATCGATTATATAAGGAAGAGTTAAGGCCATTGGCCCAATAATTGTAATCTTATTTGTTTTTTTAAGCTCTTGTTTAAAAGTTTCTATCTTCATTAAAATTTTTCTCTTTGTTCCTAAGACAAGTTATATCATACCGCATCGATGACTAAAATATGCTCTAAAAGAATTTGGAAAATTCACTGAGACAATTTTTCTATATAACAACTGAATTATTTTTAACTTATTTCGTAAATGGCCTCTTGGGCCAATTGAAGTTTTACGTGGTGCTTTAAAGTAATTTCGGGGAATTATGAAGCTTTTTTGCTAAATTGATAAATTTTCTCAATACTTTTTAGCTATATAATGATAATTTGAAAAAGTGAATTGGGTTAGGGCAATAATCTTTACATTTACTCTTACTATCTTTGCGCTTCCAAGCATCGCATTAGATAAATATGAAGTTCTTATTCTTCATTCTTACTCGCGTGATAGTATTTGGACGGACCTTATTGATCAGTCAATTAAGAAGTATCTTCATAGTGATAGGAATCACTTAGATGTGTATACAGAGTATATGGATTCTAAGCGTTTCTTTGGCCAGGACTATAGTGAAAAATTATATAACCTATTCTCAATTAAATACTCCGACAGAAATATTAAATTAATTATCACTTCTGATGATAATGCTTTTGCATTCGCGATGAAGTATCGTGAAACATTATTTCAGAATAGTCAGATTATATTCGCAGGAGTTAATGGTTATCATAACGAGTTTAAGCAGAAGTATCGAAATGAGAATAATTATACGGGATTAGTTGAGAGCTTCAAGATCAAAGAAATGCTTGAACTTTCTCAGAAGTTACACACCAAGGCAAATAAGTTTTATATTATCAACACAATACATACTCCAAGTGGTCAGTACCTAAAGAAAGAGTTCCAAAAGTCTATTATTGAGTTGAAACTAGAGGACAAAGTTGAGTTCTTAGAAGATTTAAGTGCAAGCGATCTTTATAAAAAAGTCAAAACACTAGAAAAGGGCTCATTTGCTCTTTATGGTGGCTTTTCTCGTGATCGTGATGGAAATTTTCTAGACTTTGAAAAGAATCTTAGCGAGTTAGCAAAACATTCGAATGTGCCTATATACGGCTTCTTAAAATACTATCTTCCGTACGGGTTGACAGGGGGCTACTTCACAAGTGGTGAGCTATACGGAAAGGAAGCTGCTCTTATTGCAAATAAAGTCATTTCGGGTGTAGATATAAATTCTATTCCAATTGTTGAAAACGTGGATGCTCCGATAATTTTTGATTACGCAAAGATTGTTAAGTATGGCCTAGACTTTCACAAGCTACCGGTAAATGCACAGATTATAAATCGCAATAATAAGCTACTTCGTTTTTATGAAGAATATACCTTTGAGTTTTGGTTTATTCTATTTTCATTTGCGTGTCTATTTATTAGCCTGGTGGTTCTTGCTTATCATTTTGAACAACAGAAGAAACATAAGAAGGCCGTTCTTCGAATTAATGAACAACTTGAGGAACGAGTCGAAAAGAGAACAAGACAGCTAATTGAACAACAGTCAAAACTGATTAACTCGGCCAAGCTTGCTTCAATTGGGGAGATGGCCAGCGGGATTGCTCACGAAATTAACAATCCTCTTACAATCATTGACTTGAGTGCTTATCGAATCGTTCAAATGGCGGATAATGAAATTGTTTTAAAGTCTGCTCAGAAGATAAAGCTTACAGTTGATCGTATCTCTAAAATCATAAAAGGGCTTAAACAACTGGCCAAGGAAGACGCTAGTCTTACAAGTGAGCTTGTCAATATTAAGGCAGCGATTGAAGATGTCATCTCAATTTGTAAGACAAAATTTAAAGAGAATGAAATTCATTTTAAAATTGATGTCGATGAAAATTTAAAAGTTCACGGCGCCCCTGTTCAAATCTCTCAGGTCGTTTTAAATCTTCTTAATAACTCTTTTGATGAATTAGTGCAGGGTGATACTGAACGTTGGATTAAGCTTGAAGGTAAAAAAGAGATGGATATTGTTGAAATCTCTGTAACGGACTCAGGTAAGGGGATCTCTGACGAGATTTTTGAAAAAATCATGGAGCCATTCTTTACAACTAAGGTTGATCAAAGAGGTACTGGCCTTGGGCTAAGTATCTGTAAGAATATTATTGAGCACCACAAGGGCCGCATCTTTGTCGATAGGTCTTGTCCGAACACTCGTTTTGTTATTCAACTACCTACTGCGTAAATAAATAATTGCATTTTAGGGATTAAGTGATATTTATTTATAATGATAAGCTTAAAGGCCATTGGTCGTACCATTGTATTTTTATTCTTTTTATTAAGTTCACTTGTCCAAGCTTCAGAAACATTTGAGATTCTTGTGTTGCACTCTTATGAAAAAGGGAATGTGTGGACTGAAGAACTTGATAGCTCCTTTCGCTTTCATTTACACCGACGCAGTAATTATTCAATGAAATTCTATACAGAGTATATGGACTCTAAAAGATTCTTTGGACAAGAATATGATCAGATCTTAGCGAAGTTATACGCGACAAAGTTTAGCACGCATAAAATTGACCTTATTGTAACAACTGACGATTATGCATTTGATTTTGCTATTAAATATCGAAAAGAGATTTTCAATGATGCGCCTATCATTTTTAGTGGCGTAAATGGCTATGATAAGTTTAAGCGTGATCTCTATCAAACAGAAAAGAACTTTACGGGTGTCGTTGAAACTTTTGATGTTATTCCCACTGTTAAGGGGGCTCTTGATATGAACCCTATGGCCAAAAAGATCTATGTGATAAATACTCAATTTACTCCAACTGGCCGTTATCTTAAGAAACAATTTGAAAATTCATTTAAAAAAATGAAGCTCAAGCAACAAATTATCTATATTGAAAATTACAATATGGAAGAAATTTATGAAATGGCCAAGGGGTTTGAGGATGATTCGATTGTTCTCTTTGGTGTTTATGCAAGGGATCGAGATGGAAAGTACTTTGAATTAGATGAAAACATTAAGAATCTTAGTAAAGTTTCAGCCCAACCAATCTATGGTTTTAATAAAGTCTTTTTAAATAAGGGGATCGTCGGAGGTAATGTTTCTGATGGATCGATTTATGGAAGAGAGATAGCTCGAATGGCAGATGAGTTTCTTTCTGGCGAAAAGAAAATATCAGAGATTCCATTAATTATTGAATCGATAAATGACCTTGTTTTCGACCTTGATCAACTAAAGAGATATGATATTGATATCAATACGCTACCTGAAAAATCTAGGGTCATCAGTTATTCATCTAGTTTCTTTCAATTCTATCATGAGTATAAGTCAGAACTTTTAGTGGTTTTTGCATGCTTTGTTTGCCTGTGTATTTTCTTCTTTATCTTATTATACTTTTTTGAGAAGCAGCGTAGCTATAAAGACTCTCTCATGAGAGTGAATGAGAAGCTTGAAAGAAGTGTCCATGACCGTACAGTACAGCTCGTACAACAACAGTCACAAATTATTAACTCTGCCCGTCTCGTTTCAATTGGGGAGATGGCCAGTGGGATTGCTCACGAGATTAATAATCCGTTAACAATTATCGACCTGAGTGCTAACCGAATCTCTCAGCGTACAGGCTCTGATGATATCATCAAGAATGCAGGCCGAATCTCAAATACAGCATTTAGAATTTCAAAAATTATTAAGGGCCTAAAACATCTTGCCAAGGATGGAGATAAGTCAAAATATACTGATTTCCATCTAATTGAGGCCGTAGAAGATGTCACATCTCTGTGTTATGAGAAGTTTAAAGAGAACGATATCGTATTTAATATTAATGTTGATGAGTCAATTGTAATTCATGGCTCTGTTATTCAAATCGCTCAAGTTCTTCTAAATTTAATAAATAACTCATTTGACGAACTAATCAATGTTAAAGGAGAGAGAAAGATCAATGTAAAGGCCGTTCCTATTAAGAATTATGTGGAAATCTCAATTACTGATACTGGGAGAGGGATACCGGAGGATATTCGAGCTAAAATTATGGAGCCTTTCTTTACAACAAAGAAAAAGAATAGAGGAACAGGACTTGGTCTAAGTATTTCTAAAAGTCATATTGAAAAACATGGTGGTGAGTTTTATTTGGATGAAAGCTCTTCTTTGACTCGTTTTGTTTTTACCATTCCACATAAGGTATAATAGTGGCACTTGTGTGCCACTGTATATATTACTGAGCTCGACGATCAAAAATTAATCTTACGCGTGTTCCATCACAAACTTCATTTTCTTCATTCAGTATATCGACAGCGATATAGCGAATACCTCTTTTAGAAGCTTCATATTTTGCAGATTGTAGCTTACTTTTTATTAGCATTTCATTTTCTAGACACGCTTGAGCTGATCCATTAGATTTAGATTTTGTATAATCAAGATCAAGTGTTCTCGTCTCTCTTGCACGATTAAAGAAAAGACCAAATTGACAATGTTGACCAGATTCTGTGTTCCAAGATGTTTCAATAGAAAAGACATTTAAGTCACTATCTGCAGTTAAAAGGTCAAAATTAATTCCTTTTTCAGAGAATAGTTTTGGTGTTGTTGTATATTCAACTTTGTAGCGTTTGATGAATTCACCACAGTCGTATCCTGTTCCCTTAACGAAATATGTTGTTCCTGTTGGTAGTGGCCAAATTTGAGCACTAACTGAAGATGCTATAAGTATTGTTAGTAGAAATAGTCTTTTCATTATAGACTCCTAAGAAATTTAATAAGATCTTGGCGATCCTTCTTTGTTAATTTAATAAATTTGTCTTTGGACTTTTGTGCTTCTCCACCGTGCCACAGGATTGCTTCTTGAAGGTTTCGCGCACGCCCATCGTGAAGAAGTCGCGTGTGGCCATTTACAGTCTTTACTAGCCCTAGGCCCCAAAGAGGTGGAGTTCTCCATTCTCTTGTTGTGGCGTTTCCTTCAAATTCATAAGAGCGTGTATCATCGGCCAGCGCATCTCCCATATCATGTAGTAGCATGTCCGTATATGGATATATCTTTTGATTATTTAAGACATGATATTTAGAGTTTGACCCTGTTGTAAATTCAGGCCTATGACATGCTTGGCAGTTAATTTGGTGAAATATCTTCTGCCCGTTCTTAATACTTGTGTCATTAAAGATTCTTCTGGCCGGGACAGCGATTAGTTGTGTGTATAGAGTTACTTTGTCTAAAAGTTCTTTTGAGATATCTTTCTGTGTTTTTTTCTCTAAGCAGTCAATTTGTAAGAGACTACATTCTTCAGTTGGGAAAAGGGGACTTGTAATTCCTAGGTCTCCATTGAAAGCAGCAGCATTTTGTTCCAAGAGGTTTGGACGAGAAGCTTTCCAACCAAAGCGACCAAGTGCTTTTCTTTGTTCAATAACTGAGTAGACGTAATTTGCACGTCCTGAAATTCCGTCATTATTTAAATCTTCAGGATCTTCTCCTGCAAGAATTTCTTCTTTGTTAATATTTTCAAGTAGACCAAGCCCAATCATTTGTGGCCCAACTCGTGGTGAGACAATTGTATTATCTCCTAGGCTTCCATGAGTAAGCTTTCTAAAAATGTAATTTGGTTTTTTTAACTCATAGGTTTCACCATCGGCAAAGCTTCCTATGATCGTTTCAAATTTTACGAAGACTTCACCTTCACCTTGGACCCCTTCAATACTGTGAGGTTGGAATTGGTCACCGTAGGCAGGGTGGGCCTGTAACTTCCCATCCTCTCCAATTGTTTTTAAACGAAAGAGTAGGGAGATATCAGTTTTACCATCATCTTCAGGAAGCCCACGTCCACGCCCATCTAGAAGGTGGCATGCTGTACAGGAAGTCGCATTAAAGATTGGCCCTAGTCCATCTCTTAAAGGAGTCGAAGAAGGAGATGTTACCCAAGCTCCTTTAAAAAAACTATTTCCAACTTGAAATTGGCGCCTTAGCATTCCACGTGTTCCACTCATTGGGTGAGAGAAGGCATTCACTGAAAAGTCCAGTGTGGTCCCGGCACCGGCCGGGAACTTTTCACTGGAATATGTATTAAAACTTAATACTGAAACTAATGTGAGAACGAGAGCTCTTACCATTGTACAGGTGTCTCTAGTTCTTCAGAGATTTCAACAAGTTCAATTGCTAGTTGTTCCATCTCTTCGATTGAAGCTAGAATTTGTGGCCTTGCATTCTCATCAAGAATTGCTTGATCAAATGGTACAGGAAGGCCTGCTAGCATTTTGTTAATCTTTGTAACTCTGTTATTAATTGTTGTCGTAAGAATTGTGTTGTCTGTTAGGTTTAGAATTCCCGTTGCTTTAAGGACATTTGCAACACCCCAGAAGTTCCACTGAATATCCATATGAGTCATATCAGAAAAACATGAGTGTTCATCTTCTTGTCCTTGAGTTTCCCAGGCAACAAACATTCTTTCACCTGAAAGCTCATCTCCAGACATATAGATCATTCCTGAAAGGATATTATTAAGGGCCTCTTTTTGGTCTTTTGCTTCAAATGCTGCTCTATAGTTTTCTTTGTTTGGTGCCCAAGCATCAACTAGTTCAGTTAGGTGATCAATTAAAAGCTCTGTTGCTGTTGATAAATATTTTGCACGTCTTTGAGCGTTCTTTCCAAGACCAACGATATAATCTGTGTGAGGTCTTTCTCCAGCACCATCAACTGATAGGTCTTGTCCCCAAAGTAAAAATTCAATGGCGTGGTAGCCAGTAGAAATATTCTTTTCACCATTAAGTTCATTAAGTGAAGAAAGGATTTCTTTTGAAATTACTGGATAGTCTGCAACGTTATTTACGATACCTGCATTTGGGGCACCTTCAACATAGTCGATATAAGCTTCATCAAGTGGCCATGCATTTAGTAGACCTTCTGGACCTTCATCGCTATCAATTGGTCCATTGTAGAATCTAAATACTTCTGATTGTCCGTAAGGTGCTCTTGCTTGTCTCCAAGACTCTCTGGCCATCTCAAGCGTCATAACCGCTGGGTTTGAGATGAAGAACTCAACGTCTTCTTGAAGAGTGATCGCCTTATCAAGAGATTCTGTATAAGTTTTGTGAACTAGGTTAGAGTAACCTTCGATTACTGATTGTGCTGTTGTAGCAGCAGATGCATTTATACCTAAACCTAATGAAATCAGTAAGATAGATCTTTTTAACATATTCTTGTCCTTTGTTATATTTCTGATCGTTTATTGAAACATTGGTTTGATACATCAAACATAAGTTAATATCAACAATTAAATTCATTTTTTATGGTAATAGACTTTATTCATATAGGAT
This sequence comes from Bacteriovorax sp. BAL6_X, assembly GCF_000443995.1. Lineage (NCBI taxonomy): Bacteria > Pseudomonadati > Bdellovibrionota > Bacteriovoracia > Bacteriovoracales > Bacteriovoracaceae > Bacteriovorax > Bacteriovorax sp. BAL6_X. The sequence goes on from NZ_AUMC01000010.1 coordinate 661,105, forward strand.
GATTTAATTTTCCTCATGTATTTACTTCGAATTGTAGTGCTGGTGCTATTTTCACTAAGTCTATTTGCATTACCTATTGGCCATGAGTCAGGTTTTTTGGGGGATACTACATCTCGCCCAGGAGATATTGGTGCGGCATTAGTCTATCCATCTGCAACGGCCTATCTGAAGCGTGATGAAATCAAGATCTACTTTGGCCTTATGTACTCTAGACAAGATATTGATGTTGAAGAATCTGAGGGGAGTGATTTTGAAAGTCAGTTCATTCCATACTTTACCGGCTTCGCAGGGGACCTTTTTGGGATAACATTCACAAATTTTGTCACGTATAGTGGTACAAATAATGGAACACTTTCCTTTAACACAAATGGACTAAAGGGGAATGTAAACATTCAAGCTGAAGAAACACTTCTTGGCATAAGTGCTGCTAAGAAATTGAATGAAAAATTCGCTATCGGTTTTTCTGGAAATCTAAATATTCAATCTTCTAAAACATTCTCTACTTTCTATGGGAGTATAGGGGGCAGTGATTATTTGCAAACAGTAAATAATCGAACAAAGTATATTATTATTAATACACTCTTAAGTGCTTCCTATATTGAAAGAGAGCACTTCCTAAGCGCTTCCTTGGCATTCCCTGGTATTAAGTATTCTTCAACAAGTATCGAAGAGAGCTACCATCGAATAGATGCTGATCCTGCGGTGTTTACTAGAGAAGTAAGCAAGCCTGACTATAAGAGTAACCCAGGTATAAATATTGGTTATAGCTATCTGTCACCAGTCAGTTGGAGTCCTTCTTTTGAGATCTTCTATGATATTTCGAAAGATATTATTTCGTTTGATCCTAATCAGGAGCAGAATCGAAATAATTTTTCTGACGACTTTTGGCTTCGATTTGGCCTAAGTACACCAGAGTATACGATGTCTAAGTTTTATAAGGGGACAACATATTCATTCTTATTTGGTCTTCAGTACCGTGAAGTCGAAAATAAAGTCTCAGAGGAGCTTCCTGAAACAATCTCCCGTACCTATGAGGCATCCATGGGATTTAAGCTAACCAATCGAAAGGCCAGCCCCATTTTCGGCCTTTATTACCAGAATCAAGACGGTGGTTCAGACACTAGTGTTGTCGGGCTCATGTACTCTTCAAATTATAATATTTTTGACTAATTTATGTAGACTTGGATCTACAATGTGGTGTAATAAGTCTCGTTCTATTTTGGCTATGTCAGGAGATTTATTATGAGTACAATGGCCCAATTCTTTAGTCGCAATTATCGACACTTTAATGCCGCTTCACTAGTTGATGCTTCTAAAGCCTATGTCGACCATTTAAATAGTGGGAAGAAGATGATGGTCACTCTTGCTGGTGCCATGAGTACGGCCGAGTTAGGGGTTTCTCTTGCTGAGATGATTCGCCAGAATAAGGTTCAAATTATTTCTTGTACTGGTGCAAACCTTGAAGAAGATATTATGAATCTCATTGCGTATAACCATTATAAACGTATTCCAAACTATAGAGACTTAAGCCCTGAGCAAGAAGTGGAGCTTCTTGAGCAAGGTTTTAACCGTGTGACTGATACTTGTATTCCAGAAGAGACGGCCTTTAGAAAATTACAAAAGTATCTCTTTGAAGAGTGGTCAAATGCTGCAAAAGCAGGAGAGAGACTCTTTCCACACGAATTTCTTTATCGAATTCTTCGCCGTGAAGACTTTGCAAAAGAATTTGAAACAGATGTGGCCAATTCATGGGTTATGGCCGCTTGTGAGAAGAACCTTCCTATTATCGTTCCAGGTTGGGAAGACTCAACAACGGCAAATATCTTTGCTTCATACTGCTTAACTGGAGAGCTTGAGCCTTCACTTGTCAAAAATGGAATTGAGTACATGATGTTTCTTGCAAAGTGGTACCCTGAAAATTGTGGTGACGGTGGTATTGGCTTCTTTCAAGTCGGTGGTGGAATTGCTGGAGATTTTCCAATTTGCGTTGTTCCAATGCTTAACCAAGATATGGAAGACGATGTACCTCTATGGTCGTATTTCTGCCAAATCTCTGATTCGACAACAAGCTACGGTTCTTATTCAGGAGCGGTTCCAAATGAGAAGATCACTTGGGGAAAACTATCTTCAAATACTCCAAGATTCATTATTGAGTCAGATGCAACGATCGTAGCACCACTAGTTTTTCAATACGTATTGGAAAACTAAGCTCATTGTTCTAAGATAAAGGGACATGAGAGTACAATTTTTATACAAATTTGGGGCATTCTTTTTAGGATGCCTTTTTTGTTTCATCCTACATTCACAACTTGACTGGTCACCAGTGATTGCTTCAGCAATTATTGGCCTAATCGCTAGTCTGATTCCCATGAGAACAACTCTACAAGCGGCAGTCTATAGTGGAAGCTTTGCGGGTATGTGCTCTAGTTCGTTGGTATCTAACTACTGGGAGATTTTAGGAATTTCTCTTATTGGTGCAATTCTATACTTTTATACATTAAGAATTTTTCAAGGCTTTGGTGGAAAGCTTGGAGCGATTGCCTTTGTTAGTGTTGCCTTATTCTTTTTTATCAAGGGGAGCATCATATGATAACTGCAATTTGCGTTTCACTTATCGGTGCACTTTCAACTTTTCATCTCTCTCGATTTAATAAGATAGGAACCATTAGAGCTTCCGCATTTTTAACTTTAGTTGCTTATACTATCTTATATTTTACTGTTCCTGATTATGAAATGATGGCCGTGATATTCTTTGGTTCAAGCTTTGTTGGAATGAGTTGTCCTGTAAAAATGCATAATTATACCATTATCATAGGCGCAGTTTTCTTTGCTCTTTTCTTTCAATACTTAGTTCCATATCTTGAAGGATATGGGGGAGCACTTGGAATGAGTGCGTTCCTGAGCGTTTTAGTCATCCAATTGGCTTTATATTTTGGACGTAAACTTGCCAGATCAAATTAAGATTGCCATCATTTTTATATGAGAAATCTTTTACTTCTAATTACACTACTTATTTCTAATATCACTTTCGCAATTGAAACTGTCCAAGTCACTGGCAGTATTGAAATCAATACACCAATTGAAGAAGTTTTTGAATTTGTGGCCGATCCAATGAACGACCATCATTGGCGTAGTGAAGTAAATGATATGGCAACAAATTCTCGTACTTTTGAAATAGGGAGCACTTTTAGAGAAGATGCGTGGATTGGTATTCGTAAACACTTTATTACGACAACTGAGCTAATTGAATTAAATGCTCCTCATCAAGCTTTATTTGAAACAGTAAGATCAAATCCATATTTCTTAAGAAGTAATCGTATGTTTAAAGAAAGTGAGAATGGAACTATCTTTACATATGTGGTGGACTTTGATCGTCGTATGATTAAAGAGACCTTTGGCTTTAATGCCAAGCCAGAGGTCGTGGTAAAATTATATGGTGTTCTTATGAAGAAGTACTTGAAGAAGTTAAAAAGGAAACTAGAGTAGAGTTTCTCTAATAATCATAAAAATTCCCATCGCAATTAAAAAGTAACCAAATATCCTTTTAAGTTTTTCTTGTGGAAGCTTATGGGCGAGGGCCGCGCCAAAGACTGAACCAATAATGGCCAAAATTGTAAAGATTGCAATAAATTGATAATCAAGTTCTAGGTTAGGAGAGTTTATAATATTTCCCATAAATCCAATGTAAGAGTTAATTGCAATTATCAGGAGAGAAGTCCCAATGGCCTTCTTCATCGGGATATAAAAGAAGTTTAACAGAGCTGGAACAATGAGGAATCCGCCACCAACTCCAATTAGACCAGTCACGATCCCGACAACACTTGCGGCCCCAAAAATTGTTAGATTTGATGAAGGTTTAATTTTGATTTTTTTGCCATTCTTTAGCATTGAAGCTGAGGCCAAGAGCATGACTCCCGCAAATATGTAGAGTTGAAGCTGTCCACTTATGAAAGATGCGAGGTAAGTTCCAAGATAGGTTGAAAGCATTGTCATTGCTCCAAATTGAAATGCTAATTTCACCATAACGTTCCCATTCTTGTGGTGTCTTAGAGTTCCCATAAGGCCAGTTAAGCCAACAATTGCTAAGCTCATGGTAATAGCAATTTTAGGATCGACTTTGACAATATAAACTAAGATTGGAACCACGAGGATAGAGCCACCTCCACCTAAGAGTCCAAGAGTTATTCCCACAATAAGTGCTAGTAGATATTCCATATATATTTCTCCTAAAGTCAGAATAAAGGATTAATCTTTCTTAAACATTGATGGGGGTCAATGTCTTTTCTCATAAATTTATTTACTCTGTACTAGGAGGAAATTATGGATAATTTAAATGTAGAAACATTCTTTGATGAGCAAACTTACACACTAACTTATATCGTCTATGATAAGGTGACAAAAGATGCTGTGATTATCGACCCAGTTCTTGATTATGATCAAGCGTCATCAACAATCACGACAGAGTCAGTCAAAAAAATTGCAATTTATGTTAAGGAAAGAGGACTTAAACCTCACTATATTTTAGAAAGTCACGCTCACGCTGACCATTTAACTGGGGCCTTAAAACTTAAGAGCTTTTTTCCTGATGTAAAAGTTGCGATTAATAAGAATATTAAAATCGTACAAGAAGTTTTTGGTACAAAGTTTAATATCTTAAAAGAGATTAAGCTTGAAGACTTTGATACCTTTTTAAATGAAGATGAACTACTAGTGGCCGGATCAATTGAAGTAAAAGCGGTTTTTACTCCTGGGCATACTCCTGCATGTACTTCATTTATCATTGGTAATAATGTCTTCACAGGGGATGCTCTTTTTATGCCTGACTATGGTACAGGAAGATGTGATTTCCCTGGTGGAGATGCAAACGCTCTTTATGATTCAATTACAAAGAAACTTTATACGTTACCTGATGAGACAAATGTTTACACTGGTCACGACTATCAACCAGGTGGAAGAGAGTTAAAGTACAAGAGTACAATTGGTGAGAATAGGAAGAGTAATGTACACCTTAGTGCAGATACAAGTCGTGAAGAGTATGTGAAATTTCGTACCAGTCGCGATAAAACACTTGCAGCACCAAAGCTGCTTCTTCCAAGTATTCAGGTAAATATTCGTGGGGGGCATATGCCTGCGCCACAAGATAATGGAGTGAGATACCTTCAAATGCCACTAACATTTAAAGATTAAATAGAGAGTATTATAAGTGCTCTCTTTTCTTTTCTTCAGCTAGGATTTCATCTTTGGCCTGGCCTTGTAGGTCCTCAACTTCATCAAACTCATCCATAATTTCAATTCCAAAAAATGTCTCTACAATATCTTCAAGTGTGATTACTCCTAGAATTGTTCCGTAGTCGTCACTTACCATAGCGATATGTTCATTTTCCCGAATAAAGCGTTTAAATAGATTTCGAAGAGGGGTTTGGCGATTAATAATTGCGATGGGCCTTATAATTTGTAATTCATAAAGTTTCTTGTCTTTATTATTTTCAATAATTGATTTTGCTATATCTTCTTTGTGGATATAGCCGCTAATTTCATTAACATTCTCTCCATAACATGGGATGCGAGTTACTGGAGCTTTTAGGTCATAGACAGAGGCAATAGTATCTTCGACATGTACCATGAAGACCTTGCGTGCTGGAGTCATGACTTCTTCGATGACTTTTCTAGATGCCAAAAGAGACTCTTTTAAGAATTCTCCCTCATCTTTTGCTAGCGCCTTTGTTTGAACACCTAGCTCTATCATTGACTCAACTTCCTCTCGGCTCATCTTGTGTTCAGTTTCTGTTTTTAATAGTCTCATTAATGTCATTGATATGAATAGGATTGGCCTTAGAATAAAAATCAGAGGTGGAAGTATTCTTAGTAAATATGGAGTCAGGGATTTCCAATAGTGATGTCCTAGAGATTTAGGAATAATTTCTGAAAGGTATAGGATGGCCAATGTTAAAACAATGGAAACTGCCGATAAGTAATACTCTAAGTTTACGCCACTAACTCCCATTTCTTTAAATATTTGTATTGCCTCTGAACCTACCCCAGCAGCACCAAGAGTGTGTGCAAATGTATTTAGAGTGAGAATTGCGGAGATGGATTCATCTTTGTTTGAGGCATATTTTTTTAATGCTTGTGCATAACTACGATTCTGGCGCTGAGATGCCAAAATGAAACTTGGTGTAATGGAAAGTAGAACGGCCTCCATTATAGAACATAGAAAGGAGACACCAATCGATATGACAATATAGATTATTAGCATTTTTATACTTTAAATGGGCCTTAAATTTGTGTCAAATTAAGTAACAGCCAAATATAAGACAAAATATATATTAAATACTGGTACTTTATCGTTCTAGTCAGTTATGGGTACTGTTCATTATGATAGCTTAGGGGCCAAGTTTAAGTTAAAATATTTAGGGTTAACACAAAATTGAGGTTTATATGAAAGTAACTGATTTTATGACTAAAAATGTAACAACTTGTCGCGATACTCAAACTGTTTCAGATGCTGCAAAAGCAATGCTTGATCTAGGTGTGAGTGTTATGCCAATTCTAGATAGTGGTGATAAGCTTGTTGGAATTGTAACTCAATCTGACTTTATCGGTAGAGAAGTTGAGATTCCACATGCACTTGCTTCTATTAAGAGACTATTTGGAATGGATTATAATCTTGGTGATGTAGAAGAAATTTACAAGAAAGCAAAGAATAAGCCATTAACTGAAATTATGACTAAGAATGTAACTACTGTTACTTCTGATTATTCTCTAACTGCTGTAGTTGAACTTATGATGAAAAAACAACTAAAGAGAATTCCTGTTTGTGATGGGGATAAGTTAGTTGGTATCATTACAAGAAAAGATATTTTAAAAGCATTTGAAGGGATGAAATAAATAGGCCTCATTAGAGGCCTTTTTTCTTTTTATTGCATTTCTGCAGTCATTTCACATTTTACTGATTCTACATTGTACCAGTTAGCTTTTTTAGTTTCTTGATCGTAACCATCGTATAGCCAAGACTCTATTGTAATTTCATAGTGATCAAACATATTTTGGTCATATCTTTGTTTTCCTGTAAAAGTTGATATGAACTTGTAGTCTACGATACCTTGGTCAATTACTACTTTTACTTTCTTTGTTGAAACAAGAGTAAGATCTTTCATAACGTTACAATTGTTAATGATAGCATCAATAATTTTGTCATTGTGACGTGCTTCAAAAGTTGAGTTGATGATTGAAGCTGATGCTGAAAGTGTCATAAGTGCTACTAGAATAAATTTCATTTTTTCTCCGTTGTTAGTAAGTGTATTATTAATTAAAGATTACAATTTCCTCTCACATCAGATAGTAATTGAATCGATAGCTTCTCTTCGTAACGGCGCCAGTTACTATAATCAGCATCTTCAATTTCAATTTTGATGTCATTTAGATTATTTCCAATATTATCGAAGTGTGTAAGTTCAATTTTGTAGTAAAAGTCAGTGATCCCTTGATCAACTTCATCCTTAGTTATTGCAATATTCTTAATGTCGAATCTCTCTTGAGTTAAGCCCAGTGAGCACTTTGTTAACTCTTTAGAAAGATAACTTCTAATTTCTTTTTGAATATTAAATTGTCCCGTTAAGATTACTCTTCCGCGCTCAACACCATTCCCAGCATAGGTCGTAAGGCAAATTAGTAGCAGAGAAATTAGCTTTTTCATTTATTATTATCTCCAAATTTTATTAATGAATTAGTTCTATAATTCCGATAATTCATTGAAAAGTATTCTATTGGGCGACAATCGCCTGTCAGGAGATATATGGATCACTTTGGTCAAGATTTGGTTAAGATTAGAAAAGCAAATGGTTATAAGAGTGCGAAATCATTCTATGAAGTATTGGCAAAGAAAGGCCTGGAGTGCAATTATCAATATTTCGTTAAGATTGAAAAGGGAGCTGCTTTTCCTTCTTCTGCTATTGTTAACCAAATTGCTAAGTGTCTTAAGACCAAGGATGCCAATATTCTAATCTTGAGTTTTTGTCGAAACCAATTCTCTTCTTTTGATTACCTATTTAAAGAAGACAATCAGAGTGATGAGGAAGTCATTGAAGTCGCTTCCAAGGCCAAACAAGGGCAACGTTACTTATCTGTCATGCAAATCAATTCACTTGCTCAAACGAAATCACATTACTTTCTCTTTCTTATTTTGACCCTGTCAAGAAGTGCCTTGAAGATTAGTGAGCTTAAAACTTATGCCATTAAAAAAAGTGTCGTCAACGATCTTATCAAGGCCGAGGTTGCCTTTGAGGAAGATGGCCTAATCTATGCAAGATCAACTGAGTTTCGCTTTCCAAACGAGGTGAGTGAAACGATTAAGAAAGCCTATGGTAAGTTTGATGATTGGGATATGGAATTTGGCAGAAACTTTAAGTTTCAAAATCTCGTGAATAAGATGATGATTCGCAGGATCTCGCCTAGGTATCTTTCTCTTATTAAGAACCAGATCGATTCAATTTCAGATATTGTGCGCTTATCAGACGAGTCTGATAATCGTTATAATAACGAAGTTCTACATCTTCATATTTCTCTTAATCGAGGACAATTACCTGGTTAGAAAAACTTTAAAGAAGTCATCATTGGCCTTTAAGAATAAGGGGTAGCGCTTGTCATCTTTTATCTTTGTTTTGATATTAGTGATTAGACAATCATTATTGCTGCAAGTTTTACGGGCCCTTAAGATTAACTTCTCTAAGTAGCTTTTTACCGGAGTATGAGAACAGCTAGATCCATTAAGATATTCTTGTCCTAAGAAAATATAGTCACGAATAAAGGCGTACTTCTTTGGAGACACTTTTTTTAAATGAGTAGGATTTAAACGGTAAGCAGAAATACTTTCAGCTGCATCTTCACTTGGATTTGTTTGTCCATAGAGAGAGACCATTTCATCGCGATTATAGCGCCAACCCATAGGGTGGTCGATCCATCCAGACATATCCCACCAAAAAGATGAGTAGTTTAAGTTATAGAAGTAGGCGAGGTTATGTCCAAGTTCATGAAAGAGACTATAGGCCTTTCCATCTTCATCTAGTTCACGATCCCAAGGAGCGTAAAGCTCAATTGAAGCATTCGCAAAGATCATTCCACGATGGCCGTAACCAATATCATTCTTTATATGACGAACTAGTCTTTTACTTACCCAAAGCTTTGGAAGATGAGCTGGAAGAAGATTAACGCCTTTAATAATGGCATCCATTTGTTCAAGATCAAGTAAAGCCGCATCCTTATTTGCATATGGAGAAGTATTAAGCCCATATTTAAAAAGTAAGTAGATTGATTTTTCAATGAGTTCATCACTTTCAAATAACTCTTTAAGTTTACATGATTTACTCTGGCACTTATTGGCCGCTGCTATTTTACTTTTAAATTCTGCTTTCTTTTTTAGGCCACGATAGACGTAAGACTTAACAAGTAGTGAATAGGCTTCATCAATTTTTGTATTAAGATATGGCCTTGCAAATTGTGTAATTTGCCAATTACTTGGTACCTTGGTGCTACATTTCGCACTATTTACAGTCTCAAAGCTAGCGGCATATTCACTAAGTGCGTATGCTTGAATTGATAATGAAATAAATAATAAACACTTAATGAAGGATTTTTGCATAATTCTTTATGACAAAAATCCCTATTGATCTCAATTGAAATAGGCGAAATCGCAATAATTATACGGTCTAACGTCTTGTAAAGATGAAGCCTAGCGCGATAAACGGCAGAATCATACAATAGTATGAGTTTGTGACAACTTCCCAAGGTGAGATCTTAAATGTTACTCCTAGAAGTAATGCCTGGGCACCATAAGGAAGTAGGCCTTGAACCACACAGCTAAAAATATCAATGAGAGAAGCACTTCTCTTAGGTGAAATTTTTCCCTGTAAAGCAAGTTTTTTTGCAATAGGGCCAACGATAATAATAGAAACCGTATTATTTGCAACACATATATTTGTGAGTGCTGATAAGAGTCCAATACCAATTTGATCGGCTGCATTCTTATTTAAGTGTGCTAGCTTTGAAATAAGTCTTTGAATCTTATGAGAGATATAGTCTAGTCCACCTTCTGATCTTATGAACTCACTTAACCCGCCAATTAGAAGAGAGAGTAGAAAGATCTCTTGCATATTGCTAAAGCCTCGGTAAGTCAGTCCTATAATTGATGAGAAATCAAATCCATTAAATAGAGCAACTGTTCCAGCGAGGATGATTCCTCCAGATAAGACAACAAAGACATTCACTCCTAAGATCGCAAGTAAGAGAATGAAAAAGTATGGAAGCCCTAAATATAAGTTGGTTGGTTTTTCTACTGCAACATTTGGTGCTGATATAAGAAAGAAGTAAATAACTATAGCGATAAGGGCCGCAAATGATGCTATTTTAAAGTTTTCCTGAAACTTGTCACGCATATTACAACCCTGCGTTCTTGTAGCAGCAATAGTTGTATCAGAGATAATTGATAGGTTATCACCAAACATTGCTCCAGACATTACTGCACCTGCTAGGACACCTAAGTTAATATCAGTTTTGGTTGCCATTGTTAGTGCGATTGGCCCGATCGCTCCAATAGTTCCCATTGATGTTCCCATCGCCGTTGAGACAAGGGCCGAGATAACAAAGACCCCTGGAAGAATGAGAGAGTTTGGTATGATTGATAGTCCAAGGTTAACAATGGCATCAACTCCACCAGTCTCTGTAGCAATCGTTGAGAATGCACCAGCAAGTAGATAGATGAGACACATTGTTATAATATCAGGGTGTCCAATTCCTTTTACAAATTTAGAAACATTATTATTTATAGTATCTTTTGTAACAAAGAAGGCAAGAAAGATTGCAGGTAAGATCGCAATAGGAGCTGGTACCTGATAGAAGGCATGTTTCACACCTTTTATTTGAAAATATATCCCAGCGCCTAAGTAGATAATGACAAATAATAATAGCGGTAAAAGTGAAATCTTTTGCTTTATATGAGACATGAAATCACCTTACCATATCACCCCAAATTGCGTCTAGAGAAATGACTTGATGATATCTTTTCGAGTGACGATACCAACTAGCTTATTATCTTTGATCACAGGCACACGTTTGATATGTTTTTCAATCATAAATTGGATATAACCTTCAAGATCAGTCTCTTCTGTGAGTGACTTCACATTTCTTGACATGACCTCTCCAACTCTTACTTCTTTAATTCGCTCATATGTTTTTTCAAGTTGAGTAAAATTTAAATTGTGTCCAAATGCTTGTTTTAGTTTTGCCATTGCGTGAGGGATTTCAACTTCTTTACCAACAAAGTCTGACTCTGTAATAATTCCCACGACATCACCATCTCTATTTAGAACTGGTAAAGCACTAACTCGATTATCACACATAAGCTTTGCAGCATCTCTAATTGTCTTTTCTTCTGTAATCGTAATAGGTTTCTTAGTCATTATCTTTGTGATTTCCATATTTTCCTCGTTGTTGTAACAGAAGGTATAACGGAGGAATACATGGTTTGTGTGAGTAATTAATTTGTTAACTTAAATCAAAGAAATTTAACTTTAAAATTACTGATCGATCTGCCGATAAGAATACATTGGTTTTTATACGTTATTTTGTGTTGGTCCCGGTACGGGTCCAATTAAAGGGGAGTTTGTTATCAATAAGGAATCGAAATCGACGGAAGTCGTCGAATCAACAATTAACAAGAATGTTTTCTTTACCTCAGCTTTCTTCATTCTCTTAATCACTGCTGTTGGCTCTTTTTGGCCAGGACACTTAAGTCAATTTTTTAAGGGGATACAAGCATGGTTAATTGCTAAGGCCAGTTGGGTCTATGTTTTAGCAATGGGAATCATTTTATTCACATCACTTTGGCTAATGGTAAGCCGTCTAGGTGATATTAAACTCGGCCCAGACCACTCAGAACCTAGTTATACAAACTTGTCTTGGTTTGCAATGCTCTTTTCGGCAGGGATGGGGATTGGTCTACTGTTCTTTGGGGTTGCTGAGCCAATCATGCACTTTAATTCTCCACCAGTGGGGGATCCTCAGAGTATTGAAAGTGCTCGGGAGGCAATGAAGATTACTTTCTTTCATTGGGGACTACATGCTTGGGGAGCGTATGCCCTTTTGGCCGTTTGCCTCGCTTACTTTTGTTATCGCAAAGGTTTGCCACTGCTTCCTAGATCGGCATTCTATCCTATTTTAGGAGATAAAGTTCATGGCCCACTCGGTGATATTGTCGATACATTTGCGGTTATAGGAACAATGTTTGGTGTTGCAACATCTCTTGGTTTTGGTGTTGCTCAAGTTAATGCCGGGCTCCACTACTTAATAGGTATTCCACAATCAGAGACAATTCAAGTTGGACTAATTGCTATTATTACGGCAATGGCAACTGTTTCTGTTGTTCTAGGTCTTGATGGTGGAATTAAGAAATTATCAAATATTAACCTTGCTGTTGCTGTTTTACTTCTCGTTGCAGTCATGGTCTTAGGTGATACGGTCCATCTTTTTCAGCAGTATGTACAAAACACTGGGTCTTATCTTTCTGACATAATCTACAAAACTTTCAATCTTTATGCTTATGAGAAGAAAGAAGAGTGGATTGGTGGTTGGACACTTCTATACTGGGGTTGGTGGATTTCATGGTCACCATTTGTTGGAATGTTTATTGCTCGTATTTCAAGAGGACGTACCATTCGTGAGTTTATGATTGGAGTCCTATTTGTTCCCGCAGGTTTTACATTCCTTTGGATGACTGTTTTTGGAAACTCTGCGATCTCAATTGCACTTAAAGATACAACGGGAGAATTTGTTGCAGCTGTTACTGGTAACGTTCCGGTTGCTCTATTTCGATTTTTTGAATTCTTTCCGTTCTCGAGTGTGCTTTCAATTTTAGGTGTTATCCTAGTTGTTACTTTCTTTGTTAGTTCATCTGATTCAGGATCACTTGTAATTGATACTCTTGCCTCTGGTGGGAAGCAGGAGCCACCTGTTTGGCAAAGAGTTTTCTGGGCAGTAACAGAAGGTGTTGTCGCAGCTGTACTTCTACACTCAGGGGGTCTTGAGGCCCTGCAAACAATGACGATTGCTTCAGCATTTCCGATGATCTTCTTGTTGTTAATCGCAGTTTATTGTTTAATAAAGTCCTTACGTAGCGATTATCTCTTACGTAATCAGGTTCTAAATCATACAAGCTCTGTTCAATATGAGAAGGCGAGTATGACTTGGAAGGAGCACTTAAGCGCTCTCTTAAGTCACCCTAAGCACAAAGTTGCAGAAGAGTTCTTAGCTGATGTTGTTGAGCCTGGCCTTAAAGAATTACAGCAAGAGTTTATCAAAAATGGACTAGAAGCTGTTATTCGCTATGGTAAAGATGATGCAATCTCTCTTGTTATTGAAAAGGAAGGAGTTGAGGACTTTAAGTACGAAGTATACCTAAGGTCTTTCGAAGTTCCTGATTTCTTACCTGGTAATCAAGAGAAGTATTATCGTGCAGAAGTTTTCCTACTTAGTGGAGGGCAAGAGTACGATATCTATGGTTATTCGAAAGAACAAATTGTTGCTGATGCTGTAACTCAATACGAAAAGCACTATCAGTATCTGCATTTAACGAACTCGGAGCTTGTTTAGCACTGACAAGAATACTTGGCATATAATTTTAGTTATTTACTAATATTGGCGCCTTTTCCTACTCAATTATTGATTTATTTAAAGATATATTAAAATTAACCGATAAGAAGAGTAGGGGAAGGTGTTTATTTGAGTTCAGAATTTCGCTCACTTTTAAGAAATATATTTGGTGCTGGAGCATTAGCTGCAGTTGTTTCTTATTTTAGCTTCCTCGCTCCTGAGTCCTCAACTTCTCCTGAAGATAAAATGCTTTCAGACTCTCTTGACTCTCAAGAGAGATTCGAAGGGCAAGAAGTAGATGAATATGGACGATCAAAGCGTCGACCTTCTTCTTTTGAGGAGGAGATCAGTCGACAATTTCCTACGAGAAAAAGAAAGAATGAAGCATCACGTGTGAATGTCGGTGGCAAGGTTGTGAGAGATCCTGCCTATGAAGCTCAGCAATTAGAAGGCTCAAGCTATGAAGAAAATTTAGGTGGTGGCAGTGGCCGTGGAAGTATTTCTGCAGGAGGCTCATATGCTGGCCCTTCAAATAGCGGTGGAGATACAGGCCATTCTGGTGGCGATAGCTCTGGGACAAATAACTTTTCTTCTGATAGTGGTGGAACAAGTTCTACTAACTCAGTTGCTTCAATATCAAATGATGATCTTGGTGTTAAGAGTGGCTCATCAATTTCAACAACTGATGATTCGGATGACACTGATACATCTTCGTCATCATCAAATGGAAGTGGAAGCTCAAGTGATCCTGTGATTACTCCTGTGACATGTTCTGTGGATCGTGCTGAGGGAATGTATTCAGCAACAATCAATGTAACAATCACTTGTAGTGAGAATTCAAAAATATCATATTGTTTACAAGCTGGTGGGGGATTTTGTGACCCTGTCTCAACACCTACAATATACTCTGGTCCAATTGCAGTCGGTACTGTGGATGGAGAGTTTGGCCTGTCATATTTTGCTGAATCATTGAGTACAACGAGCTCAACAGAGGTGGCCGAATTGACCTATCATATTGACTCAACTCCGCCAGACTTAATGGTAACATTTCCAAAAGTCTACGCACAAACAACATTTAATTCTGTATCGAATTACACTCAGTCCGCTGATTTTGGTAAATCAAACTATTATTATCATCAGATTAACTTTAAAGGGACAAATCCAGGTGCAGGAGGTCTTAATTGGACATGTGATCAAATTTATCATGATTATAATGTTTCTGGTTTTACATCAATTGCATCGGATGTTGATGTCTCTGGCCTTGATCCGGCCACTCAACAGATTGATCAATTAATAGGAATTACTGACTTCGTAACAGGAGATAACTATATTGCAACAGTTATCGAGGATCGAAATCTCGGGATCATTTCATGTCAGGTACAAAATGTTGTGGTAAGAGATTTTGCCATTGCGGCCTTTACGGGGACGGGAAAGACTTCCGTTATTTCTGGAGTTCGTACTACTTATGGAGGCTTTGTTGGCTATGGTCATTTCCAAGCAACTCCAAATACTTCTAATTCAGGTCAGCTAAGTAATGAGCAAGGGATTACTTCAAATAAACAAGGGCTCTATACTATAACTCATCAATAGGGCCGAAAGTTACACTAATTCTTGGCAGCTTTCTTTAGGTTGTGCAAATTATTCCTCTCTAAGTTATTAAATTTCTTTTAGTTAATAAATTGACTTAAAATGTCGATACACCACTGTATTAACAGAGGAAGTTAGTTGTACGTTAGTCGAAAATTAATATTTATTTTAGCAATTTGTTTAGGTCTATTCTTAAATCTAAGCGCTTTTGCGTCGACAACAAAGCTTGGCTACTCTGGCCGTCTTGTCCTGACAAATGGCACACCAGTTACTGGAACTCCCGATCTTAAATTTGATCTTTTTTATTCTGGCACAACTGGAATAAATAGGGGAACTCAGACAATTAGTGCTGTTCCACTTTCAAATGGAATTTACACAGTTGAGTTAGACTTTGCTGGTATTGCAAGTGTGATCGATGCTATTCCAACAAATGAAACTTTAGTGATTCAAGTAACAGACATAACGGATGCGATGAATCCAGTTGTCTATGATTCTCAAAATATTCTAGCAACTCCAATTGCAGTTTATGCCAATCATGCAGCTCTTGCTGAAACGATTGCAAACGATGCTGTCACTCCTGATAGCGTTGACTTCACTGGTTCTTGTTCAACAGGACAGGTTGTTTCTGTAAATGCTTCAAATGAATTTGAATGTGTGGATCAAACAGCAGCAGTTGCTGTTGATTCAACTCTTGTGAATAATGCGGGAGTCATTGGACTTCCAGCCGTTGTGACTAGTGATACTTATTATTCTGTAACAGTTGATGATTATGGACGAGTGACAGGTGGTTCAACAACTCCTCCTTCAACGACAGCAAGTGATATTCAAGACAACTTAATTGTGGATGCTGATATCAATACGAACGCAGCGATTTCTTGGTCAAAGATTAACAAGACAGGGGCAACTCCAAGTGATGTTGGCCTAACTGTAAATAGTGCTGGCCCTCTTGGAACGACTTCTGCTGTTGCCACAGAGAATGTCGTTAAAACGTACGTCGATACTTTTGCAACTTCTGCGGCAGATGCGAAAGTTATTGATGATATGAGTGGAGTGCAAACGACAATTGCTCCTTCTGTAAATGCTGTAAAGAATTATGTGACAGCACAAACTGGTGGTATCACTTCTTCGCAGTGGACAGATTCTGGTTTGGATATTTATTTTAATACTGGTTTTGTTGGTGTAGGAACGAATACTCCTTTGGGGCCTTTACATGTTGTTGGTAGTGCTAACGATTTAAATATTATGCGCTTTGGTGCAACTGATGCTGATATCTCGAGTCTTACTAATCTTTCTAACATGTCGGGTCTTCTTATTGCAAATGAAGGCGTCAATAATGCTTATCATTCATTTAGAATTGTAAGCGATGTGGATGCAACTCAAATTGAAAGTTTAGCAGTAACAAATGCTGGACGAGTAGGTATTGGCGTTTTAGCACCAACGCAAAAATTAGATGTTGATGGCAATATAAAAGCAACAGGAGTTTGCATTGGGGGCGACTGTCGCACAGCTTGGCCGACAGGAAATGCTGGAACCGTTACTTCTGTCACTGGTGGGACAGGGCTTACTGGAGGAACGATTACTTCCTCTGGAACTCTTGCTGTTGATGTGGGAATAACAAATGGCAAGATTGCTCAAGTTGGGGCGGGAGATAAGCTAGCTGATTCAATTATTAATTATAACCCTGCTCTTGATGTAGCGTTAACAGGGTATGCAATAGGAGCTGCTTCTAGTGTTGTGGCAACAGATACGGTTCTAGAGGCCTTTGGTAAAATTCAGGGGCAGTTAGATGCTCACGCATCTTCGATTGCTGGTAATTCAACTTTGGTTATTAATTCAACGGCAGGAAATGAAACTGGGCAAGCCGCTTCAGTAAATGCCATGAAAAATTATGTTACAACTGAAATAGCTGGTGTTAATCAGTCTCAGTGGACAAATTCTGCAAGTGATATCTACTTTGATAGCGGACGAGTTGGTATTGGGACGAACTCGCCAATAACAGCACTTGAAGTTGATGGACAAATCACTGGTGGTTTTGGTGCAAGAACGACTTCTGGAGTTCTCGATTGGGATGATGCAAGTAACGCAAGGCCAGGTAGTGGTTACACACTTCTAATGGGGGATGCGCCAAATGGGCCAGGCCCTTCATACTACTTCCATCCATTCTCATATGAATACAATTCTAAAAATGGTAATGGGAATATGACTCAATATGCGATTCCTTACAATGGTACAGATATGTACCTGCGCTATCGCTATAGTGGCGTTTGGTCTGGATGGAGCAAGGTTCTAACAACAAATTCTAGTGGACGAGTCGGTATTGGAACTACAAACCCATCTGAAATGCTTGAAGTTGTCGGAAGAGTTAAAGGGACAGAGCTTTGTATCGGTGGTGACTGTCGAACTTCTTGGCCTACTGGAAGTGGTGGTACTGTTACTTCTGTTACCGGTGGAACAGGTCTTACAGGTGGAACCATTACTTCAACTGGAACTCTTGCGGTTGATGTGGGGACAACAAATGGCAAGATTGCTCAAGTTGGAGCAGGGGATAAGCTTGCGGATTCAATTATTAATTATAACCCTGCAGTTGATGTTGCTTTAACTGGCTTCTCAACTGGTGCCGCTTCAAGTGTTGCGGCAACTGATACAATCTTAGAAGCATTAGGAAAAGTTCAAGGGCAATTAAATGCTCATTCAACTTCCATTGCTGCAAACTCAAACCTTGTCATTAACTCAATGGCCGGAACAGAAACGGGGCAAGCTCCATCGGTAAGTTCGATAAAGACTTATGTTGATGATCGCGCAACTCAGTGGGCGACTAGTGGAAGTGATATTTCATTCACTGGTGGTAATGTTGGAATTGGTACAGCATCTCCTACAAGAAAACTTCATGTTGTTGCTGATGATGCAGTCGACGGAAATGATTTTATCGCTTTATTTCAAGAGCCTGGGATTACACCTGAAGCTTCGGCGACTGTTGGTATTGCCGCTGATCGAATGGTAATGGTTCAAGGTAGTGGCGGAGCGTTTTATGGTGGTCGAGATGTCGCAAATGATATTGAGTTTGCAATGGGGACAAGTATTGCAGGTGAAGCCTTTTCTGGTTCCATGACGAACCATAAGTATGGATTAAGA